>DATBZG010000154.1:0-7790 GCA_036513335.1 Solirubrobacteraceae bacterium | reverse complement strand
ACCTGGGTTCTGGCCAGGGAAGACGGGCAGTGGCACGTCGCTGCCTATCAAAATAGTGCCGCCAACTAATTAGGCGACGCACCTGAGTCGCCGACGAGACTCGGCTCGTTTCGCGGGTCAGTCGCCTGAGGTGGTGTGGTGTTGACCACACCACCTCAGCACGCACAGTCTTTCTGAGGGGCATCCTTGCTGGTCTTGGTCTGGTGCGCGCGACGGTATGACACCTGAGTCCGAAGGGCGAGGCCGATGGCCGTCACGCGCTTGCGGCGTCTCACCGATCTGAGACAGCCCAATCTCCGCCGGCTCTGAGGGCGAATAGGCCATCTGGCCGATGTAGTCCACCGCACGGCACGGCAGGCTTGGGATGATGGACGAGACGATCATGATTCCGGTGGGCGCGGTTGACCAGGACGCGGTGGCAATCGTCCCGACTGGGACGGTGACGTTCCTGCTGACCGACATTGAGCGCTCGACCTTGTTGTGGGAGGAGTGGGGGGAGGTGATGGCGCCGGTGATGGCGCGCTGCCACGATCTGCTCGCCGAGATCGTTCACGCGCGTGGCGGGGTACGCCCGGAGGAGCAGGGTGAGGGAGACAGTGCGGTCGCCGTGTTCGTGCGAGCGTCGGATGCGGTTGCGTGCGCACTCGATCTACAGCGGGCGTTGGGAAGCGAGCCCTGGCCGGAGCGTGTGGATGTGCGCGTGCGGGTGGCGTTGCACACGGGGGACGCGGTGTTGCGCGATCCGCGTAACTACACAGGTCCCTCGATCCATCGCTGTGCTCGGCTGCGAGCGATCGGACATGGGGGCCAGACGCTGCTGTCGCGCTCGACGTACGAGCTGGTGGCAGGCGGCCTGCCCGAAGGGGTGAGCGTGCGTGACCTCGGCGCGCATAGGCTGCGCGATCTGGCGCGACCGGAGCAGGTGTACCAGCTGTGCCATGCGGATCTACACGACGACTTCGGCCCGCTTCGCTCGCTGTCGGCCCTGCCCAACAACCTGCCCGTCCAGCTCACCAGCTTCGTTGGCCGCGAGGCCGAGATCATGGAGGTTCGCGAGTTGCTCAGCCGATCGCGCCTGCTTACTCTGACCGGCGCGGGCGGATGCGGGAAGACACGTCTGGCGTTGCAGGTGGCTGCCGAGGTGCTCGACGACCACCCTGATGGAGTGTGGTGGGTGGATTTGGCGCCAATCAGCGATTCGGCGCTGGCGGCGAGCGAGGTAGCGGCCACGCTCTCAATTCGCGAGTTCCCGTCGCAGCCGGTGATTGAGACGTTGACGACACAGCTCGCCGAGCGCCGGTTGTTGATCGGACTCGATAACTGCGAGCACCTGTTGCAGGCGTGCGCCGAGTTGGCGGCGAGGCTGCTCGAGGCATGTCCCGGTGTTGTGATTCTGGCGACGAGCCGCGAGTCGGTGGGAGTCGAGGGAGAGCAGAGCTGGCGGGTGCCCTCGCTGGAGGTTCCGCAAGCCGAGCTGGCCCAAGCTGCGCTTACGGGCGTGGCGGCGGTCCAGCTGTTCTGCGATCGGGCGCGACAGGTGCGACCGAACTTCCGTTTGGTCGATGCGAATGTGCAGGCGGTGGCGACGATCTGTCGGCGCCTGGACGGAATCCCGTTGGCGATCGAGCTGGCGGCAGCACGGGTGCGGCTGCTCACGCCGCAGGAGATCGCCGACGCAATGCGCGAGCGGTTCGTGCTGCTGACGGGGGGCTCACGCACGGCGATGCCGCGGCAGCGCACGCTCGAGGCCTCGGTCGATTGGAGCCACGACCTGCTCAGCGCGGCCGAGCAGGCTCTGTTCCGGCGTATTTCCGTGTTCGCCGGCGGCTGGACGCTCGATGCGGTAGAGGCGGTTTGCGCTGGAGACGGCTTGGATGTCGTTCAGATCCTCGACCTGCTCGCGAACCTCGTTGACAAGTCGCTGGTGCAGGCCGAGGAGCAGGGTGTCAGGACTCGATACGGGATGCTGGAGACGGTTCGGGCGTACGCGCGGCAGAAGCTCAGCGACGCCGCCGAGGCGACGCTCGTGCGAAACCAGCACCTCGACTACCACATGCGGCTTGCCGAGTCCGCAGAGCCGGACCTGTTCGGGGCGGGCCTCGAGCGGTGGCTCGAGCCGCTGACGACTGAGCTGGACAACTTCCGAGGCGCACTCGGCTGGGCCGTCGATGCGGGGCGCGTCGATGAGGCTCGACGACTCGCCTCTGCGCTGTGGTTGTTCTTCGAGGCACGCGGCCACTGGCGCGAGGGCCGCAGACACCTTGAATTGGCGCTCACAGGGGAGGGTTCAAGCGCGCTCCCTCGCGCCAAGGCCCTAATCGCCGTAGGTCACATCGGGACGATCGCAACCGACTGGGTGGCGACGCGGCGCTTTGCCGAGGAGGCGCTCGCCATTGGCCGGGAAATCAGTGACGAGCGCACGGTGGGCAGAGCGCTCGATTTGATTGGGTGGGCGCTGATCTCACTCGAGCCGGGTGAGGCAATGCCCGTGCTCGAAAAGAGCATCGCCATCACCCGCCCCCTCGGGGACGGCTGGTTTCTGGCCGACGCGCTTTACGGAGCCGGCTTTCTTGCCACCCTTGGCGGGTGGCTCAAGGCAGCGCCGCCGCTGCTCGAGGACGCGCTGGCTGTATCGCGTGCAGCGGGCAACCTGCTCGGTATCCGTGAGTCGCTTACCTGGCTCGGCCTCAACGCTGCGATGCAGTGTCGGTTCGCGCAGGCAGACACGCTGCTGGAGGAGGCTCTCGCACAATCACGCTTGCTCGGCGACCCGCTGTTCGCGATGTTCGACCTCGCGTTCCTCGGTTTCGGCAAGCTCCGCACCGGAGCGTGGACAGCCGCGCGAGCGCATATCGAGGAGGCGGTCGCGTTGGGCAGGCAGATGGGGCACGACTCCACACCACTGATGGTGTGGTACCTGGGCCTGCTGGAGTACGCCACCGGCGAGCTCGAGCGTGCGGCGGCGCTGATGAGTGAGGCGCTGCCGGCGACACGGGCCAACAACTACGCTGCAGGCAGCGTCAGCGCGCTGCTGATCGCGGCAGCCGCCCAGATGGCGCGCGGAGAGACGGCACCGGCCGTGGCCGCGATCGAAGAAGCGGCGCTCATCGCACGCGAGAGCGAGCACCCCCTTGCGATCGGGGCCGCGCTCGAGGCGCAAGCGCAGCTCGCACGCGAGACCGGTGAGATATCGCGCGCTGAGGAACTGCTGCACGAGGCGCTGCGAGCGTTCGATGACGCCGGCGATCCAGGCGGGGTAGCAGACGTCCTCGAGTCGCTCGGCGCTCTCGTGCATGAGCTGCACAGCGATGAGCAGGGGGTCCGGCTACTGGGCTCAGCTGACGCCGCGCGCACCGCGCTCGGCTGCGTGCGCTTTCCGGTGCGTCAGGCGGACTACGAAGCGCAACTCAGCACGCTGCGCGAAGCTCTCGGCGAGGAGACTTTCGCGGCGGCGTGGTCGGCCGGCGCCGCGCTCCGGCTCGACGATGCGGTCGCCTACGCCGAGCGCGGCCGCGGGGAGCGCAAGCGGCCGTCAGGTGGCTGGGACAGCCTGAGCCCCGCAGAGCTGCGTGTCGTGCAGCTCGTCGCCGAGGGCCTGACCAACCCGCAGATCGGCGAGCGCCTGTTCATCTCGCGCCGCACAGTCCAGGCGCACCTCTCCCACGTATTCGCCAAGCTCGGCGTCGTCTCCCGCGCCGAGCTCGCCGCGCAAGCCGCGCGACGAGAGCTATAGAAGCAGAGTCCGACCGTCGTGAAACGGCTGATGGTCCTCGTGCTGACGGTGGCGCTACTCGGTGGCACAACGCTGCTCAGGAGCATGGGTGAGCGACCGCCTTCTCGCCGCCGAACCAACAACTGCCAGGCGGTCGCGACCAAGCCACACTGACCCACTACCCCCCAACGCTCGATAATCCATGTTATGTAAACCAAAGGAGGAACCGGCCTCCTGCGCTCGTCGCGAAGCAGAGGTCAGGGGTCGGTGCCGCTGGTCACCCGCGGATCGCTGTTAGGGCCGTGTTGCACGTTGCGACTTCTCGCGCGACACCCTCCGCGCCGAGCCGCTGTGCGGTGTCTCCGGCCTGCTCGAGCATGGACTGTGCGCGGTCGAGCTCCTCGCGGCGGCCGCGGGCGATCAGCATGTGGGCCCAGCCTGCGCGGGTACGGGCCAGGAACAGTGGCGCGCCGAGACGCTCCTCGATCTCCGCCGCGGCGGCGAAGTGTCCTTCGGCCTGCTCGTAGCGCTCAATGGTCGTGGCGAGGGCGCCGAGAGCCCAGTCGATTGAGCCATAGACGCCGGCGCCGGAGATGGCCAGCTGGCCGGAAAATGGCGTCAGGAGCTCGTAGAGCTCGCCGGCGCGATCTGTGAGATCCAGTCGGCGGCAGGCGTCGCCCCAGGCGACGATCGACTGGGGCCAGACGATGTCCCACTGCATGCTCTGGAAATCCTCGGCGAGCGCCAGCTCGCGCGCCTCGTTCTCCCGGCCGCTCTCGATCAAGGCGAGCGTCGCATAACTGCGCAGCACGGCGACGGGCAACTCCCGGGCCAGTTGCACGATCTGCTCGACGATCTCTCCGTAGCGGCCCTGGAGGTAGCGCACGTTGGCGATCTCGATGCCGTACATCAGCTGGGCGTCGGGCTCGCCGGATGCTGTGCCGATCTCAAACGACTGGATCGCCCATTGCTCGGCCGCCTCGAGATCGCCGTCTGCGAGCGCTGCGTTGACCTCGATGTGCATACGCGTCCAGGCAAGGGTTGGATCGGGGATGCGGGCAGCCATTGCCCGCATGGTCTCCAGGCCCGCTCTGACCCTTCCGCGATCCCCTGCTTCAACGCCGATGTTCCACTGCCTCTGGGCCGCCAGGAGGCGCAATCGTGGGTCATCGAGATGCTGCGCCAGCTCGACGAGCTCGTCGGTCATCGGTTCGCGCTCGCGCAAGGTGTCAGGCACCCAAATCGCCCAACTGGCGTGGTTGAGCGTGTTCACGAGCGTGGCCGGATCGTCGGCAGCGCGAGCGATCGCGATCGCTTCGTAGGCCAGCGCCCTGCAGCGCGCCGGCTCGCCGGCGAAATGAAGCTCGTCGGCGAGCAGCGCGAGCACTCGCGCCCGCCGCGGGTCGCCGTCCGCGAGAACCTCGGCGGCGGCCTCGAGCGCATGGACGCGGCCGGAGTCGACCGCGCCGGCTTCGCTAAACCATCCCCGGGTGTTGGCGAGCACCGCCCGGCTGAGGAGGTCTGCGTCCTCGAGAGCTTGAGCCTGGTGCGCGGCGTCGATGAGCGTCTGGCGAAACTCGGGGTCCCCGGTCTGGCGCTGGGCCTCCCCGAGACCGATCACCAGCTCGCAGTGCTCTGTGCGATCGTCTCCTGCCGCCTGGTTGTGGAGCTCCAGCGCCTGGCGATACCAGCGCGCCGCCTCAGCGGGAGCGAGCTGCGCCAGAGCGCGCTCGGCCGCCCGACGGGCGTAGTGCAGCGCCTTCGCGTTATCGGCGCTCACGACCGCCGCGGCCCAGTGAGCGGCGAGCTCACCCAGCCGCTCGTCGGGCTCATCCCCGCACTGCTCCTCCAACGCCACCGCGACGCGCTTGTGAAGGCGGGCGCGGCGAGCACGCCCGAGATCCTCATACAGCGTGTGCTCCACCAGCGCATGGGTGAAGGTGAAGCGTCCAGCTCGCTGCGGGCTCTCCGTCAGTAGCGACGCCGCGACACCCTGCTCGAGCAGATCGAGCAGCCGATCCTCGGAAAGCTCGACCACGTCGCTCAGCAGATCGAGGTCGAAGTCGCGGCCGATCACCGCGGCGGCGCTCAGCGCCGTGCGGGCGTCTGGCCCCAAACGCTCCACCCGCCGCCCGATGACCTCGCGCACGCTCTGCGGAAGGCCGAGCTCAGCCATGTTCCCCACCAGCCGCCAGCGCCCGCCCTGCTCCTGAACGATCGCGCCGGACTCCGTGAGGTGACGCAGCACCTCACCCGCGAAAAACGGGTTGCCGGCCGTCTCGCGCGTGATCTGCTCCGCCAGAGCACGTCCGTCCCGGTCGAGCTCGTGACCGGCGGAAGCCTCCATCAACGCCAGCACGTCCTCGGAATGCAGGCCGGCGAGCTTCACTCGCTCCACGCCCTGCTCACGGTGCAAATCGGCCAGCAACGCCGTCAGCGGATGCCCGCGCGCGAGATCAGAGTCGCGGTAGGTGCCAACGAGCAACGCCGGAATCGAGGGGCCAGCCGTCACGACATGACGCAGCAGCGACAACGTCGGCGAATCGGCCCAGTGCAGATCGTCAAGGAGCAACAGCAGCGGCTGGAGCTCAGCCGCCCCCTCCAGCAAGCCCGCAACAGCCGCATACAGCAGATACCGCTCCGTCTCGGGATCGCTCTCGCGCGCAGGAGGCAGGTCGCCAACGCGATCGCGCAGAGCCGGCACGAGGCGAGCGAGGTCGCCACCGAAACGCTCCACATGCTCCTCCAGCACCGACCGGGGCAGCTCATCGACGAGATGGCCAAGCGCCTGCACCCACGGCTGATACGGCACACCCAAGTCCTCGTCACAGCGCCCGTACAGCACCGTCGTGCCCTCCCCGTGCGCTTCCAGCGCTACGTGGGTGGAGAGTCGTGTCTTACCGACCCCAGCCTCCCCTCCGATCAGCGCCAGCCGTAGCGAGCCTGCCCGTGCCTGCCCCCATAGCTCGGCGAGCCGCCTGCGCTCTGAGATGCGTCCCACGTAGGCTGTTCCTGGAAGCTCCCGCAGCCGTTCCGGCAGGGAAATGCCCGCTACGGGCGCCGGCTTCCAGAGGAGCGCAAACGCCTGCACGGGCTCAGAGATCCCCTTCAGCCGCAGGCCACCGAGCGACTCGAAGCTGTGACCATCCCGTGCGCCGCCGACACGATGCACGAGGTCATTGACCACAATCTGCCCGCCTTGCGCATAGGCGCATAGGCGCGCCGACTCGACCACCGGCTCGCCAAAATAGTCGCCGTCCTCAGCCGTCGCATCGCCGAGGCTCACCCCGATCCGCACGCCGAGCCGCTCCTCGGCGCGGCGGTTTCTCGCATCGAGCGCCTGCTGCATCTCCACGGCGCACGCCAACGACTGCGCAGCGCTGTCAAACACCACCATCAGCCCATCGCCCAGATTCTTCACCTGGCGGCCGGCCGTCCGCTCAAGCGCACCACGCAGCAGCTCGAAGTGCTCTCTGCGCAGCTCCTCCGCCGCCGTGGGGCCAAGCCTGGCCGCGATCGCCGTCGAATCCACCAGATCGGTCATCAGGATCACGACCATCTGCGTCGCGGCACCGCTCATCCTCCAATCATCCCTGCTTCAAAGGACACGTGCCGCTCTTCGTCCCACGGGCCTGCTAGCGAGCGCCCATGCTCGCCTGGGCGACCGCTGCGCGGATGGTCACCTTGATGCCGCTGGCCGTCTCATTCGCGTGGCATCAACCGTGTCATCTCCGTGTCGTCCTACACCGAGCGCTCAAGCGGCAGCGACCTGAGACCGGCGAGCTCAAGCCGCACACGGGCCTTTTTCGCGACAAGCAGCCGCGCGCGAGAGCATCAGCTCGCGTTCGCGCTGGTTTTCGCACAATGCGGCTGCGTGCTCGAACTCTTCGCTCGCCTCAGCCAACCGCCCCAAGCGTGCGAGGATGTCTCCGCGCACGCCGGGCAGCAGACGGTAGCCACGCAATGCGGGTACGTCGGCGAGCGAGTCGACCAGCTCGAGCCCGGCCTCGGGGCCGAAGGCCATCGTCACCGCCACGGCGCGATTGAGCTCCACGACCGGAGAGCCGGTTAGGGCCGC
>DATBZG010000153.1:0-6293 GCA_036513335.1 Solirubrobacteraceae bacterium | reverse complement strand
GCGCTGTGAGCCCTCCGACCACGCTCGAGAGCGCCGGCGAGGCGATCCTCGAAGCCGACCTGGCCCGGCGCCACGGCTTCGTCAGCAACCTCATCGGCTTGATCATCGAGGCCACCGGCCTGCAGGCCGAGGTCGGCGAGGTGTGTCTCGTCGGCACCGACCGCAGGGGCGCAGCCGGCCACGAGGCGGTTCCCTCCGAGGTCGTGGGCTTCCGCGACGGGCGCACGCTGCTGATGCCGCTCGGCGAGCTGCACGGCATCGGCCCCGGCACGCGCGTGCTCGCCACCGGCGCTCCCTTTCGCGTCGCCGTCGGCGACGGCCTGCTTGGTCGCATCGTGGACGGCCTCGGCATCCCCGAGGACGGGCAGACTGTGCCGCGCGCGATCGCCCGCTCGACGATCGCCGCGCCGCCCAACGCACTCTCGAGGCCCCGGATCCGCGAGCGCGTGGGGTTGGGCGTGCGTGCGTTGGATGGGCTCGTCCCCTGCGGGCGCGGCCAGCGCCTGGGCATCTTCGCCGGCTCCGGCGTCGGCAAGTCCTCGCTGCTGGGCATGATCGCGCGCTCGACCAGCGCCTCGATCAACGTGATCGCGCTCGTCGGTGAGCGCGGGCGCGAGGTGCGCGAGTTCGTCGAGCGCGACCTCGGCGATGCGCTCGAGCGCTCCGTCGTCGTCGTTGCCACCTCCGACCAGCCCGCGCTCGTGCGCATCAAGGCGGCGTTCACGGCCACCACGATCGCCGAGTACTTCCGCGACCAGGGGCACGACGTGATGCTGATGATGGACTCCGTCACGCGCTTCGCCATGGCCCAGCGCGAGGTGGGGCTCGCGATCGGAGAGCCGCCCGCCACCCGCGGCTATACGCCCAGCGTGTTCGCGCTGCTCCCGCGGCTGCTCGAGCGCGCCGGCACCAGCACGACAGGCTCGATCACCGGGCTCTACACGGTGCTGGTCGATGGCGACGACATGAACGAGCCGATCGCCGACGCCGTGCGCTCGATCCTCGACGGGCACATCGTGCTCACCCGCGCGCTCGCCCACGCCGGCCACTACCCCGCGATCGACATCCTGCAGAGCGTCTCACGTCTGGTCGGGGAAATCGTCTCACCTGAGGTCCAGCAGGCCGGCCAGCAGCTGCGAGCGGCGCTCGCCGTGCTGCACGAGAAGGAAGACCTCGTGTCGATCGGCGCCTACCAATCGGGCAGCGACCCCGCGCTCGACACCGCCCTCTCGCACCGCTCGCGGATCGAGCGCTTCCTGCGCCAGCCCGTGCAGGAGCACAGTGACCCGCAGCGGACCGACGCACGCCTGATCGAGCTCAGCTCCTCGATCGCGCGCGAGCTCGAGCAGGCCAGCGACGAGATCCCGGATGCCGAGGTGCTCTCCTCCGAGTCCCACGGCGACACGCACGCCGCAGGCGCCTACGCCGCCTCGGAGGAGCCCGCGATACCCGCCCTCGGGCTGAGCATTTGAGAGCGCTCAAGAACCCGATGCCCCGACCGATAACCGGACCGTGACCGGATCGGCGTTTCGCTTCCGCCTCGAGCGCGTCCGCGCTGTGCGCGAGCGCAAGGAGAAGCTTGCTCAGACCGAGCTCGCGAACGCGATCTCGCGTCACTCCAGCAGCGTCACGGAGCTGCGCAGCGCGGACGAGCGCCTCGAGCACGCGCGTGAGCAGCAACGTGGCGTCGTCGAGGAGACGACTGTCAGCGCCAATGACCTGCTCGCCCGGCAAACCTTCCTCGAGCGTGTCGAAGCGCAGCGTCGGCTACGAGCCGGCGAGCTGGAGCAGCGTGAGAGCGAGCTGGCGCAACGCGACGCCGAGCTTGCCACCGCTGCTAGCGAGCACGAGATGCTGATCCGCCTGCGCGAGCGCCACCGCGGCGAGCACGAGCGCGAGGCCGCGCGCGTGGAGCAGGGTGCGCTCGACGAGATCGCCGTCACCCGTTTCGGCCGGAGCCACGCATGAGCGCCCAGGCACTCGCCGGCTCCAGCGGCGTCCCTGCGGGAGAGCTCGCGACGATGCAGCGCGTGCAGCAGCTGCAGGGCCTGATCGAAAGCGCGCGCGAAGTCGCATCCCCCAACTTCACCGGCGCCTCCTCCACGACGTCCCCCACCGCCACGGCTTCCTCCTACACGCCGAGCTCCTACACCGACTTCGCCTCCGCGCTGCAGGCGGCCACCAGCACCGGCGGCGAATCCACTGAATACGACGCGCTTATCGAACAGGCAGCAGCTCGCAACGGCGTCAATCCCGCGGTCCTGCATGGCCTGATCCAGCAGGAGTCCGGCTTCAACCCCGACGCCGTCAGCAGCGCCGGCGCCTCCGGCCTCACCCAGCTGATGCCCGGTACAGCCTCCACGCTCGGGGTCGCCAACACGCTCGACCCGGCTGAATCGATCGAAGGCGGCGCACGCTACCTCGGCGAGCTGACCTCGCAGTTCGGTGGCAACACCGAAGACGCTCTCGCCGCCTACAACGCCGGCCCCGGTGCGGTCGAGCAGTACGGCGGCATCCCGCCCTACGCCGAAACGCAGAGCTACGTGGCCAACGTGATCAGCAACGCCGAGGCCTATCAGCAGTCGCACGCAACCAGCTACGCAACGGGGGCCGTATGACCGTCGCACCGACAATCGTCGCGATGGCCGCGCCCGCTCCGTCTCCCACCTCAGGTGCGCCACCCGGGGCCGATCCGCCACCGGGCGACGCTCTCTTCCAGAGCACGCTCGCCGAACACTCGGCCCGGACCGCACAAGCGGAAGGCCACCACAGCAAGGGCGCCGAAGGCGAATCCAGCGGCGCCAATCGCCCGGCGCACGAACGCGAAGCCGACCTGACGGCCGGTGCTGAAGCGGGCGCGATCGTCCAGGGGGGCTCCGCGCCGACATCCACCGACACGCGTGCAGGCGTCGGCGCCGCAGCCGCCCGGGAAGCCTCATCCGGCGGCCAAGCTGCCGCGGAAGCCTCCCCCGGCGCCCACGCCGCCGCGGAAGCCTCACCGGGCGTGAGCGCCACGGAAACCGGCGAGGAAGGCGCGGCGAACGCCGTCGAAGGCACATCGCAGGCAGCCGCCGGCACGTCCGCAACAGGTGCGGTCGAAAAGGCCCTCGCCAGCGCCGAGGCTGCGACGCCCGTGTCGGTCTCCGCAAAGGCCGACGCGACGAAGCCGGCGTCGAGCTCGCCGGCGGCCGTTATGGCGAAGGGCGCATCAGACGCGACCGCCCCCCAACCTGTCGTCGCACCGGCACCGGCACCGGCACCGGCACCGACGCCGGCACCAGCACCCGCGCCTGCGGCCGCGCCGGCGCCCCCGGCAGGCACTGCGAGCGCCGAAGAAGCAGGCTCGCCCCTACCGACCGGCGCCACGGCTTCCAGCGCGCCCGCCCAGGGCGCTCCCGCCTCCGCGCCGCTCTCCGCGAGCGAAGCCACCGTGGTGGCCGCCGCGCAGGCCCACAGCGCGACCGGCGCGCGGTCGGGCGCGCAGCGCGCCGGCTCCCCGCAGGCCTCGACGGCAACCGCGAACGCCGCAAACCTCTCCACATCATCGCCCGCAGGTGGCACCCAGTCGGCTGGCCAGCAAACGGCCGCGGGCGCTCAGCCGCAAGACGCCGGCGCGGCTGAAGTCCGCCAGGCTGTGAGCGGCGCATCCGCCTCGCCCGGCGCAGCCGCGGCGACAGTCACGAACACGTCGACGACCGGCTCGGCAGCCGGCGGACTGCAGGCTCCTGCGGCGTACGCGCAGGTGCAGACGAACGTGAGCGCCACCGCGACCGGTGCCTCCGCACCGCTCGTTGCCGGTGTGGGCATGCACGAGATGATCGAGTCGATCCACGCCACGATCGAGCTCGCTGTGCGTCAGGGCCAGACGCAGGCGCGGATCGCGCTGCAGCCCGACGAGCTCGGCCAGATCAGCATCCGCATCAGCCAGACGAGCGAGGGCCTGCTCGCGCGGGTCAGCGCCGACACGCCCGCCGCCGTGCAGGCGCTCGCCGACGGACGCTCCGAGCTGCGCCAGTCGCTGAGCTCGCTCGGCTTGCCCGTGCGCCTGGACATCAGCGCATATGGGTCCTCCGAAGCGCGCGAGCGCCAGGAACGCTTTACCGGTGAAGCCGGCCTCGCCGGCGGCACCTCCAGCTCACAGTCATCCGAAGAAGGCGAAGGCGGCGAGCCGGTCACGGCCTCCGTCGGCGCGTCCCCCGCAGCGATCGACGGCGGCACGCTCGTCGACGTGCTCGCCTGAACTCACGAAAGGACCCATGCCATGACCACCAGCCCACTAGCAATTGCTGCCGCAGCCGCGACCCCCGCCGCAAGCGGCTCCAGCGAAAAGACGCCTGAAAACCCCAACGGCGTGCTCGGTCAGAACGACTTCCTGAAATTGATGATCGCCCAGCTGCAGGCCCAGAACCCCTTGGAACCCGGCAACAGCAACGAATACCTCAACGAGCTCGCGCAGTTCACGCAGGTCGAGCAGATGACGAACATGGCCAACGCCAACGAGCTCTCCGGCGCCGTGCAGATGATCGGCCACAAGGTCTCCTACAACGGTGCCAACGCGCAGGTCGTGACCGGCACCGTCGAAAGCGTCCAGTCGAGCGCCACCGGCACGACCGTCACCGTCGAAGGCGTCCCCAACATCACCCTCGCGAGCCTCACCAACGTCGAATGAGCCCGATCTCCAATCCAGCGCTCGTACCTCCCGGTGCGCTCGGCGGGCCGGTCGCCCCGGTCGGCGGGTCCGGCAAGTCCGGTGCGTCCGCGCCCGCGGGCGCCAACGGCGCAACCCAAGGCGCTTCCTTCGCGGACGCGCTCAAGCAGGCCGACACCGCACAGCCACTGCAGTTCTCAAAACACGCGCTCGCCCGCGTGGAACGTCGTGGGATCGAGCTGGACTCGGCCACGCTGGGAAGACTTTCGCAAGGGGTGCAACGCGCAGCAAGCAAGGGCTCGCGCGACTCCCTCGTTCTTGTCGACGGCACCGCCTTCGTGGTGTCCGTCAGCAATCGCACCGTCATAACGGCGGTCGGATCCGAACACATGAAGGACAACGTGTTCACCAACATCGACAGTGCCGTGATCGCATGAGGAAAGCGGCAACTCACAACCACGGCTGGACCTCTTCGAGGGGGCCGCGAAAGGAAGGGCAGCAGCGATGATGGGTGGAATGTATGCCGCGATCAGCGGCCTCGATGCGAACCAGGCGATGCTCAACGAGACGGCGAACGACCTGGCGAATGTCAACACGGTGGGCTACAAGGCCGCGAGCATCACGTTCGCGGACTCGCTCACGCAGGTCATGCACGGCGCCTCTGGGCCGACGAACGCCAACGGCGGCACCAACCCCGAGCAGATCGGGCTCGGTGTGCAGGTCAACGCGACCGTCAACGAAATGACCGAGGGCTCCTTCCAGACGACGGGCAACCCGCTCGACGTCGCGATCGAGGGTCCCGGCTTCATCCGGGTCGGCCAGGGCGAACCCAAAGCGGGCGAACCCACCGTCAACACCCCCGTGAAAGTGCTCTACACCCGCGCCGGCGACCTTACGACCGATGCCGGCGGCTACCTGACCACGCAGTCCGGTGAATATGTGATCGGGCGCAACGCCGAAGTCGCCAGCGAAGGCGAAACCGGCGACACCTACAAGGCGGGCGAAAAAGACACTTACATCCAGATCCCGCCCGGCTCCGCCAACGTGTCGATCGGTGAGGACGGCTCGGTCTCCTACACCGACGAGGAAGTCGGCTCCGAACAGTTCGAAAAGCGCGTCACCGCCGGCTACGTCTCGATGGCGACGTTCGCCAACGAATCGGGGCTCGAACGCCTCGGCGGCTCGCTGTGGGGCGCGAGCGCCAACTCCGGCACGCCGATCGTCGGCACGCCCGACTCCTCCGGCTTCGGCTCCACGATCGGCGGCGAGCTCGAGATGTCGAACGTCGACATGGCCACCGAGATGACGAACATGATCACCGCCGAGCGTGGCTATCAGGCCAACTCGCGCGTGATCTCCGTCGCCGACGAAATGCTGGGGACGCTGGTGCAGATCCAGTAGCGAGACCACTTCGCGTCCTGACGGGCGCTGGAGCAACGCAAACGAGATCGCCGTGAAGGACGGCGCGATACACGCAGGGATTACTCCGAGGAGCCCGGGGTGGGACGGCCGACGCTGCAAGCCGTCCCACCCTGAGGCTAATGTCTTCACACGAGGGGGGTGTGCCAATGATCACGCTCAACCGGCTGGGCCACAACGACGAGCCGTTCCATTTGAACATCGACATGATCGTGACGGTCGAGTC
>DATBZG010000152.1:0-3056 GCA_036513335.1 Solirubrobacteraceae bacterium | reverse complement strand
GATTGCGCTGCGTCTGCAGGCCGGGGAGTCAGCAGCCGAGGTCAAGCGCGGCCTGCGCATGCCTCCGCGCGCAGCCGAGCGTTTCGTCGCCGACGTCGCCCGCAGCGACGTCGAGCGGCTGCGATCCGCGCTCGCGGCGCTGGCCGATCTGGAGCTCGACGCCCGCGGCGGAGCGCCGCTCACTCGCAGTCGCACAGCCCTAGCAGCCCTCGACGAGGACACCCTTGCTCTGCACGCGATCGAAACAATTACAACGAGCGACTAGACGGGCGATAGGCAAGCGAGACAAGGACGCAGTGAGCGTGGCGTGCTTCGCACGCGACCGATCGCATCGTCCCCGGATGGGGGAGGACGCAGTATCGCGCCGGCTATCGTCCGTCTAGCGGCCGGCGAGGGTGCGGGCGGCGCGTGACTTCTTGCGTGCCCCCGTGTTCTTGTGCAGCGCGCCGCGCTTTACGGCCTTGTCGATCGTGCTCACGAGCTCGCGATGAGCCTCGCCCGCGCCATCGTCGTTGCTCTGCACGAGCGACTCCAGGCGGCGGAAGTACGTCTTGATCGTCGACGTGTAGCGACGGTTCTCCAGACGCTCACGCTCGGAGCGCAGGATCCGCTTCTTCTGGGAGTGGATGTTGGCCATGGTGAATGCCGCGCCGAGCAGTCAAGGAACCGCCCTGGCTCGCCGCAGAGCGCCGTACTATAGCGGCCTTGTCCGCCAGCGCAGAAGCCTTCGGCGAGGAGCCGGTTGTTCCCGCGCCGCCGGGGGAGGGCGGCGGTGGTGGTCGAGTCGCGAGAAACACCGCGATCTTCTCCGTTCTAACCGGCGTCTCGCGGGTCGTCGGCCTGCTCCGCGAAATCATCTTCGCCGGCTACTTCGGCACCTCGGGCTTTGCATCGGCGTTCGCGATCGCCTACCAGGTTCCCAACTACATAGCCCAGCTCTTCGCTCAATCTGCGCTGTCCGCGGCATTCGTGCCGGTGTTCACGGAGCTCCTGCAGAAGGGGCAGCGCAAAGACGCGATGCGGCTGGCCTCGACGCTGTTCTGGATCATGCTGATCGGCCTCGGCGCGATCACAGCGATCTTCATCCTGGCGGCCGGCGTCGTGATGCCGTTGTTCATCGGCTCCACGTTCAAGCCCCAGCTCATCGGCCTGACGGTCGGTCTTTCGCGGGTGCTGTTCCCGGTGATCCTGTTGCTGGGTCTGAACGGCCTGCTGGTGGGGATCCTGCAGTCCTACGACCACTTCACGATCCCCGCGATCTCGCCGGCGATCTGGAACGTGGTGATCATCGTCCTGCTCGTCGTGCTCGCGCCGCACTTCCACGGCGAGGACGAGATCTATGCCTTCGCCATCGGCATCCTCGCGGCGACGGTCGTGCAGGTGCTGCTAGCGTTCGCCGCGCTCGGGCGGATCGATTTTCGCCTGCGCGTGCAGATCGACTGGCACGACCCGCGCGTCAGGCAGGTGTTCACGTTGATGCTGCCGGTGATGCTCGGTCTGGGGATCGTCAACCTCGACCAGCTGATCAACGCGACGTTCGGCAGCCTCGTCTCCGAACACGCCCCGAGCGCGATCAACAACGCGTTTCGCATCTACATGCTCCCCCAGGGCATCTTCAGCGTGGCGGTTGCCACGGTCCTGTTCCCGACGCTCAGCCGCATGGCCGCGGGTCGCGAACCCGCAGCGATGCGACGCGCCGTGGGCAGCGGCATGCGCCAGATCAACCTGCTGCTGATCCCCGCCGCGGCGTTCATGCTCGTGCTGCCGACCCCAATCGTACGGCTGGTGTTCGAACGCGACGCTTTCAACGCCGAATCCACGCACCTCGTCTCGATCGCGCTGTTCTGGTTCGCGTTCAGCCTGCCCTTCGGAGGCCTGAATCTGCTGCTCACGCGCACGTTCTTCGCCGTGCAGCGGCCCTGGATACCCACGAGCCTCGCCGCGATGAACATCATCGTGGACATCATCGTCAGCATCGCCCTGTACAAGCCGCTGGGCATCGCCGGGCTGATCCTCGGCACGATCGTCGCGAACATCGTGATGACAGCCCTGCAGTTCTACCGCCTGCGCGTCGGTCTCAACGGGCGGCTGGAGGGCGCTCACACGGTGATGATCACCGCACGGATCGTGATCGCCTCGGCGGTCCTCGCCGGGGTGTCCTGGGTCGTGTGGAAGCTGTTCGACGAACTGCTCGGCGCCTCGCTGCCGGCGGAGATCGTCAGCGTCGGCGGCGCTGCCGCGGCCGGACTGTTCGCGTACGTGCGCGCGGTGCTGCTCATGCGCATCCCCGAGGCCCACCAGGTCAACGAGCTGATCCGCGCGCGTCTCGGCAGGGCCTGACCCCCTGAATCCAGAGTCCCAGCTGTAGTGGCCAGTCGAGCAGAGGCCGGGTGAGCCTGAGCCCACCCGGCATGCGCCCGAACATGGATCGCCGCTTACTACATACGTCCCAGGACTGTGTGTTTCGCCTGGGCGGCTTAACACTCTCGACACCTGGACAGGCCGTCAGCCCGAAAGCTGACGCGTTGCCGCGGCTGAATCCATCCTTGTCGAGTTGGCGATCCGCCGGAGCCATCAACGCTAGCGGGTTGGGCGACGCCACGGCGACAGCGTGGACTCATGCAGCCCAGCGGCGAGACCGGCCACCACGGCCGTGGCGGTGGGCACGGGCGGGATTGTCTCCCCAAAGCCGTTCCCCCTGATCGCGCCATCTACGCTGTAGCTCGACGATGGACCAATCGCACATCCGCAACTTCTCGATCATCGCGCACATCGACCACGGCAAGTCGACGCTGGCGGATCGCATCCTCGAGCTGACGCACACGGTGGAAGCGCGCGAGATGCGCGCGCAGTTGCTCGACTCGATGGATCTCGAGCGTGAGCGCGGGATCACGATCAAGGCACAGGCGGTGCGCGTGTTCTTCACGGCGAAGGATGGCGAGACCTACCAGCTGCACCTGATCGACACGCCCGGCCATGTGGACTTCACGTATGAGGTCTCGCGCTCGCTGGCGGCGTGCGAGGGTGCGCTGCTGGTGGTCGACGCGGCGCAGGGC
>DATBZG010000151.1:0-6251 GCA_036513335.1 Solirubrobacteraceae bacterium | reverse complement strand
GGCGGAGACGCTGGAAGCAGCGCAGCCCGATCTGGTCGTCTCACGCATGACCAAGGCCCGCCGCACCGGCAAGGTGCTGATCGACTGGAGCCAGAACGACGCCAAGAAGACGACCGTCTGTGTGTACTCGCTGCGCGCGCTAGAGCGGCCTACGGTGTCCACCCCGGTCGACTGGGAGGAGGTGCGGGCTACAGGGGACTCGGAGAACCCGGTGAGCCTTGCGTTCGAGACCGGGCAGGTGTTGGAGCGGGTGGCGCAGCGAGGGGATCTGTTTGGACCGGTGCTTTCGCTGGCGCAGAGGGTCCCCAGCTAAAGCGCCAAGTCAGGTATGTCGAACTTGACGCATGTTCGTCCGGCTCCTAGCGGAGAGATTCTGGGCATTTACAAGTCGCCAGAGAATGCTGATGGCGGGCTTCGTCTCGGCAGCGGTCGCGATCGCGACGGAGCCCTCCGCCGGCGTGCTCACCCTCGTGGTCCGTGTCAGCCTTTGGCTCGTGCTCTCAGTCTTGCTGATGCGCACGTTTGAAATCGCCCACCCAGCCCCGTTCAACAGCCGCGCGTTGATTGCCTATCTGCCAGTCGGATGTGCCACGGTTGCGTTCGAGCTCGCAAAAGTATTTGCCCCGCATGCGGTGCTATCCGGTTCTCTGGACGACTTCTTCAGCGCAGCTGCCTCACTCTTGGGTCTGTTGCTCATCTCGCTGGTTGTGGAGACTCGACGTGTCGCGCCATACGACAAATGGCTGCTTGCCCTGCGCGGCTGGTGGGTGATGTTCATCGTCCTTGGCATCCTCTATGCACTAGCTGGACTGACTCCCGGTCATTCCAGAAAAGCGCTGAGACAGGACTACGAATGGGTGTGGGCGGGACTCGCGGGCGCCGTCGCTGCACTGACCGTCGTGATGTGGAGGGATCCCACGGCCCGGCATGAGGTCCGGGATCCGCACGCCGGCGCACACCATCCCAACAACTGGACGCCGGTGAAAGCGCGCATCATCGAAACAACAACTGTGTCTACTGCGACGACTACAGCTACTCGAACTCAGGAGCGCTCCACCAAGGCATGAAGTCCGGCAGCCCGTCGCTGACCCGGTCCGGGAAGTGCGCAGGGCGCTTCTCCAAGAATGCCGTGATGCCCTCGCGCGCATCTGCGGACTGACCGCGCAAGACCATCCCGCGCGAGTCTGCGCGGTGGGCGAGCATCGGGTGCTCCGCGCCGAGCATCCGCCACATCAGCTGTCGGGCCATCGCCACCGACACCGGCGCGGTGTTCTGCGCGATCTCCTGTGCGAGCTCGCGTGCCGCATCGAGCAGCTCCGCTTTCGGGTGCAGGCTACGCAGCAGTCCGCCTTCCAGGCCCTCCTGGGCGGAGAACACGCGCCCCGTCGCCACCCACTCCATCGCGCGGCTGATGCCCACGACCCTTGGCAGGAACCAGCTCGAGCACGCCTCCGGGATGATGCCGCGGCGCGCGAACACGAAGCCCATGCGCGCATCGTCGGCCGCCAGGCGGATGTCCATCGGCAGCGTCATCGTCGCCCCCACGCCCACCGCTGGGCCGTTGATCGCAGCAATCACCGGCTTCCTGCATTCGAAGATCCGCAGCGAGAATTCGCCGCCGTTGTCGCGCTCCGCACCCGCCACCGCATCCCGCTTACGCGAATCGAACGTGTCGCCACCGCTCCCCAGATCCGCTCCCGCGCAGAAGCCGCGGCCCGCGCCAGTGACGATGATCGCGCGGACGTCGTCGTCCGCGTCGGCCACGTCGAACGCCGCGCGCAGCTCCGCGCCCATCTGCTCCGTCCACGCGTTCAGCCGCTCGGGGCGGTTCAACGTGATCGTGAGCACGTTGTCAGCGACCTCGGCTGTGATCTGCTCGTAGTCCATCTCGCCGCGGATCATATGCGGGTGGCCTGAACGGGGCACGGCGATGCGCGCTGCACGCTGTAGGACTCGCTAACAGGATCTTCACGAGTCGCAACGCCTGTGAGGGAAGCCCTTGGCAGGGTAGATGTGAAGCCCCCTCGCGCCGACAGCAAGGAGCCTCTTTTGAACGATCCGCGCCAGCCCCCCGGAGACCCCGAGCTCGAGCGCTGGCTGACGAGGCGCTCGTTCCTGCGCTACGGCGGGTCGGTGGGCGCCGCGGTGGCCGGCATGTCCAGCGGCGCTCTGTGGAGAGCCGTCGCCGCGGCCGGCGCCACCGTGCGTCCCCCCGACAGCCTGCCCAACCGCAAGCTGGCGGCCGGCACCTACACCGGCGCGCTGCCCTTCGACCATCTCGTCGTGGTGATGATGGAGAACCACTCCTTCGACAACCTCCTCGGCGCGCTGCACCGCTCCGGGCAGCCCAAGGCGCATGGGCTGAAGTTCGACTCCAAAGGTGTGCCGCGGAACGCCAACCCGGGACCGGAAGGGCCCGTCAGGTCATTCGAAATCCCGACCACCGCCCAGAGCCCCACCGTCACGCAGACATGGAACGCCACCCACGAACAGATCGACGAAGGCAGGATGGACGGCTTCATACGCTCGGTCAACTCCGACGAGCCGATGGGCTACTGGACCGAGGACGTGCTGCCGTTCGCCTACTCGTTCGCGCGCACGTTCACGCTTGCCAACCGCTGGTTCTGCTCCGCGCCGTGCCAGACCTACCCCAACCGGCGCTTCCTCATGGCCGGCACCGCCTACGGTGACATCGCCACCGACACCGAAAGCCTCAAAGACCCGCCCCCGCCCAACGGCACGATCTTCGACCGCATGAGCGCTTACGGCGTGAGTTGGAAGAACTACTTCACCGACCTCCCGCAGACGGCGATCATCCCCTCGGTGATCGAGAAATACGCGACCAACGTCTCCCCCGTTGCCGAGTTCTTCGCCGATTGCGCCGCCGGCACCCTGCCCTCGGTCAGCTTCGTCGATCCCGAGTTCGGGGTGCTTTCCGACATCGGCGAACCACTGACGAGCGTGCCCGGCCTGGAAACGCTCGGAGCCAAGCTCGAATCGACGGGCGGAGACGAGGAGAGCACCCAGAACATGGCCTACGGCGAGTACTGGGCCTACCAGGTCGTCAACGCCGTGCTGCACTCCCCCGCATGGCCACGCACGTTGCTCGTTTACACCTACGACGAGCACGGCGGCTATTACGACCACGTGCCGCCGCCCGCCGCGATCGCGCCCGACTCGATCCTGCCGGAACTGACGTCCGGGGACGTCCCCGGCGGCTATGACATCTACGGCCCGCGCGTGCCCGGCATCGTCGCATCCCCCTACTCCAAGCCAAACGCCGTCACCAACCACGTCTACGACCACACGTCCGTGCTCGCCACGATCGAGGCGCAGTGGAACCTGCCCGCGCTGACATACCGCGACGCCAACGCACGCACGGTCGCGGACTTCCTGGACGTGGGGCGAGCGGCGTTCATGGAACCTCCCACGCTCGCCGAACCGCCCGCCCCTGTCGAAACGGTGGGCGAACAGTGACCGTCCGCAGCCGAATGGTCGGCCTGTTGGCCTGCGTCGTCTGCGCCGCGCCGCTCGCCGGCGTGCTGTCGAGCGGCGGCGCGTCCGCGCGCCAGCCTGCCGCGACCTTGGCGGCCACAAGCACCACCTCCACGCCCGCGCCCGCCGAGCGCTCCAAGCCGAAACCGTACAAGCAGCCCAAGATCCGTCACATGTTCGTGATCGTGCTCGAGAACGAGGACTACGCCACCACGTTCGGCGAACCCGCGAGCGACCCCTACCTGGCGAAGACGCTGCCCGCGCAGGGCGCGCTGCTCGAGGACTACTACGCCACCGGTCACGAGAGCAACGACAACTACATCTCGCTGATCTCCGGTCAGCCGCCCAACCCGGACAACCAGGCCGACTGCCAGGACTTCAACGAATTCCTCGCTCCCAAGACGCTGTCGGACGGGGTCGAGGAAGGCATCGGCTGCGTGTATCCGGAAAACGTCGAGAACATCGGCAACCAGCTCTCCGCCAACAAGCTCACGTGGAAGGCCTACGAGCAGGACATGGGCAACGACCCCAGCCGCGAGGCCGCCGCCTGCGGCCACCCCGTCTTGAGCTCCAGGGACGAAACCCAGGACGCGGTCGAAGGCGACGGCTACGCCACGCGGCACGACCCGTTCGTGTACTTCAAGTCGGTGATCGACGACCAAGGTTATTGCGACGCGCACGTCGTCGCCATGGGCTCGCCCACCGGCGCCATGCCGGCGGATGCACTGCACGGCGAGACCGGTCTCGCGAGCGACCTGAGGTCCGCGAGGACGACGCCCGACTTCTCGTTCATCACGCCGAACCTCTGTAACGACGGCCACGACTACCCCTGCACCAACCAGCCCAGCGGGGCCTCCGCGCTCGCGGACATCGACTCGTTCCTGGAAACCTGGGTGCCCAAGATCACAAGCTCGCCAGCCTTTCGCAAGAACGGCCTGCTCGAGATCACCTTCGACGAGTCAGACGGAGCACAGTCGGACTCCTCCTCGTGCTGCGGGGAGACCGCCGGTCCGGCCTCGCCGCTGCCCGGCATCACGGGACCCGGCGGCGGCAAGATCGGCGCCGTGCTGATCTCGCCACTCATCAAGCCCGGCACCCTCAGCACCACCCCCTACAACCACTACTCCTCGCTGGCCACCTGGGAGTCGCTCTTCCATCTGCCGCGGCTCGCGGACGCCGCCACCGTCTCTTCCACATTCGGCGCGGACGTATTCACCGCCGCCAAGTAGCTGCCTGCAGCCAAACGCCCGCGCACAGCCACAGCGTCTACAGGTCGTCAGCCCCCAGCTGACGCCCGTAGGGCCCGCGCCCTGTCAGACACACGGCGCCACAGCGCGCCGCAAGCGCGAGCGCATCGGGGACCTCCATGCCGGCGCCCAGGCCGTAGGTGAGGCCGGCCACGAACGAGTCGCCGCAACCGTAGGAGTCGACCACCGGGCCCGGCGCCGGCACCGCCGCCCAGCGGCCGCTCGCCCCGGCCGCGTCGGTATATCGCCCGCCGCGCCCGCCCTCCGTCCAGACCACCAGGCGCGCTTCGTCCTGCGCGGCGCCTGCCTGCCCCAACTCAACCTCGTCCTTGTCGCTCAGCACCAGCGCGTCCAGCGCAACGCCCTGGCCGAGCGCCCCGCGCGCACGCGGACTGGCCACCAGCACTCGCGCACTCGCGCGAGCGTGGCGCAGCGCCGTCACGTCGCCCGCGGTGAAGTACACGGCGTCCACGCCCTCGAGCGCCTGCCACTGCTCGCCCGCGTCCTCGCCGCGGGGATCAAGGCGCGGACCGAACGTGGTGATCGTGCGCTCGCCCGTCCGATCCACCAGCGTCACCGCGCTGCGGCTCGGCGCGTCCACGAACGCCGCACGCACATCCACACGCAGCTCGCGCAGCCGCACCACCGAGCGTCGGCCGTGCTCGTCATCGCCCAGCGCCGTGAGGAACAGGGATTCGCCGGCCAGGCGTGCGAGCTGCACCGCCGCCACCGCGCCACCGCCGGCCGGCTCCTCGAACGGGTCGTTCGCGTGCACTACCTCGCCCGCGGCCGGTACGTGCTCCACCTGCGCGAAGCGCACCCACTCGACGTGGCCCACCACAGCCACCCTCACGCCCGTGATCGCCATGCGCGCCAGTCTCACACACACCTCAGCTACGCGACGACGGCGCGTGCTTGACCGCAAGACATAGGATGGCCGCCATGACACCACTGGTATTGGTCGAGGAGCCCGCCCCTCACGTCGTGCAGCTCACGATGAACCGTCCCGAGCAGCTCAACGCGATGAACGCCGAGCTGTGCGAGGCAATGCACGAGGAGCTGCGCAGGATCGCCGGCCAGCGCTCCTGCCGCGCGGTGATCCTCACCGGCGCCGGACGCGGCTTCTGCGCCGGCGTGGACCTGCGCGGCTACGGCGCCGCGCCCACCAACAACGAAAGCGACCTACCCCGCGACCGCCTCGACAACCAGGAACACATGTCGAAGCTCGTGCTCGGGCTGCGAGCGCTGCCCCAGCCGGTGATCGCCGCCGTCAACGGCCCCGCCGCCGGCCTCGGCCTCGCACTCACCCTCGGCAGCGACATCCGCTTCGCCTCCACGAAGGCCGTATTCCGCGCAGCCTTCATCAACATCGGCCTCTCCAACTGCGACATGGGCACCAGCTGGCTGTTCCCGCGCCTCGTCGGCGCCTCCCGCGCGCACGAGCTGATGCTCACCGGACGGCGCTTCGACGCGCAGGAGGCGCTGCATATCGGCCTGCTCGCAGACGTC
>DATBZG010000150.1:0-21191 GCA_036513335.1 Solirubrobacteraceae bacterium | reverse complement strand
GTGGTGGGCTCGGTACCGCAACGTTGATCCAGCGAGTCTGATCTGACGCGCGATGGCCGGCGCGAGGCGTCGGCGTGTTGACCTTTTAGGGGCCGGCCTTTGGGCCGGCCCTTTTGGTTGCGGGATGGCTCTGATGAGGCGGCTCCGCGCTGTCGTGCGCACGAGTAGCCATCAGTAATGATGAGTAGACACGGAAAGCGACTATAAGTCATCATAAGCGATGTAGATATCTTTTTGTTCGTGCTATGCTCTACATCAGATTAGATGTCTTCCTAGCAAATATCTATTTAGCGCATCACTACTAATGAATCTCGAAGAGCTGATGACCGACGATGCGCTGCTTGCGGAGCTCGGCCGCAGGCTCGCCCGACACCGGCTCGAGCGCAACTGGACGCAGGCTGAGATGGCCGCTGAGGCGGGACTCGGCCAGGCCACCGTGCAGCGCGCGGAGCGGGGGGAGTCGGTGCAGATGACCTCGATGGTCAAGCTGCTGCGCACGCTGGGGCTGCTCGGCGCGATCGACGCGGCGGTGCCCGAGTCGATCGTGCTCCCGATCGCGCAGCTGGAACGCGAGCAGCGCCACGTGCGCCGGCGCGCCAGCGGCCGGGGGCGGTCAGCCGGCGAGTCCGGTGAGAGGCCGTGGACGTGGGGCGATGAGCCCGATGGCGATGGGCGGGACGCGGGGCGGGGCGGGGTTCCATGACCGTCGCGGCGGTGACGCTGTGGGGAGCACGTATCGCGGCGGTGTCGATCGAGGCTCCCGGACGCTACGCGACGTTCCAGTACGACCCGGCGTTCGTCCGCAGCGGTATCCAGCTCGCACCGGTGCGGATGCCGCTTCGCGCCCAGCCCTACAGCTTCCCCGGGCTGCCGCAGGACGCCTTCAGCGGTCTCCCCGGACTGCTGGCCGATTCCTTGCCCGATCGCTGGGGCACGGCGCTCATCGACGCGTGGCTGGCCTCGCAGGGACGCGATCAGTCGAGCTTCGACGTGGTTCAGCGCCTCTGCTACGTCGGCACGCGCGGTATCGGGGCGCTGGAGTTCCAGCCGGCGCGCGAGCCTGAGGTGCCGGCGGGCGAGGATCTCGAGGTCGATGCGCTCGTGCGCCTCGCCGGCGAGGTGCTCGCCGAGCGCGCGCAGTTCGTGGCCGAGCTGAGCGAGAACCCGGAGGAGGAGGCGATGAAGGCGATCCTTGCAATCGGCAGCTCTGCGGGCGGCGCGCGCCCGAAGGCGTTCATCACCTACAACGACGCCACCGGCCAGGTGCGCTCGGGGCAGGTCGCCGTCGGCGAGGGTTTCCGGCACTGGCTGTTGAAGTTTGATGGCGTCTCGCACGCGGGTGACCACGGGCTCGCCGACCCGGAGGGGTGGGGGGCCGTCGAGTACGCGTACTCGAGAATGGCGCGCACCGCCGGCATCGAGATGACCGAGTGCCGGCTGCTGGAGGAGCACGGCCGTAGGCACTTCATGACCCGCCGCTTCGACCGGCCCGACGGCGGCCGCAAGCTGCACATGCAAACGGTCGGCGCGCTGGAGCACGTCAGCTACAACGAGCCGGGCACATACAGCTACGAGCAGGTGCTGCTGCTGATCCGGCGGCTGGGCCTCGGGACGCCCGTGGTCGAGCAGCAGTTCAGGCGCATGGTCTTCAACGTCGTCGCGCGCAACCAGGACGATCACGTCAAGAACATCGCCTTCCTGATGGACCGCGAGGGCGCGTGGTCGCTGGCTCCCGCCTACGACGTGATCTGGGCGTGGAGGCCCGGCAACCTGTGGCTGGACAGCCACCAGATGTCGATCAACGGCAAGCGCGACGGTTTCACCGTCGCCGACCTGCGGGCGGTCGCAACCGTCGCGGGCCTGACGCGCGGCCGCGCCGAGGCGATCCTTGCGGACGTCGTCGCGGTCGTAGCTCGGTGGAGCGACGTCGCCGAGGAGGTTGGCGTGGGTGAGCGCATGTCCGAGCAGATCGCCCGTTCGCACCGCCTGCAGCTTCCTCCAGGCTGACGCTCGCGAATCAGTCTTTCGGCCCGGTCCCGGTCCAGTCCACGGCCACGGGTGTCAGCGCAAGCAGCGCGGTCCACGTCGCTGCTTCCACCACGCCGGTGGGGGCGATCGCGTGCGCCGTCTGGAACGCCTCGACGTTCGTGACGGTGGCTGCGCTGAACACGCCGCTGGTTTCCTGGGTGGGGATCGCCGCCGCGAGGTGCTCCTGCATCCACAGCACCTCGTCGTCCTTGTTGGCGCTCTTCAGTTCGGGGTATCCGGTGTTGGGAGTGACGCTGGCCAGCGGCGCGAGCGGTGTGGCGAGCGTGGTCCAGTCGACGTTGCCGCTTTCCTGCCAGTCCCAGAAGGACGTGCCGGGGGCGCCGTAGTCGACGGCCTCCTCGCGAAAGCGCAGCAGTTCCGCGGAAGAGACGCCTCCGTAGGTCTGTCCCAGCGGGAAGATCGGGCGCCCGTAGACCCGGTTGGCGATGTAGGTGTTGGCGTAGACGGTGTCGACCGACTGGCCGATGTCTTTCCAGTACATCTGCGGCGCGTTGTACTGGGCGCCGCCCGGCCCGAGGAACACCGAGTACGGGAAGGAGGGGTGGTCATAGACGTAGGGGAAGGAGGCGAGGCCGAGCGGGTAGCTCGGGCCGATTTTTGCGCGCAGGTCATCGATGTAGGTCTGCGCGGCCGCATAGCGGCCTTCATATTCGCCCTCGGCGTCGATCGCCAGGCAGTCGGCGCCGTTGGCCACAGCCTCGGCGCCGAGGTTGGCCTCGCCGGCCGGTTCGCTGCCGTAGACGAACTGCCACGCGCACACTTTCAGCCCGTTGGCGTGCAGTTCGGCGACGAGCTGCGCCGAGAACTGACTCCAGTAGTTGCTGGGGCCGTCTGAGCTCTTGATGAACAGCGTCGTCACGCCCGCCGCGTGTGCCTGGGCGACGATCGAGGCGACGCTGCCGGAGTCGGACTTGCTCACGTACCAGATCCACATGCCCTGGCCTTCGAAGGCGGTTCCGCTGGCGGCGACAGCGGTTGTCGGTGCGCTCACGATTGGAGCGGGAGGCGGGTGCAGCGCGTGCTTGTAGACGGAGATCGGCCCGTAGGAGCTCGTGTAGCGCCCGCCTCCGAGAAGAACCATGATGTGACCGGAGTGCGCGGCGTCGGGGACGGTCAGGACGAGACCGGCTGGGCTCGTGCGCAGGTGGCCCACCGGGGCTGACTGGAAGCGGCTGATGCGCGCGTTGGTGGAGTGGGGGAAGGCGACGACCATCCCGGACTTCAGCCCGACTCCGCTCAGCAGCAGGGTGCCGTGCGTGGAGACCTGGTGCGGGTTGCCGCTGCAACGCACGGCGGGCACGCAGCTGACGCTCGTGATGCGCACGCTCATCACGTGCGGGGAGACGGCTTTGGCGCTGCTCTTGCTGGAGGAGCCGCCGCTGTGGGAACCGGAGGTCGTGTCGGCCGCCTGCGTGCCGCCGGCGTTGGCAGCGTTCGCCGGGACGGCGCGCGCGGCCAGCAGGCACGCCAGCAGCGTGAGCGCTGCCACGGCAATGAACCTCGATCGCTTGTGCGTGCCTGTGCTCGCCAAGACTCCGAACAACTCCTTCGCGCAGAATCGCGCTCGTCTGGGCGGGGCTGGGATGACGCCCCGACCGGCGGCCCCCGACGTTATCGGCTATGCGTTGGGAAACCGAATCGTGGCACGGAAGTTGCGCTCGCGTCGCGGCGCCGCGCGGGCACGGGCTATGTCAGCCCCAGCCGAAGCCCAGCGCGCTGGGGGCGGGAGCGAGCGGGCTGCTCGGCAGCCCGGCGGGCGGTGTGGGCAGGTTGAAGCCGGTGGGCGCGACGTCGTTCGGTGCGTCCGCGTGGAACAGCGAGGCCAGGTACTGGTTCTGCCCGCGCCCGACGCCCAGCTCGAACTGGCCGCCGCCGTAGTTGCCGATGCCACGCTCGGCGCAGTAGTCGTAGGCGTCGAGCAGGTTGCGCAGCCCGCCCAGGCGCGAGGGCTTGATGTTGACCATCCGGGGCGTGTACTTCAGTGCCTGGATGTCCTCGATCGAGTGGATCGGCGCATCCCAGGAGAAGCGGTCCCGGTGCTCGGCGAGCACGGCGTCGGTCTCGGGGGTCAGCGCAGGGTCCTCGATCCACGCGTTGGGGAAGGCCTCGACGACGCGGCGGTAGAGGGCCGGGTCCGCGGGTTGATCGACGATCGAGCCGTGGTAGTAGCCCTTGAAGTCCACGGAGTCCACCGCGCCCGTCGCAACCAGCTGTGCGATCAGCTGCTCGTCCCAGGAGCTCGTCGGGTCGAGCTTGAAGTGGAGCGTCGGATAGGCGTCCAGGCGCTCGCGCAGCGGATCCATCGAGGGCGGCTCGCCGAGTCGCAGCGAGACGACGAACGCCACTGGCTGTGGCGTGCGCCCGAGCGCCCCGTGCAGCGTGCTGCCGGCCTGGCGCAGCGCCAGATCGAGCGCCGCCGACTCGTATGCCCAGACGCGGTAGCGACTGGAGACCTCGCGTTGCGGTGGCTCGGGGAACAGCTCGAGCTCGCTCAGGTGCGCGCAGAAGGAGCCCAGCGTGAAGCGCCCGGACAGCGGCAGGCTCGGACCGGCGGCCTGCAGGATGTCGTGATCGACGGCGTCGTAGGTGACGTCTTCGCCGAGGCCCTCCTCGCCGGCGCCGCGCAGGTGGATGACGGTGCTCTTGCGTTCGAAGTCGCTCGACACGTTCGCCTGCAGCGGCTCGAGCAGGTAGTCCTCGACCTCGAGCTCCAATCCAGCGAGCATGTCCCAGGTGCTCATCGGCGCGGGCGCCATTCGCTCATCCGCCGGCCTCGTGTTCGAGCCGGCTGACGAGCTCGTCCAGGCGCAGCTCCTCGAGCGCATCGCCGACGGCGGCGAGCTGGCTGGCGCAAAGCTCGATCAGCGTCTTGCCCTCGCTGACCAACGCGAGCGTCTCGTCGAGGCTCGCCTCGCCGGAGTCCAGGCGGCGGATGATCTCCTCCACGCGTGCGGCGGCCGCCTCATAGCTCTGCGGCTGGGCGGGCGCCGTGGCGGCGTTCTCGCTCGGCCCGCTCATCGCGCGACGCTCATTGCTCGAGGATCCTCGCAGGAAGCGATCCATCGGCGAAGCGCAGCCGCAGCTCCCCGGCCTCGCGCGCGCCTGCGGCATCCACGACTGGCTCGCCGCTACGCGATTGCGCCAGCACGTAGCCCCGCTCGAGCGTGCGCTGTGGATCGTGGCCGGCGAGCGCGAGCGCCAGCTGCGCCAGCTCCCGCGGGCGTCGCTCGCGGCAGTCGAGCACCGATGAGGCGGCCTTTCGCTGCAACACCACCGCACGGCGTTCGGTGAGGCGCCGCTCCGACTCCACGCGTCTGCGCGAGCCGGCGCGGATCTCGCGCAGCTGCTGATGCAGGCGAGCGCGCTGGCGCTCGAGGTGCGCGGACGGCGCGCGGGAGAGCGTCACGAGGGTGCGCGCCCTGGAGAGCACGGCGCGCCGTCCGTGCTCTCGCAGACGCGCGGCAGCGGCCGCCTGCTCGGCGCGGGCGCGGGCGCAGTCCACCCGCACCGCCTCCTCGGCGGCGTGCGTGGGCGTCGAGCAGCTGACCGCCGCCACGTCGTCCAGCAGCGTGCGATCGGTGTGGTGCCCGACGGAGGCGATCACCGGTACGCCGAGCAGCGCCACCGTCCGGCAGAGGGTCTCGTCGCAGAAGCACAGAAGATCGGCGAGCGAGCCGCCGCCGCGTGCCACGATCGCCACGTCCACGCCACCCACCGCCGTGAGGTCACCCAGCGCGCGGACGATCGCCGGCGCTGCGTGGCGATCCTGCACGGGCGCGAAGCCCCATACGAGGCGTCCCGCCCAGCCTCGCCGCGCCAGCGCGGCGAGGACGTCGTCGCGAGCCTTGCCGCCCTCGCCGGTGATGACGCCGATCGTGCGCGGCAGCACCGGCCTCGACAGGAGCTTCTGGCGCTCGAGCAGCCCCTCTGCGTCGAGCTGCCTGCGCAGCCGCTCGATCCGCGCGAGGAGGTCGCCGTCGCCGGCCAGCCGCAGCTCGATCACGTTGAAGGAGAACCCGGGCGATGAGGTGGCGCTGCCGGGGTAGTAGTCACACCCGCCGCCCACCACCAGCTGCATGCCCTCCTGCGGAGCGCCCGCGCGCGCGATCATCTGATCCCAGTCCTGACGCCAGGCGGCACAGGGCACGGCGCCGGTGGCGTCGCGCAGCTCGAAGTACACCCGCGCCCGCGAAGGGCGCAGGTTTACGATCTCGCCCATCAGCTGCACGCGCGCGAAGGAGCGCAGCTGCGTGCGCAGCGCCGCCGCGTACTCACCGACCGGGAAGGGGCCCGGCAGTCTGCTGTCCGGAATGCCCGCCGGCAGGGGCGTTGGCATGGACTCCTGGGCGGAGGGAGTCGTTGACACCCGACGCAGGATAGGCGCTACGATCGACGGCGATGCGGCGCAGTGAACTCCGGTCTCGCTACTAACGCCGTGGCAAAGCACGACAGCCGTTCGCGCAAGCGGCGTCCGGCGCGCTCGGGGGCCCGCGCCGGCAAGAGCGCTCCCAGGCGCAGCGCCGTCGTTGCGCCACCTGCCGCTCGCGCTCCGGGCGCTGCCCGAGGGGCCGGCGCCGCGGCTGAGCGCCCGCAGGCGCCGTGGCACCCGCTTCCGCTCTCTGAGCTGCTCATCCTGGTCGGTGCGATCGCCACCGTGATCGGTCTGAGCCGCTCGCGCCACGGCTTCGCGGCCGGTGGCCCGACGCTCCTTGCGGGCGTCGGGGCGGTCCTGATCGGCACGGTTGAGGTGGCGCTGCGCGAGCACCGCGGCGGCTACCGCTCGCACACGCTGATCCTGTCTCTACTGCCGGTGATCGTGTTCCACACGGCGGTGGTCCTGATCGTGGCGGCGTTCGTCTCGCCGCCGCGGGCACTGACGATCGGTCTGCTGCCCGTAGACGTGGCGCTGTTCGCGATCCTGTTCAAACTGCTGCGGGCCCGCTTCGCGGATGCCCGTCGCGAGCGCAACTTCGCCGCCGGTAGATAGACCCTCGAGGGGCCGATTCAGGCGCGCGAGCTGGACGGGCGCCGTCTCAGGGCTCGACAGGGGCGCCGGCGGCGAGTTTCAGCGAAGGCAGCGGACGCTCGCCCTCTGCGGCGCCCTCGCCGCGGGTCTCGCCGTCGAAGCCGAGTCGCTGCAAGCGCGCGATCTCCCGCTCGCCTTCCACGCGCGCGGGATGCACGGAGGGCAGTCCCTCGATCAGTTTGGCGATGCGGTTGCGCAGCTGCAGCGCAAAATGGGGCGTGGAGGCGCCCATCAGCTGGCGCACGTCCTCGACGGTCACCTCGTTGGTGCTCGTCTTTCGCTCGACACGGCGGGGATCCTCGGCTTGGCTCAATGTTGCCCCTATTCGACTTGGGAGACCGACGATTCTTCTGAGGTCTGGCTGCGGGAGCTGATCTCCAAGAGCGTGTCGATTTCGGCCTGGATCACAGCCGAGACCGCCAGTTCGTCGCCGATCAGCCAGCCGTGATTGTAGACGCCGCGCACCGGCTGGAACTCCGGAGCGCTGGTATAGGCGGGCTGGATGTCCGACAGGTAGCCGACGAGTGCCGACGGGAGCTGGTGCGCGGAGGCCAGCAGCAGCAGCGGCCCGTAATCACCGGTCGCGGACAGCAGCGCCGCAGCGGGCGCGTCGAATGGCCTGCCGGCATTCGCGAACACGAGGCCGTGTCCCGGTTCTTTCACGCCCCAGCCGAACGTGCCGTTGGTGAAGCGCGCCACTTCGATCGCGTTCTGAACTGCGGCGTCCCCCGCGCTGGGGGGGCGCGCGCTGGTAAGGAAGGTCACGTGGCCGTAGTGACGGAGCTCCGTCAGCGTGATCGGTCCGATGCTCGAGGGGTCGATGACGTAGAGCGAGGGTTTGTGCAGGTGCGCGAGCGCGTTGAACGTGGGCACCGGCACGCGCGAGCGGGTCACGAACAGGATCGGGGCGCCGCTCTCAGCTGCGAGGCCCGCGGCGGGCATCGCGATCGCTTCGGGGTCGTTGGCGGCGAGCACGATCACCTGGTTGGGGTCGACGCCGTGGTCGAGCGAGACGAGCAGCTGCTCGACGCTCACGGCAGTGTCGCTCGGAACCCCAAGCGACACAGTCCGGGTGAGGTACCCGTCGGGTACGGGGGCGGAGGTGCCGATCCGAATCACCTGGACGCCGCCCAGCGCCGGCGCTCCCACCGGGTGCAGCGCTTCCAACGTCTGGCGGGTGACCGTCGGCAGGTCGTTGCCTTCGCTGAACAGGATCGGCGCGCCTGCGGGTGCGCTGGAGAGGACGGAGGCGACGAGCGCGGGCAGCCAGTCGTGATCGTTGACGAGCACGACCACCTCCGGGCGCGTTGCCGCCGTCAACGCGGGATAGACGGCACGCGCAACGCCGGCTGCGTCCGTGGCGACGTCGCCACCGCCGAGGCGCGTGGTGTTGCGCGTGACCACGCTGACGGCTCCCTGCGCGGCCACCGGCGCCAGCTTCTGCGCCGGGTTGCCCCCGGACGCCTGCAGCGTCGATCCCTTGCCGCAGCCGCATAGCCCAAGGACGCTCAGGGCGATCACGGCTGCCAGCTGCTTGGGGGAGCGGGCGCGCATGGGCGCACACTACCTGCCGTGTCGGAGTAGGCGCTGAAAGCTCGGTATTTGCGGGGAAACCTGCGAAAACGTGTTCAACGCGCGCAACTGTCATTGCACTCTGCTAGCGTGCGCCGCGAAATGCCGAGTCCTTGACCAGGTGTCAAGGAACGGGGGACCCAGGTTGTTGGGGCGAATCCCGCGGTTTGTCCGTGAGAAGCGCAGTCTCTTTCAGCGCTAGCCCGTCAGCTAACCCCGCAGGCCGAAGAAAGAGGTTGTGCTTTGTGGGTACGTAGCCTTGCTGTGATGCTGTGCAGCCTGATCGTCTCGGCGATCTGCGCAGCGACCGCTCTTGCCAATGGCAACGGCGGGGTGACGGCGGCGGAACCGACGACGGCAAAGCCGACCGCGACGGTCCCGACGGTGCACGCTCCGGTGACCGCCAAGACCTCCAAGATCACTTACAAGGGCCCCGTCTACGAGAAGACGACGACCGGCGAAGTCGTACCCTTCACGCCGCCGACGAGCACCACGACCGGCACCGCGGCCAGCAGCCCCGCGATCAGCACCGGTGGCGCCGTCGCTGTGGCCGGTGAATCGACCGAAGCACTGCCGACGACGATCCCCGACGAACTGACGATCGGCGAAGGCATGACCACCGAGAAAGGCCCCACGCAGCGCCCGGAGCTGCTCGTGCCCGGCACGACAGCGCGCTTCGTCGACGGTCTCGCAGCCGCCCCCGAGGGCGCGCCGGCCGCCATCCAGGAGATCATCTGGGCCGGCAACGAGGTAATCGGGCTGCCCTACATCTACGGCGGCGGCCACGGTTCGTTTATCTCCCCCGGTTACGACTGCTCGGGCACCGTGTCCTTCGCCTTGCACGGCGCAGCACTGCTCGCCTCACCCGAGGACTCGTCCGAATTCGAGGGATGGGGCGCGAAGGGAGACGGGCGCTGGGTGACGATCTTCGCCAACGGCGGCCACGCCTACATGACGGTGGCGGGGCTGCGCCTAGACACGAGCCCCGCGGAAGACCCCGCCAACCTCGAGGGTCCCCGCTGGCGTCCGCTGCGCCAGACGAACGCGGGATTCGTGGTTCGCCACCCCGTCGGGCTCTGAGCGCACCCCGCTCGTAGCGCATCCGGCTCTGAGCGCGCCGCCGGTCGGCTAGGCTTGAAGCCGTTGGCCGACTCAGGCCGGTCGCTTCGTGAAAAGCAATAGGAGGATCAGATGGCCGGCTTGACCGGGCGTATGTCCACGGTGGTGAAGGCGAAGGTCTCGAAACTGCTCGATCGGGCGGAAGATCCGGCCGAGACGCTGGATTACAGCTACCAGAAGCAGGTCGAACAGCTGCAGAACGTCAAGAAGGGCATCGCCGACGTGGTGACCGCCAAGAAGCGCCTGCAGATGCAGGAGAGCTCGCTGCAGCAGAGCGTGGTCAAGCTTGACACGCAGGCGCGCCAGGCTGTGGCGGCCGGGCAGGAGGACCTCGCCAGGACCGCGCTGGAACGCAAGAACGTCGCTCAGACGGAGCTGCAGGGTCTCGACACGCAGGTAACCGAACTCGAAGACCAGCAGCAGAAGCTGACGGACTCCGAGCAGAAACTGCGCGCGAAGATCGAAGCGTTCCGCACCAAGAAGGAGGTCATCAAGGCCCAGTACTCGGCCGCCGAGGCCCAGGTGAGGATCTCCGAGGCGGCCACGGGCGTGGGCGAGCAGATGGCCGACGTCGGGCTGGCGATGCAGCGTGCGGTCGACAAGACCGAAAACATGAAGGCGCGTGCGGACGCCGTTTCCGAGCTTGAAGCCGCGGGCACCTTCGAAGACATCGGTCAGCTTGGCTCAGGGGAAGATGACATCGATCGCCAGCTCAAGCAGCTATCCAGCCAGCCGGCCGTGGACAGCGAGCTCGAGAAGATGAAGGCCGAATTGGGATCGGGCGCTGGCGCTCCCGCGGATGCGCCGCAGATCTCGGCTCCTGAGGCAGCACAGGCGCCCGCCCCGAGCCAGCCGAGCGAGAGCGGTGAGCAGGCGTGATCGCCCGCATCTCGGGCGAGGGCCAGTACCGCCTATCCGACAGCGACGCGGAGCAAATGGAAGAGCTGCGCGGCAAGGCGCTGGCGATCGTGGACAGCGGCAGTGAAGATGGCTTCGCCGACGCGTTCGCGGCGCTTCTCGACTACGTGCGCGCACACGGTGAGCTGCTCGGCGACGACGAGCTCGAGGGCTCGGACGTGATCCTTCCGCCCGGCGACTTCAGCTTCGAGGAGGCCGGCCGCGAGTTCACCGGCGAGGGCCTCATCCCGGACTGAGCAACGGAGCGGCCTCAGATCGGGATTCCCCATAGGGGGAACCAGCGCTCCAGTTCCGGCTCGATCGGCATTTCCGAGGCCATCTGCGCCTTGATCTGCAGCTCGCGCTCGGTGTCGCGTTGCTCTGAGCTCTGCCCGGGCGCCGGGACGAACGGGTACCAGTAGCCGCGCTTGTAGTTGTAGATGAAGTACACGCGCCGCTTGCGCGCGTCGAGGAACGCGAACACGGCACACAGCAGCCGCTCGCCGTAGCCGGCCGTCTCGATCGAGCCGGAGACGGCGTTGATGCCCACGGCGAGGTCTTCCACGCTCGGCGCGCCGTCAGGGTTGTGCAGGACCATCCAACGGTAGCCGTAGGTGTCGTCCTGGGTGGAGACCTTCGTGCCGCTCTCGCCGCCGGTGGCGGTGACCACCGCTTCCATGTCGCGCAGGGTGCTTTCGAACTCGCTCGTCGCGAGCGCCTGAAAGACGATCGCCGCCTCGCCCGCCGGTTCGATCTGGTGCTCGGCCTGCAACGTGACGTAGGCGGTGGAGATCGCGAACAGATGATCCGGCGCAGGGCCCTTGACCGTGTGGCGGCCGGTGAGGATGTCGCGTAGGCCCACTTCTCAGGCGGCGCTCTGAAGCTGGGACTCCAGCCGCTCCAGCGCGGCGAGGCGCTGCTCCAGCGGCGGGTGGTCGGCGAAGATGTTCATCAACGATTTCTTCGTGCGCGCCGGGATGATGAAGAACGCGCTCATGCCTTCCGCCTTGCGCAGGTCCTGTGTCGGCACGCGCTCGATCGTGCCGCTGATCTTCAGCAGCGCTGAGGCCAGCGCGCTGGGTCGACCGGTCAGCACCGCCGAGCCGCGGTCGGCCGCGAACTCGCGGTAGCGCGAGAGCGCCCGAAGCAGCAGGAACGAGATCGCATAGACGACTACGGAGACGAGCAGGACGATCATGATGTCCTCCTCCTCGTCGCGACCGCGGCCGTAGCCGCCGCCGAAACCCCCGCCGAAGAACAGCGCGAACTGCGCGATTAGCGAGGCCAGGGTGGCGAAGAAGCTTGCCAGCGTCATAACCATCACGTCGCGGTTGATCACGTGCGTGAGCTCGTGCGCCATCACCCCTTCGAGCTCCGCGGGGGAGAGCAGCTGGAGGATCCCGCGGGTTGCGCAGACGGTGGTGTCCTTCTTCGATTTGCCCATCGCACAGGCATTCGGCATCGAGGTCTCGATCACTGCCACTTTCGGCTTGGGCAGGTCGGCCTGCACGCACAGCCGCTCGATGATCCCGTGCAGCTCGGGCTCTTCCGCGGCAGACACCTCTTTGACGCCGAGCGTGGCCATCGCGATCTTGTCCGAGCCGAAGAACTGGATGAGCAGTAGCACGAGCGCGACGACGACGATCAGCCCGGCGCCCGCGCCGGCAGCGAACAGCACGCCGATGAAGACGACGTAGACGAGGCCGAGCAGGAACATCGTCAGCAGCATCCGGGCCTGCAGACCTGTGTCCTTGCCGAAGTTCGAGCGCTTGGGAGCCATGTGGTGATTGTCGCAGACCGAGATACGGCTGCCCTAAAGGCATCTACCTCACAGATCCCACAAACCCCTGCACTCTCGGGCGTTTTTCGCGAGGGTGCCGTCGCCGAGGAGGGCGCCTGTCCCGGCTTTCCTGCGCAGCACGCGATAATCACCGGCCATGGTCACCGGGACGAGCCTCTCCGCGGCGTTCCCTCTGGGCAGCCGGCTCAATGAGCGCGGCCGTCTGGAGGTCGGCGGCTGCGACACGATCGAGCTCGCGCGCGAGTTCGGCACGCCTGCGTACATCGTCGCCGAGGAGGACCTCCGCGCCCGCGCGCGGGCGTTCGTGCAGGCCGGTCGTGACACCGGTCACGCAGATCTGCAGGTCGTGTTCGCGTCCAAGGCGTTCCCGTGCACGGCGGTGCTGGCGCTGTTCGCGAGCGAGGGCCTGTGGTGCGACGTTGCCTCTGGCGGTGAGCTGCACCTGGCACTAGAGGCGGGCTTTCGCCCCGAGCGGATCGTCGTACACGGAAACGCCAAGTCAGACGCGGAGCTGCGCATGGCGCTGCGCCACCGGGTGGGCCTGATCGTGGTGGACAACTTCGATGAGATCGAGCGCCTCGAGCGGCTGGTGGCCGATGGTGCGCTGGGCGATCGCAGCGGTGGGCAGCCGGTGCTCGTGCGCGTGACGCCCGATGTCAGCGGCGAGACGCACGAGAAGATCTCAACCGGCCAGGCCAACTCGAAGTTCGGCTTCGACATGGCTGACGCGGGCGAGGCGATCTCGAAGCTGAGCTCGCTCGAGGGTGTGTCGCTGCAGGGCCTGCATGCGCACATCGGTTCGCAGCTGCTGGGCCTCGAGCCGTTCCGGCGCGAGGTCGGCGAGCTCGCCGGCCTCGGCGAGGCGATGGGTGGGTTCTCTGTCTGGGACCTGGGCGGTGGGCTGGGCGTGCAGTACACCGAGAAGCAACAGGCTCCGCCTGCGATCGAGGACTACGTGGCGGCGATCGTCGAGGCTGCCAACGAGCATGGGATCGGCGCTGAGACGCGCTTGCTGCTCGAGCCGGGCCGGGCGCTGTGCGCAAACGCGGCTGTGACGCTGTACACGGTGGAGAGCGTCAAGCAGAACGTCTCGCGGTGGGTCGCCGTCGATGGCGGCATGTCCGACAACATGCGCCCGATGCTCTACGGCGCGCCCTACGAAGCGCACGTCGCGGACCGCTTCGGCGGCTCCATGGAGTGCGTGCTCGCGGGCAAGCACTGCGAGTCGGGCGACGTGATCGTGCGCAACGCGGTGCTTGACGATCCGCGGCCTGGCGACGTGATCGTGACCCCGGCCACGGGTGCGTACGGCCACGCGATGGCCAACAACTACAACGGCGTCCCGCGTCCGCCGGTGATCTTCTGCAAGGACGGCGACGCGCGTGTCGTCGTCAGGCGCGAGAGCTACGAGGATCTGACCGCACGCGATGTCCGCTAGCGAGCAGGCCTCCGACGGCGCGGGCGACGCGCCGCTGTTCCGCGTCGGCCTGCTCGGCCACGGAACGGTCGGCGCCGCGTTCGCGGTGCTACTGGAGGAACGGGCTGATGAGATCGCACGCTTCAACGGCCAGCGGCCGGTGATCAGCGGCATCCTCACGCGCTCGCGCGGCAACTTCGAGGAGATCATGGCGGGCGCCGATCTGCTGGTGGAGCTGATCGGGGGGATCGAGCCGGCGCGCGAATACCTGTTGACAGCGATGCGCGCCGGGATGGACGTGGTGAGCGCCAACAAGCAACTGCTCTCCCAGCACGGCGAGGAGCTGTTCGAGACCGCCCGCGAGCACGGCGTGCGTCTGCGCTTCGAGGCGGCCGTCGCGGGCGTGGTTCCGGTCGTGCGCGTTCTCGAGGAGTCGCTGTCGGCGACGCCGATCGAGCGTATCCACGGGATCGTCAACGGCACGACGAACTTCATCCTCACGGAGATGGCCGCCGGCTCCTCCTACGCGGAGGCGCTCACGGAGGCGCAGCGGATCGGCTACGCGGAGGCGGACCCCAGCGACGACGTCAGCGGTCGCGACGCGGCCGCGAAGATGGCGATCCTCGCGCGGCTGGCGTTCGGCACGCCCGTGCATCTGAACGACGTGCACTACGAGGGCATCGAGCACCTGCACACCGACGACATGGAGTTCGCGCGCGAGCTGGGCCTGGGCCTGAAGCTGATCGGGACCGCCGAGCGCCGCCACGGTGGGCTGTCGGTCCGCGTGCACCCGGCGTTTCTCTACGCGGGGCACCCGCTGGCCGGCGTGTCGGGCCCGTTCAACGCGGTCACGCTGGAATCCGAGCCGATCACCGAGATCACGCTCTCCGGGCCCGGTGCCGGTGGACGCCAGACGGCCAGCGCGGTGCTGGGCGACGTGGTGAGCGTGATGACCGGGGGCGCTCGCCCGCCCGCGCCGCCGCTGGCGCTGCCGCTGATCGAGGATGTCGAGAGCGCCTTCTACCTGCACCTGGACGTGGCCGATGAGCCGGGCGTGCTCGCCTCTGTGACGAAGGTCCTGGGCGAGCACGGCGTGTCGATCAAGTCCGTGGTGCAGCGGGGGATGGGCGAGCACGCGCGCCTCGTGATGATCACGCATCCCGTGCTCGAGTCCCGGTTGGGGGAGGCGATCGAGCGGCTCGGCGACTTCGAGTTCCTACGCTCGACTCCCAGAACAATCCGCGTGATCGAAGAGGAGTTCGTATGAGCTACGACAGCGACGCGAGCGTCAAGGTCCCTCGCGTCGAAGGCATCCCGCCCACAGGAGCGCACGTGCCGCTGATCGAGCGCTACCGCGAGCGTCTGCCGTTCGCGCCGGGCGATCCGCTCGTGAGCCTGCAGGAGGGCTCGACGCCGCTCCTGCGCGCCCCCATACTCTCGGAGCTGGTCGGCGCCACCGTGCGCCTGAAGCTCGAGGGCGCCAACCCCACGGGGTCGTTCAAGGACCGGGGGATGACGTGTGCCGTCTCCGCGGCCGTGCGCGACGGCGCCAAGGCGGTCATCTGCGCCTCCACGGGCAACACCGCGGCGAGCGCGGCGGCGTATGCGGCGCGCGCGGGCATCACCTGTGCGGTGATCGTGCCGGAGGGCAAGATCGCTCAGGGCAAGATGGCCCAGACGCTGATGCACGGCGCGCGTGTGATCTCCTTGAAGGGCAACTTCGACGAGGCGCTGACGCTCGTGCGCGAGCTGACGGACACGCACCCGATTGTGCTCGTCAACTCCGTCAACAACTACCGGATCGAAGGCCAGAAGACCGCTGCGTTCGAGATCCACGAGGGGCTGGAAGGCGGACTGGAAGCGCTTTGCATCCCGGTGGGCAACGCCGGCAACATCACGTCCTACTGGCGCGGTTTTCGTGAGATGGGCTCCTCGCCGAAAATGTTCGGTTTCCAGGCTGAGGGGGCGGCGCCACTGGTGGAGGGCAAAGTCATCGAGCACCCAGAAACGGTGGCGAGCGCGATCAGGATCGGAAATCCCGTCCGCTGGGAGGACGCGATGGCGGCAGCGACCGAGTCACGGGGCGCGATTCGCGTCGTCAGCGACACAGAGATCCTCGACGCCTACCGCCTGCTGGCCTCCAAGGAAGGTATGTTCTGCGAGCCGGCCTCCGCGGCGTCGGTGGCCGGTCTGCTGAAGTACGGCGCGGACGGGGCCGAGCAGGTCGTGTGCGTGCTCACCGGTCGCGGCCTCAAGGACCCCGAGACGGCGATCGCCAACAACGACGGCCGCATGATCTCATGCGCGGCTGAGACGGAGGCGATCGAGGAAGCGGTGTTGGGTGATACGTAGCCGCCTCGTGCGCGTGCCCGCATCATCGGCCAACCTGGGCCCAGGGTTCGACTGCATGGCCGCCGCGCTGGCGCTGACGCTGGAGGTGGAGGTGGCGGAGACGGGCGAGTTCGCGATCGAGACGGAGCTGCCGATCGCCAGGGGGCGCGAGAACCTGTGCGTTCGCGCCTTCGAGCGCCTACATCCGGCGGATGACTTCACGTTCAGGATCCGCTCGCAGATACCGCTGTCGGGGGGGCTGGGCTCGAGTGCGGCGGCGGTGGTGGCGGGGCTGATGGCGGCCGACCACTTGTTCGAGCTGGACGCCGACCTGCTCACGCACGCGAGCGAGATGGAGGGTCATCCCGACAATGCGGCAGCGTCGCTGTACGGCGGGTTCGTGATCTGCGCGGACGGTCAGGCGACGCGCTTCGATCCCCCGACCGGCCTGGAGGCGCTCGCGGTGGTGCCCGAGCAGGCCGTGAACACGCGGGCGGCGCGCGCGGCGCTGCCGTCCGAGGTGCAGATGCAGGACGCGGTTTTCAACGTGGCCCACGCGGCGCTGCTGACGCTCGGGCTGGCCAGGGGCGACTGGGATCTGCTAGCCCGTGGCCTGCACGACCGGCTGCACCAGCAAGCACGCGCGGGGCTTTTCCCGCGCTCGATGGAGCTGGCGGAACGCTCGCGCGAGTTGGGGGCGTTGGGCGCGACGATCTCCGGGGCCGGTCCGACGGTGCTCGTGTGGTGCTTCTACGAGCAGACAGGCGCCGTCGCAGAGGCGCTGCGGCCGCTGATCGACGGGTGGGCGACGCTGCAGCGCGCGCCCTTCGAGCCGCAGGGAGCCTACGTGGCGGCGCTCTGAGCGAGCTTCGCGACGCGTTTGCGGGCGCCGTCGAAGCCGTCCAGACGCCCGAGCAGCTCACGCGCCACCGCCAGGTAGTCGGCGCCGAGGTCGGGACGGTGATCGAGGATCGACCGTGCCCGCTCGGCCGACTCGGCGTAGGCGATTGAGGCGCGGATCACCGAGTCGAATACCTGATCGCCGAAGCGCTCCTTCAGCGACTCCAGAGCCTCGCGTGAGTGCACGGTACGCATGTCGGCAAGGTTCAGCAGCACGCCGAGAAGCGACAGGTTGGGGTTGAGGCTGTCGCGGGCGAGCTCGACCACCTCCATCGCCTGCTCCACGCCCTGCAGTGCGAAGTACTGGGCCTCGGCGGTGATCAGCGCACGGTCGGCCGCCACCAGAGCATTGACCGTCAGCAGTCCCAGCGACGGCGGGCAGTCGATCAGGATGATCTCGTACTCGTCGCTCACCTTTGCCAGTGCGCGCCTCAGCGTGAGCTCGCGGCCCATCTTGCCGCCGAGCATGAGCTCCGCCTCCGCAAGGCTGAGGTTGGCGGGGATGATGTCCCCGTGGATCGCCTTCGCGGCCGAGCTGCGTCCCGTCAGCACGTCGGCGATCGTGGGCTCGACGTCTGTCGGCAGGTCAAAGTAGTCGGACAGGTTGCCCTGAGGATCGAGGTCCACGGCGAGCGTGCGGATGCCGCCGCGGCGCAGGACATCCGTGAGCGTACGCACCGTTGTCGTCTTGCCGGTGCCGCCCTTCTGCGAGAGCACAGCGATCGTTTGGGCCATCGTCAGGCGATACTACGCGCGGGCGCGCGCCGGTGCAGGCTGGTCGGCCGGTGCGTCAGACCTCGCGCGAAGAGAGCTCAGCCGATGGTATGCAGCGAGGATGTTCGGGGTTCGCTGGCGAGCCCCTCTTCCGTCTCCGCCACGCTCAGGAACGACAGCCGATAGCGACCGATGATGATCTCGTCGCCGTCGCTGAGGGCCTTGCCGTCAACGCGTGAGCCGTTGACGAACACTCCGTTGAGGCTGCGGTCATCCAGCACGCGCACGCCGTCGGGGTGGCGCACGATCAGCGCGTGGCGCCGCGAGACCGTGGGGTCATCGAAGCGCACATCCGCCGCCAGGCTCCGCCCGACGCGCGTCCACTCACGCGTCAGTGCAACCGTGCGCAGCTCGCCACCATCTTCGTAGCAGAGGTACTCGCCCGGCTGATCGATCTGCGCACGCGCCTTCGCAAGCCGCTCCTCGCGGCCGGGGGCTGGGGGCTGGACGAGCTCGCCGTTGTTCGGCTCGGCGGTGCCCGCCTCGGTGTCTCCCGCGATGATGCGCTCGGCTCCGAACAGCGAGGCGCGCACGAAGTCCTGCCCGCCACAGCCTGGGCACGCGCTCAGCGCGTCGGGGCCTTCGAGCGTGAGCATGTAGCCACAGTGCTCGCAGCTGAACGAGCCTGCTCCGACGACTGTGCCCGAAGTGACTGAGTCCATCTTGCGCTCCTCCCTACGTGTAGCTGCTGGCCGTCGCTGCCGGGGGGGCCGTCCCTCGGGTCGAGGGAATCTCGTGGCGATCATAACAAGATTGTCAAGCTGGTCCATAGTTCTGAATAGCCGTATCTGGAGGTGGATTCGGATTCTCACCGAGGTCCCGCTTCGGGAGGTCTCGGTGGTGATCATGGGCTTACCCGCCGGCCCTGACGTTCAAACTGGCGGCGGCCTGAACCGCGGCTTCGCGACGGCGCCGCCAGCGACCGCTGCAGCCCCGTGAGACGGCGTCCTGGGACAGATGTTGTAGCTGCAGGAGGCCACGCGTGGGCGACGAAAACGAGAGCACATGGCCTTCTACTCATCACATGTGGAGCAGCTCGAGCGAGGGCTCCTGCGCCGCGGCCTCGGTGCCCTGGAGGCTGCCCGAAACTGCTGCGTCGACTGTGGGCGCACGCCGCTCACCGGCGAGCAGATCCACGTTTACGCGGACGGTCAGCAACGGATCGTCTGCGAGCTCTGTCGCCCGGCTCGGCGCGAGTCTCCACTAGCCAGCGAGATCGTCAGCCACTTCGAGCGCGGTCACGCTGTTCGCCTCATGGCCCGCGCGGCCTAGTCGCGAGGCCGCGGCCCCGCGGCCCCGCGGCTGCGGCCATTAGACTTGCGCTCGCCGTGGACCCGGTTTCCGTATCAGTCGTGATCTCAGCTCCCCGCGAGGAGGTCTTCGACTACCTCCAGGACATCGCCAACCACCCGCAGTTCACCGATCACTACCTCGTTGAGTGGCATCTCACGAGGATCGACTCGGTGGGCAGGGGGGCAGGCGCGCGCTTTCGTGTGAAGGCGCCGCGTAACCGCTTCAGCTGGGCGGATGTGACGTTCGCCGAGATCGAGCGTCCGCATCGGATCGTGGAGGTCGGCCGCATGGGCAAGAACAACCGCATCCGCACGCTCGGCGTATACGAGCTGGACCCTGCGGCGGCGGGGTCCACACGCGTGCGCTTCACGTTGGAGACCGTGCCGGTGACGCTCTCGGACAAGCTGATGGAGGGCCTCGGCGGGCGTGGCTGGACGAGGCGCAAGGGCCAGCGAGCGATGTTCCGGCTACGGGACATTCTCGAGGGCGGGGAGGACGCTCGCGCCGAGGCCGACCGGGTTAGCCGGCGCGTCACGGTCGCCGGCGGATAGACTGCCGCGTCGCATGTTCAGCCGCCTGCGCAAGCTCCCCCTTCTGACGCTCGCCGTGCTCGCCGTCTTCGCCCTCAGCGCGTGCGGTGACTCGCACACCAAGGTCACCTCCGGCACCTACGCCGGTGAAGCCGGGAAGGCAGCCCCATACCTGAACGTCGGGCCGCTCCTCTACGAGGTCCAGATCTCACGGCAGCTGAACCCGTTCAACCACGAAGACGCCGCCTACCTACAGGGCCTCAGCGCCGGCGAAGCCAAACTGGAACCCGGGGAAGAGTGGTTCGGCGTGTTCGTCCAGGTCTACAACATCAGCAACTCCCCGCACCTGGACGCCAGCGACTTCACGATCACCGACACCCAGAACAACACCTACACGCCACTCGCGCTCGGTGGAGCCAACGAGTACGCCTACCGTCAGGGCATCGTAGGTTCCAAAAACCAGGTCCCCAAACTGGGAACGGTCGCCGATGACTTCGGCCCGCAGGGCGCGCTGTTGCTCTACAAGATCCAGACCGCCTCACTCGAAAACCGGCCACTCGAACTCAAGATCGCGAACCCCGAAGACCCCTCAGAATCGGCCTCGGCCATCCTCGACGTCTAGTTCCGCGTCACGACCTCGAGCACGCGGCTGAGGCCGTGACTGGCGCCCGGCGGGGACATCGGCAGGATCAGAGTGTGGATCCCCAGTGCAGCGCCGCCACCGTCGTCGAGCTGATGGTCACCCACCATCAATGTGTCCTGCGCCCGGCTGTCCATGATCTCGAGCGCATGCCTGAAGATCTCGGGTGAGGGCTTGGCTACGTGTTGCTCGAAGGACAGAGTCGCGTTGCGTGCGAGCTGACCGAGGCCGTGGGCCTCGAGAATCGGCCTTAGGTCGAAGCCGACGTTGCTCACGAGGCCCATCCGCAGGCCGCGCTCGGCCAGCGCGTTGATCGTCTCGTATGTGTCGCTGTAGGCGATCCATCCATCCGGTAGGCGGATCTGGTCGTAGACCGCCCCCGCGAGTCCCGCCGGCGCCGACACGGTCGACATCAATCCCACGTAGGCGGCGCGGTGGGCTTCAGGGCTGAGGTCACGCTGCCCATAGATCTCCGCAAGCTCCCCGGGGACGGAGGTCGGGTACGGGCCGCCCGGCATGCCGACCCGCAGGAACTGCTGGGCGAGACGTTCGCACTCGCTGGGCGCGAGATCCAGGTCGAGCGCGTCGGCGGCGAGCGCCACCTGTCGCGCTGCCGGTTGGGGCATGAACAGCGTGCCCGCGAAGTCGAAAAGCACCGCTTGCGCCGTCATTCCCCCTGCAGCGCCGCTTCGATGACTTCCCGTGCGATGGGCGCGGCTGTGTCCCCGCCGGCGCCGTCTTTGACGAGCATCACGCAGACGACGATCTTGGGATCCAGGGCGGGCGCGAATGCCGCGAACCAGGCGTCGGTGTTGGCGGCTTCGCTTTCGGCGCCCTGACAG
>DATBZG010000149.1:0-3855 GCA_036513335.1 Solirubrobacteraceae bacterium | reverse complement strand
CCGGGGCGCGCCACCTATCCAGCTCTCGCGTGCCATCGAGCGCTCACCACGCCTCATCCAGCCCGCATATCCCATCTGGCCTCTTTGCGATACATACGAATGGGCTTCAGCACTTTGGCTGGGACGTGTACCTGCTGATCTTGTCGCTAGGGCTGGTGTGGGTGGGCTCACGCATACACGCTCGTGGGCTGGGCTATGTCGGTGGCTTCGGGCTACTTGCGTTCCTCATCAGTGTGAGCGCCCAAATCACTCGGCTCGAGTCCGGTCGTGCCCCGAGCACTGGCGTCGTCGGCTGGCCGCTGGCGCTGCTGATCATCGGCGTCGTGGGACTGGCTGCACCAACTCTGTATCGCCGCGAGTCGTAGAACGTCATTTGGTTAGCAATGCGTAGTCGGGTCAGACTTCGTCACGAAGGCGAGGCACGGGGGACAAGCTGATCGTTCAGTAGGCCAGACGGGTGCAGCCGCCCGTAGGCTGAACCCATGGCGTCACGGGAGCGACTGTCAGCCGCCGAGGCCCGCCGGGTCGCCGTCGCGGCGCAGGGCTTCGGCGGCCCGCGCGCCACCGGCCCGGTCGGTGGACACGCGCTGCGGCGCGTGCTGCAGCGCATCGGGCTCGTGCAGATCGACTCCGTCAACGTGCTCGTGCGCGCTCACTACCTGCCGCTGTTCTCGCGCCTCGGCGCCTACGACACCGTCGTGCTCGACCGCGCGGCGTACTACGCGCCGCGGCGCCTGTTCGAGTACTGGGGGCACGAGGCGTCGCTGCTGCCGGTCGAGCTGTACCCGCTGCTGCGCTGGCGCATGGAGCGCGCCAGCGCCGACGCCTGGGGAGGCATGCAGCGCATCAGCCGCGAGCGGCCGGAGCTACTCGAGAGGCTCGTCGAGGACGTCCGCGAGCGCGGCCCGATCTCGGCGTCCGAACTGGCCGCCGACGAGGCGCCGCGGCGGACGGGCCCGTGGTGGGACTGGTCGGACATCAAGCGCGCGCTCGAGTTCCTGTTCTGGAGCGGACGGCTGACCTCGGCACGGCGACGCCGCTTCGAGCGGCTGTACGACCTGCCCGAGCGCGTGCTCCCGCGCGCGGTGCTGGCGCTGCCGACGCCCTCGGCCGAGGACGCCCAGCGCGAGCTGTTGCGCATCGCGGCGCGAGCACTTGGCGTCGCGGCCGAGCGCGACCTGCGCGATTACTTCCGCTTGCCGACGACCGAGGCGCGCGCTCGCACCGCCGAGCTGGTCGAGGCAGGCGAGCTGCTGCCCGTGTCGGTCGAGGGTTGGCGCACGCCGGGCTATCTTCACCCGGCCGCAAACGTCCCGCGGCGCGTCGACGCGTGTGCGCTGGTCGGGCCGTTTGACTCGCTCGTGTGGAATCGCGACCGCACTGAGCGCATCTTCGACTTCCGCTATCGCATCGAGATCTACGTCCCCAAGCCCAAGCGCGTGCATGGCTACTACGTGCTGCCGTTCCTGCTCGGCGAGCGGCTGGTCGCGCGCGTAGACCTGAAGGCGGACCGCGAGGCGGGGGTGCTGCGCGTGCAGGCGGCACACGGCGAGCCGGCCGCGCCGCCCGAGACCGCCGGCGCGCTCCGCGAACAGCTGCACGCGCTGGCCAGCTGGCTCGGGCTCGGCGGCGTCGAGGTCGTGCGCAGCGGCGACCTCGCGCGGGCGCTGTCATGACAGCGCGAACGGGACGCTCAGATCACCGCCGATCACCAGCTATGCCAGATGATTCCCGCCGAATAAACATCCCTCTATGCAGGCACTTCGCGATTGGAGCCAACCGGGATCGAGCAGCAGCTCTCCGAGCCAGGGCTCCCTTGGCTCGGTCGCAGGGACGTCTTGGAAGGCATCCGAATTACGGGCGCTCACGGCCGCGTCGGGGTCTACGCTTGAAGGCATGTCGCCGAAGGACAAGCGCCTGCTCGCTCGCGACATCTCGACGCCGCGCAGAACGCAGTGATGGCGGAGCGTCTCAACGATGCCGTCAATGCCCTGTTCTATGCGGGCGAGGCGGCAGTGGTCGCCCTTGCCGACCAGAACGAGATCGACACAAAGAGGCACCACGGACTGAAGGCGGACGCGGCCACCGAGATGCACACAAAAGGAGTGCTCGCCGAGGACTACGGGCCTGCCCTACGGATCCTCAATCAAGCCAGAAAGGACATCTGGTATGAGGGCGAGGAACCCGAACTTAACGGCGGGCTGGAGGATCTAGTCGTCCAAGTCGAAGGACTTGTAGAAGCGGCGGAGGCGGGAGAGTGAGCGCTCTGGGACTCTCCGAGGAGCCAACCGATGCCGAGTGGGCTCAGCGAATGCGCGAAGACCTCGATCGCGCAGGGCGCTACCAGACGACTGAGCAGCGGGCAATCACGGCCACCGTGATGAGTCGAGCGATCGCGCTCGGGGCTTCCGGCTTCGCCCTGACGGGCTCGACGGCCCGCAAGCGACGCACGGCAATCAGCGATCTCGACTACCACGTCATAGGTCGACGCCCGGACGTAAGCGACCTGCCTGGGGACGTGGACGTAGTAGCCACAAGCGCCGCGCGGTTCCGCAGCCGCCTGATCGAGGGAGACGACTTCGCCCAGTGGACGCTGCGCTGCGGTTGCATCCTGCACGACACGGGCCCACTACGCGAGGGCGCGAGCCTGATCGCCGAAATGGGCCTGTGGCCGGACGCCGAGCGCAAGCTTGAGAGTCTGGGTGTGCATCGCAGCGAGGTCGAGCGCCTCATCCAGATGGGCGACCAGGACGCGGCGCACGAACAGCTCCGCGCGATGCTCACGACGGCGGCACGCGGACTGCTGCTTCAGACACGAGTCTTTCCGCTCGCGAGGCAGGAGCTACCGACGCAACTAGACCGAGCCGGATATGGCCCACTGGCCGGGGCTCTGCGCCGCGTGATCCATTCCAGACCCCAGCTCGATGAGCTCGAAGCCGGGTTGCAAGTCCTTGATGCGACTCTCGAGGGCGTACGCGCACCACTGCACGCCTGACCCCTCACCGTCAAGCGGACGCGCCTTCGCGGAGCCAGCGGGTTCGCACCGTAAAACTCAATCGTGTTGTTGGCACGCACCCGCGACGACGGAGACCACTAACGCTGCCTGGGACTTCGAGCATCTCTCGGTCGATGTCCCCTTCGACGACGAGGGATAGTGGGCGTCTGAAGGCGGCAGCTTAGGACCGGCAATAGCACCAACATGCCCCACGCAGGCCCCCCAAGAGCACTCTCGACGACTCGGCGCGAAGCCCAAACCCGCAGATTTGCAGGTCATTCACCTATGGAGCCAACCGGGATCGAACCGGTGACCTCCTGCTTGCAAAGGCGGTCTGGGGCTTGGTGGATGGTGTCGGCAGGGCGCGAATGCCGATAAAACAAGGGTTTGCGTGTTCGTTGGTGATCGCTGGTGACGACTGTTTTCCGCGTTTGCTTGATCTTTGCTTGATCTCTTACCGTTGCCCGACCGCAACTGAGTCCGGCTGGCGCCGTCAAAGATCCGCCGGACGGTGGCGCTTGTCCCGAGCTCAACGCAATCGGCGACCTACCGACGCGAATCCCTCTAGCAACTCGGCGAACGCGATGACGGCCGGCAGCGCTGGAAGTGAGCATCCCGCCGGAGAAGCGAGAAAAGGGTGCACTCGCCGACTCTCGTTCAGGAACTCTGTGGCCTCGCCGCCCGCTGCGTCGAGTACCGACGCCAGCTCCTGGCCGTTATGCACATCACTCTTAACTCGTTCGGCGACGTTGCGTGCCGCATGCCACACGTCTCCAAGCGGCGGATCGCGCTCCCAGCGGTGCGCGCTTGCGGCAGCTGCCCGGAACAGCACGGGAAGATCGCCGACAGTGATCGCGTCG
>DATBZG010000148.1:0-18632 GCA_036513335.1 Solirubrobacteraceae bacterium | reverse complement strand
CCAGCGGCGAGAGATAGGCGGTCAGGAAGCACATCCACGTCGCCCGCTCGATGTCCTCCCCGGCCAGCGCGAGCACCTCTCCGTAGAGGTCGGGGGGCTCCGTCTCGAGCGCCAGCAGACGCCCGTGCGCGAACGCGATCTCCTGCGCCAGCGCCTCGGCGTCGCCCGATGCGCGCAGCCCGGGGAGCAGATCTGAGCGATAGCCGTCGTCGCCGGCGCGGCGCTCGCGCTTGACACGCACCTCCTTGCCGCCGGCGCGCAGCCGCGGGTGGCGCGGGCGCCCCGGCGCGCCTTTGGTCGGGGAGCGCCTCGGTTTCGTCGCCGACTTTTCGGCCGCGGCGGCGGCGAGCGTCTTGCTGCAGATCGGGCAGCGCTCGATGAAGCGGTTGTGGCGGCAGAACGTCGGCATCCGCCGATGGATATATCGCGTTTGGGCCTGAGCGCGCGCCGGGCTAGGCTTCCGGAGCGCCCACGCCCGGGCCAACGTGCTGCGGCGGCCCCTCGGGGCCACTGTCCGCATCGGCGTGGCCGGCGAGTCCGTCATCCTGCGCGAACGCCAGGCTGCGGTCGCTCGAGTGTCGGCGGTTGGCGAGGTAGCGGTCGACCATGCGCGCGCACTGGCGGCCCTCGTTGATCGCCCACACGATCAGCGACTGACCCCGGCGCGCGTCGCCGGCGGCGAACACGCCGTCCACGGAGGTCGTGTAGGGCTTGACCGCGCGAACGTTTCCGCGGCCGTCCTTCTCCACGCCGAGCTGGTCGAGCAGCTCCTGCTCGGGATGAAGGAAGCCCATCGCCAGCAGTACCAGCTGCGCGGGCAGCTCGCGCTCGCTGTCCGCAATCGGTGCAAAAGGCGGCTGCGCCTCGGCCTGCGCGACGCGCAGGCCGGCCACCGAGCCCTCGCCATCGTCGCTGAAGGCGACGGTCGTGACGGAGAAGTCCTGCTCGCCGATGCCCAGCTCGCGGGCCTCCTCCATCGCGTAGCTGAGCCGGTACTTCAACGGCCACTGCGGCCACGGGGTCAGTTTGTCGATCCGGTGCTCCGGCGGCTCCGCCAGGAGCTCCAGCTGCACGACCGAGCGTGCACGCTCGCGCAGCGCGTTGCCGACGCAGTCGGCGCCCGTGTCGCCGCCGCCGATCACGACGACGTCCTTGCCGGCGGCGCTGATCTCCCGGGCGATCGGCGGCTGCGCCACCGTCGGCTCCAGGCTGGGTGTGGTTCCAGCCTGCCGCGCGACCCAGCGATTGCGCTGGTAGAGGTACTCCATCGCGAAGTGGACCCCGTCGAGGTCTCTGCCGGGCACCGCCAGGTCTCGCGGCACACGCGATCCCGTCGCCAGCACGACCGCGTCGAAGCCCTCGCGCAGCTCCTGCACGCTCACGTCGCTACCGACCTCCACGCCACAGCGGATCTCCACACCCTCCGCGATCAACTGCTCCGCACGGCGCTGCACGATCGTCTTCTCGATCTTGAAGTCGGGCACACCGAAGCGCACGAGCCCGCCGATCGACTCGTCGCGCTCGAAGAGCGTCACGCGGTGGCCCGCCCGGCGCAGCTGCTGTGCCGCGGCCATGCCGGCCGGTCCCGAGCCAACGACCGCCACCGAGTTGCCTGTTTCGCGATCGCGGCGTGGCGGCTGTGGAACGATCCAGCCCTCCTCCCACGCTCGGTTGACGATCGAGTTCTCGATCTGTTTGATCGAGACCGCGTCGCCCTCGCGGATCTCCAGGACACATGCCGCCTCGCACGGCGCGGGACATAGGCGCCCGGTGAACTCGGGGAAGTTGTTCGTCGCGTGCAGCTGTGCGATCGCATCCTGGAAGCGATCCTGGTAGACGAGGTCGTTCCAGTCGGGGATCAGGTTCCCCAGCGGACACCCGTTGTGGCAGAAGGGCACGCCACAGTCCATGCAGCGGGCTCCCTGCTCACGCAGCTCCGCGACCGGGCGCGTGACGAGGAACTCGTGGTAGTCCTCGATCCGCTCGACCGGATCCCGTTGCGGGATCCCGTGGCGCTCGATTTTCAGGAAGCCCCCGAGCTTGCCCATCAGCCGACCCAGCCCTCCGGGCCGTGTGCCCCCTCGCCCACCGCATCCAGGGGGCGCAGCGCGCCTGATTGATCGGCTGGAACTCCGTTCCCGGCGGTGCTCGCCGCCTGCGCTTCTTCTTCGGCGAGCTCCCGCAGCACGCGCTTGTAGTCGTGCGGCATCACCTTCACGAACGCCTTGCTGCCGAGCAGTTCGCTCCATTTCTCGAGCACACGCGCCGCAACCGGGGAGTCGGTGCGCCGCAGGTGCTCTTCGATCATCGCCCGCAGCTCGATCGCGTCGGCCGCGGAGATCTCGTCGAATCCGACCATGCCCATGTTGCAACGGGTGTGGAACTTGCGGTCCTCGTCGAGCACGTAAGCAACGCCGCCGCTCATGCCCGCGGCGAAGTTTCGCCCCGTCGGCCCCAGCACGACCACACGTCCACCGGTCATGTACTCACAGCCGTGATCGCCGATCCCCTCGACGACCGTCCACGCGCCGGAGTTGCGTACGGCGAAGCGCTCGCCCGCAAGGCCGCGGAAGAACGCGCGGCCGGCGGTCGCGCCGTAGAGCACCGTGTTGCCGACGATCACGTTCTCCTCCGCCTTGAAGTGCTCGCCCATACCCTCGCGCGGGCGGATCGCGAAGACTCCGCCAGAGAGGCCCTTGCCGGCGTAGTCCTGAGCGTCGCCGCGTAGCGCGAAGGTCACCCCGGGCGCCAGCCATCCGCCGAAGCTCTGCCCCGCGGAGCCTTCGAAGCTCACGTCGATCGTGTGCTCCGGCAGGCCCTCCTCGCCGTGACGCTGCGCGATGTGGCTGGAGAGGATCCCGCCGACGCAGCGGTTGCGGTTGCGGATCGCCATCCGCGCCTCGACCCGCTCGCCATGCTCGATCGCCGGCTCGGAGAGCTTCACGAGCTCCCAGTCCAGTGCGTCGTCGAGCACCTGCGGGGGCGAGCTCACGCGCCGGCGCGGATGTTCCGGTCCCTCCCCGCCCAGCTCGATGTGGGTGAGCAGGTGGGTCAGGTCGACGCCTCTCGCCTTCCAGTGCTCGACGGCGCTGCCGACGCCCAGCAGGTCGACGCGGCCGATCGCCTCATCGAGAGAGTGCAGCCCGATCGACGCGAGGATCTCGCGAACCTCCTCGGCCACGAAGAAGAAGAAGTTGACGACGTGCTCGGGCGTGCCTTTGAAGCGCTTTCGCAGCTCCGGGTCCTGCGTTGCGATTCCCACTGGGCACGTGTTCAGGTGGCACGCGCGCATCATGATGCAGCCGGTGGAGATCAGCGGCGCGGTCGAGAAGCCCATCTCATCGGCGCCGAGCATCGCCGCGATCACCACGTCGCGCCCGGTCTTCAGCTGCCCGTCCGTCTGCACGATGATGCGCGAGCGCAGGTTGTTGAGCAGCAGCGTCTGCTGGGTCTCCGCGAGGCCGATCTCCCATGGGATGCCGGCGGCCTGGATCGAGGACAGCGGCGAGGCACCGGTGCCGCCGTCGTGGCCTGCGATCAGCACCCGGTCGGCGTTTGCCTTGGAGACGCCCGCTGCGATCGTGCCCACACCGACCTCGGAGACGAGCTTGACCGAGACCTGCGCTTTGGGGTTGGCGCAGCGCAGGTCGTAGATCAGCTGCTTGAGGTCCTCGATCGAGTAGATGTCGTGGTGCGGCGGAGGCGAGATCAGCCCCACGCCCGGGGTGGTGTGGCGGATCGAGCCGATGTATGCGTCGACCTTGTGCCCCGGCAGCTGGCCGCCCTCGCCGGGCTTGGCGCCCTGGGCCATCTTGATCTGCAGCTCATCAGCGTTGACGAGGTAGTGGATCGTCACGCCGAAGCGCCCCGAGGCGACCTGCTTGATCGCCGAGCGGCGGCGGTCGCCGTTCTCGTCAGGGGTGAAGCGCGAGGGGTCCTCACCGCCCTCGCCCGTGTTCGAGCGTCCGCCCAATCGGTTCATCGCGATCGCGAGCGTCTCGTGCGCCTCGCGCGAGATCGAGCCCAGGCTCATCGCGCCCGTGCAGAAGCGCTTGACGATCTCGCTCGCCGGCTCGACTTCCTCCAGCGGGATCGCCGCCTGGGCGTCGGCGTCGTCCTCACCACTGATCCGCAGCAGACCGCGCAACGTCGCTTTGCGCGCCGCCTCCTCGTTGACAGCGCGTGCGTACTCGCGATAGGTCTCGAACGCCGGGCTCTCGCGGACCGCCTCGTAGGCCTCGCGGTCGCCCTTCAGCGCAGCGCCGACGTTGCCGTTGGCGCCTCGCACCGCCTGTTGAATGAGCGCGATCGTCTCGGGGTTCCACATGTGGTGCTCGCCGTCACGCCGCCAGGCGTAGACGCCGCCGACGGGCAGCAGCTCGTCTGCCGGAGCCGGATAGGCGCGCGCGTGGCGCTCGAGCGCCTCGTCGGCGAGCACCTCCAGGCCGACGCCGCCGATGCGTGAAGCGGTGTAGGTGAAGTGCGTGTCGATCAGCCCCTTCTCCAGACCCACCGCCTCGAAGATCTGCGCCCCGCGGTAGGACTGGATCGTCGAGATGCCCATCTTGGAGATCGTCTTCAAGAGGCCTTTGCCGATCGCTTTGACCACGTTCTGTGCCGCGTCCTCCGCGCCGATTGCGCTCACCGTGCCGTCGGCGCCGGTGCGCGCCACGCGGCCTTCGAGCACCAGCGTGTCGAGTGTCTCGAGCAACAGGTAGGGGTTGATCGCGCTCGCGCCGAAGCCGATCAGCGTGGCGAAGTGGTGGACCTCGCGAGGCTCGCCCGACTCGACGATGATCCCTGCGCGCAGGCGCGTGCCCTCGAGCACGAGGTGGTGGTGGACCGCCGCCACCGCCAGCAGCGAGGGGATTGGCGCGCGGCGCGGGCCCAACTGGCGGTCGGAGAGGATGATGATGTTGACGCCTTCGGAGATCGCTTCGCGCGCCTGGCGGCAGATACGCTCGATCGCCGCGGCCATACCCTCGGGGCCCTCAGCGATCGGCCAGGTGATGTCGATTGTCCGCGCTGCATACACGTCGTGGTCGACGTGGCGCAACGTCTCGAGCTCGCGGTTGAGCAGGATCGGCTGGTCGAGTAGCAGCTTGTGAGCGTGCTCGGGGGTCTCGTCGAAGAGGTTGCGCTCGTTGCCCAGTGTCGTCGCCAGGCTCATCACGATTTCCTCGCGAAGCGGGTCGATCGGTGGGTTGGTGACCTGCGCGAACAGCTGCTTGAAGTAAGAGAACAGTGGCGGCGACTGGTCGGAGAGCACGGCCAGCGAGACGTCGTTGCCCATCGAGCCGACGGGCTCCGCGCCGTCCACCGCCATCGGCGTGAGCAGCACCCGCAGGTCCTCCTGGGAGTAGCCAAAAGCGCGCTGGCGAAGGTGCAGCGGCTGGTTTGAGAGCGTCACCTGCTCGGAGGGCGGCAGGTCGCCGAACGGCACCGCGTTGCGTGCGTACCACTCACCGTAAGGCTTGCGTGTGGCCACTTCGCGCTTGACCTCGTCGTCCTCGACGATGCATCCGCGCTCGAGGTCGACGAGGAACAGCTTGCCCGGCTGCAGGCGCCCCAGACGCCGGATCTGCTCGGGCGGGACGTCCAGCAGGCCGGACTCCGAGCCGAGCACGACGTGCCCATCCGTCGTCTCCACCCAGCGGCCGGGGCGAAGCCCGTTACGGTCGAGCGTCGCGCCCACCACGCGGCCGTCGGTAAAAGCAACCGCCGCGGGGCCGTCCCATGGCTCCATGAGGCAGGAGTGATAGGCGTAGAAGCCCTTCAGGTAGTCCGGCAGGTCATCGCGGTCACGGAAGGCCTCGGGGATCATCATCATCGCCGCGTGCGGCAGCGAGCGGCCTGCCAGGATCAGCAGCTCCAGGACGTTGTCGAAGGTTGCCGAGTCGGAGTTGCCCGGGGTGACTACGGGCAGGATCTTCTCGAGGTCATCGCCGAAGAGCTCGCTGCGCAGCTCCGACTCCCGCGCGCGCATCCAGTTGACGTTGCCCATCATCGTGTTGATCTCCCCGTTGTGGCAGATCACCCGGTATGGGTGCGCGAGCTCCCAGCTGGGGAAGGTGTTTGTCGAGAAGCGCGAGTGCACGAGCGCCAGGGCGCTCTTGCAGCGCTCGTCGCGCAGGTCCTCGTAGAACAAACCCAGCTGGTAGCTGATCAGCATGCCCTTGTAGTTGATCGTGCGCGAGGAGCTCGATGTCACGTACAGACCGGGCTCGGTGGCTGTGAGATCGCTGATCCGACGGATCACGTAGAGCTTGCGCTCGAACGCATCCTGGTCGCCTTTCTGAGCGTCGCCAACACCTACGAACAGCTGGCGGATGACCGGCCGGCAGGCGGCCGCCACCTCTCCGGTGTGCTGCTCGTCGATCGGCACGTCGCGCCAGCCCAGCAGGCGCTGGCCCTCACCGAGCACGGCGCGCTCGAGCAGCGCCTCCAGCTTGCGCCGGGCGCCGTCGTCGGTCGGCAGGAAGCACATCAGCACCCCGTACTCGCCCGGCGGCGGCAGCTCGAACTCGACAACTGCGCGCATCAGCTCGTGCGGCATCTGCATGAGGATCCCCGCGCCGTCGCCCGTGCACGGGTCTGCGCCGGTGGCGCCACGGTGCTCGAGGTTCTCCAGCGCCGTCAGTGCCCGGGTGACCACCTCGTGCGTGGGCGTGTTGTCCAGGCGCGCGACCATGCCCACGCCGCACGCGTCATGCTCAAAGCGAGGGTCGTAGAGTCCGACGGCCTTTGGCGGCTGCATGTTGTGCGGATTCATGGAAGTGCTCCCTTGGGACGGTGCATCCCGCGCAGATGGATGGGCAGACCACTTTGCGGGCATACCCACCGTGGCGCAGGCAGGCGGGCACCTGAGGCGGAGCGGAAATCGTAGCAGTGCTGGGGCGCTGCGAAGCAGGTGCGTATGGGATTCTTCGAGCGGCCGAAACCGCAGCGGCGAGCCGGCTCAGAAGAGCTTGCGCGCAGTCTGCTCACCCACCTGCTGGAGCGGCGGGTCCTCGCGCAGCGTGTGCGCCTCGTCCCATGAGCAGAGGCCCGTTCTCCCCGGGCAGGTCAAGCAGAGCGCTCGATGCGGAGCGGGACTGACCGCGAAGCCACGTCGCGCGGCCGCGGACACGTGCGCGCGGGCCTGCCTCTCGAGCGTGGCCTGGTCCCCGGCCTGAAAGCGCGCCGCCACCCAGTCGTTTGGGCGCTCCAGGAACCAGTGGACGATCTCCACCGCCGGAGCACCGTTGCGCAGGACGGCAAGTGCATACAACAGGCGCTGAACGCCATACTCGCGATCCACCAGCTCGCCCAGCTCGGTATCCGCGCCGACCCTGTCGCTCTTGTAGTCGAGCACCAACGCGCTGCCGTCGCGCTCGGTTGCGAGCAGGTCGATCACGCCGCTGATCAGGGGCTGATCGTCCGCCAGCGAGAACGCGAATGGATGCTCGCGGCGCACACTCGTCGCGCTCGCCACGCGCGCCGCCGGCGAGGCCGCGCGCGCGTCCTCGATCAGCGCCGCGATCTCCTCGCGCTCGAGCTCGCTGACGCGCATCCCCAGCTCGCCGGCGGCCTGCGTCACCTGCTCGCGTCCCAGCGCACCAGGCCGGGCGAAGTCGAGCGTCTCCAGAAGGCGGTGGATCAACGTTCCCCGCGCACGCGCGTCGAGGCCTCCAGCGCCACGCTCGCCACGCGCGGCAGCACGATCCTCGGGTAGGCCGACCACGCGTTCCAGGTAGTAGCGGTAGCCGCAGCGCTCGAGCTCTGTCAACGAGGTGTAGCTGAGCCTCGCCGGTGTGACGGCGATCTCTGATTCCGCACGAGCCGCAGGGCGGGCCGGCACATCTTGCGCAAGCAGCGAAAGCTGCTCGCCGTCCATCCAATCTTCGCGCGCAGGGATCGCAGCGGCGTCCGCTGTCCGCGCGAGACGCTCCAGGTCGAGGACCGCTCCCGCTGTGGCGGGCGAGCTGAGCAGGCAGCGGACCGTCGTGGCCGTCGCGAGCGCGCCGGCGATCGGGAGCTCGTACGGCCCCGGCGCGCCCGAGAGAGCGAGCTCGGGCAAGTCGCCGGCGAGCGCGGGAGCGAGCCAGGAGATCGCCGTCGAGGCCTGACGTGCGGTGGGCCAGCGCTCGAAGTCCACAGCGCCGCTGAGCAGCATGCGCTCGCGCGCGCGGGTCATCGCCACGTAGAGGATCCGGTCCTCCTCCTGTGCTTCGCGTGCGCGACGCTCGCTGCAGAGCTCCTCGTATTCGAGCGCCGCGCGCGAGCCGCCGCCCTCGAGGCCGACCAGCCGCAGACCTATCCGCGCTCCGTCCACGAGCAGGTCCGGCGTCTGCATGTTCGGCTGACGACCGAGATCCGCCACACACACGACCGGGAACTCGAGGCCCTTGGCCGCGTGGATGCTCATCAGGCGCACGGCGTCGGGCTCGACACCCTCGACGGGCGCGTCCGGCTCGGCCTTCACGGCCTCCTCGAGATAGGAGACGTGGTCGAGGAATGCGCGCAGGTTGCGGCCGTCGCTCGCCTCGAAGCGGCGTGCGAGACGCAGCAGCTTGTGCACGTTGGCAAGGCGCCGCTCTCCCCAGTCGAGCGCAAGGACGCGCTCGCGGTACCCGCTCGCCTCGATCGCCCGCTCGATCAGCTGCGAGACGGTTCGCTGCGAGGCGCCCGCGCGCTCTGCGCGCAAACGCGAGCAGAAGCCGCAAAGCGCTTCGCGGTCGCCGGCGCTCAGGCCGAGTGAAAGCTCGCCGTCCGGATCCGCACAAGCCGCCTGGGCTGCCTCCCAAACCCCCGTGCGTCCGCGACGGGCGGCCTCGGCGAGCAGCGCCAGGCAATCCTTCGAGCAGCCCGCCAGCGGCGATGCGAGCGCTGAGTACAGCGCGACCTCATCCAGCGGGTTCGCGAGCGCACGCAGATAGACCAGCAGATCGCCGATCTGCTGATGCCCCCAGAACGCCCCCACCGCCGCCAGCGTGCGCAGACCCTGCAACTGCAGTGCGCGCTCGAAGACCTCCAGGTCCCCCGCGGCGCGCAGCAGCACCACGACCTCACCTGCCCGGGCCTGCCCCCCCTCCACGAGCTCCGCCACGCGCTGGGCGAGAAGCCGCGCCTCCGCCTGGCGCCACAGCTGCGTGTGCGGCAGGCCCTCCGCGACCGCCGCCGCCAGATCTTCGCGCTCCTCCCACCCCTTCACGCTTGTCAGCAGCAGCTCCACCTCCGGTGGGGCACCCGCGGGCGCAGGCGCGAGAGGCGCATCGTCGCGTCCGGCGAGGAGCGGCGTATAGGACTCGAAGCGTTCCCCAAAGGTGGCGTTCACGACGTCCAGCAGGCCGCTTGCACTGCGGAAGTTACGTGTCAGCTGCAGGCTGCCTCCGCGCGCGTCCAGCTCCGTCCTACGCGCCCGGAACAGGCTGACGTCTGCGTGCCTGAAGCCGTAGATCGACTGCAGCTCGTCCCCCACCGTGAACAGGTTCTCGCGCTGCAGCGCCTCGAGAATGCCGAGCTGGCGCGCGTTGGTGTCCTGGAACTCGTCGACCATCACGAGCTCGAACCGATCCGACCAAGCGCGGCGCACACCGTCGTGCTCGCTGAGCAACTCACGCGCAAGCAGCTCCAGGTCGTCGAAGTCGACCGCCCCCCGGCCCCGCTTGAGCTGCTCGTATTCTGCGCCGTAGGCCTGCAGCAACTCGTCCAACAGCACGCACGCCTCGAGCGCGTCCGCGTCTGTCTGCCGGCGCTGCTCGTCCTGCTGGCGCTCCTCAACCCGCGGCGTGGGGAGCCGCGGGAAACGCTGACCGCGGCTGCGCAGCTCCTGGTAGACCTGTTCGACGATCGCATTCACGCGGTCCACGCCGTAGGCAGCGGCGATGTCGACCGCAGCTGGACGCTCGCCCGCCAGGAATTGGCGCAGAGCCTGCTTGAACGCCTGCTGGCGCAGACGGCCCGCCAAACCCTCCTCGAGGATCGTGAACTGGGGGTCGAGCCCCACAGCCAGCGGATGCGCGCGCAGCAGACGTGCGCAGAAGCCGTGGAACGTGCCGACGTACGCCGCCTCGGTGTCGCGCGCCGCGTCGCGGTCGCCCAGCTCCAGCAGGCGCGCCCTCACACGCGAGCGCAGCTCGCCAGCGGCACGCTCGGTGAACGTGATCGCGAGGATCTTCCCAGGGGCGATCTCGTCCACGCGGACGGCCGCCACGAAGCGCTCGACCAGCACCGAGGTCTTGCCGCTGCCCGCGGCCGCCGAGAGCAGCAGCGGCTCGCCACGGCGGGCGACCGCCTCCGCCTGCTCATCCGTCAGGTGTGTCATGGCACCCCCGCGCATGGGACGCGCATTGCCATGGCGGGCGCTGAGCAAGCGTGCCGCGGACGCAGAGAGCGTGGCGTGCTTGGCACGCGAGCGATCGAGGACAAAGGCACGCGCCGCTCAGCGCTCGCCATGGTCCGGTCGGCAGATCGTGGGGTACATACACCCGCCGCGAAACGCACACGACTCCGGGCGCGCCGCGAGCTCGCCGCGCCCGGCCTCGCCGGCGGCCTCTCGGGCATGCGCCACCGCCAGCTCGAGCAGCTCACGCACGCCGGCGTGGTCGAGCACGTCGGTGGTGACGCAATCGAGCTCCAACCCCGCCTCGCCGTCGAGCACGCCCCGCGCGCGCAGATCCTGGCCGGAGAGCGGCTGGTAGAAGCCGCCGATGGCGCGTGAGCCGAGCAGCTCCTCGACGCCGCGCATATAGAGCGCCACCTGCAGGTTGGCATCCTTGAGCCAGCGTGCGCCCGCGGGCGCACGCGCGCCCTTGTAGTCGTAGACGACTGCGTCACCATCGCCGTTCGTGTCGACACGGTCGATGCGGCCCCTCAGCCTCAGGCCACCTCCGAGATCGAGCGTCGGCAGGTCGCTCTCCTCCCCCCGCGCATCGTCTGCCGCGAAGCCGAACCCAAGCTCGAGGTGCTCCGGCTCCAGAGGACTCTCTGCCGCAGCGGCGTGGGCCAGGTAGCGATTCAGGTCCGCCTGCAGCCGCCTGCGCACCGTCGCGCGCCGCTCAGCCGCCACCGACAGCGGGTGCTGTGGCTCGTTGGCCACGAGCGCCTCCTCAAGCAGGACACGCGCACGCGGGAGACTGCGCGGCGTCAGGCGCGCCGATCCCGTCTCGCGACGCAGGCCCTCGAGCGTGTCGCGCAGTGCCGCGTGGGCGAGCGCACCGCGGGCCAGCGGCTCTGGGTCGGGCTCGAGCGCACCCGGGCTGAGCATCCGCTCCACGAACCAGCGTGTCGGGCAGCCGATCCAGCTCTCCAGCGAGGAGGCCGACCAGACGCGCTCGCGCAGCCCTGCCAGCAGGCGCTCGTCGTGCAGAGCACGGTCGGCCGCGGCCGACCGCGCTGAGCCGTCCACCGGCATTCCATCGACCGCGCCCAGCGGCCTGCGCGCGCGCATCTCGGACAGGCTCGCTGCGAACAGGTCGCACACGTCGTCCACGAACAGCGACCTCGACGCTGCCTGGCCGTCGTCATCGGCGGCGTGCCAGCTCAGGAACAGCCGCTCCTGCGGGCGCGACACCGCTGCATACAGCAGATAGCGCTCCGCGGCCAGCGCGTCCGCCGGCTCCCCGAGCCGCAGCCCCGAGACCTCCGCAAGCCGCCGGCGCTCGCCTTCGGCCAAGAGCGGCTGCGGACGTGCTCGCGCCGGGAACACGCCCTCCTGCAGGCCGCACACGAACAGCGCCCGCACGCGTCGCGCGCGAAGTGCCAGCGGGTCGAGCACAGCCACTGCCCCGGGCGCGGCGTTCTCGCCGCTGGCGATCTCCACCTGCTCGAGCGTCCGCGCGAGCTCACCGGCGCCGGCGGGCGCCAGCTCGGATGCGATCCGTGAGAGCTCGCGCAGCTCCCCGAGCGCGCGCCGCCCAGCCGCCAGCGCACCCGCCTCCTCGCGACTCTGATCCTCCAGGACCGGGGCCACGCGGCGACGCGGAGCGCAGAACAGCCAGTAGAGCTCGCGCGCCGTCCGCTCGAGCAGGGCGGCTGGGCCGCGCCCCTGTGCCTCGGTCAGCCGCTCGATCGCCTCCAGGGGCCAGTAGCGGGCTTCCCAGAGCGCCCGCGCCTGCGTTGCGTTCAGCGCCCCTCTACGTCTGGCCGAGAGCTCCAGCCAGTCGGCCATCCGTGGATGCTCGAGCAGGCCGGGCGCTCGCAGCCACGCCATCAGGTCACCCAGCTCGCCCGCATCCACACCGTCGTTGCCCGGCACGCAGCGCAACAGACCGAGCAGCGCCGCCCCGATCGCCGTGTCGCCGAGCGGCCGGCGACGCTGCAGCGTGAACGGGACGCCGTAGGACGTGAAGACCTCCTCGAGCAGGTCCAGCTCCATGCCCGGGACACGCACGAGCACCGCGATCTCCTCCGGCGGGCAGCCCTGCTCGAGCAGCCGGACGATCTCCTGGGCGACGAGCTCGAGCTCCGCGCGCTCGCCACCGCCCTCCAGCAGGCGCAGTGCCGTGCCCGGCTGCCTGCGCCGAGCCTGCGGGTCGAACGGCTCGAACAGTCGGCGCTCGAGGTGGCTCAGCGCCTCGCGCGCATGCGGCGCGTAGTGCTCCGCGCGTGCCTGCAGCGAGCGGTGCTCACGCGCGAGCGGTGCCAGCGCATGGAAGCTCGCCGCTCGCCCCGCGAACGCGGCGCGGCCTGGCTCGTACGCCAGCGAGACCGTCACCTCCGCGTCCACGACCCTGCCCAACGTCTCGATCGCATCCAGCTGCAGCGGCGTCATGTCGTCGAAGCCGTAGAGGACCACCGGCGTGGCGCCCCACAGCGCCGGGCGCTCTCGAAGCAGATCCAGTGCGCGTACGGCACGCTGTTCGGCGTCTACGCGCCCGAGCCGCTCGAGCGTCGCTCGGTAGTCGCTGAACAGCCGCCCCAGCTGCGCGTGCGCCGGGCGCGGGCCATCCTCGGAGGCCCATTGCGACAGCGCCTGGCCGAGCCGCGCCGGCGAAACCCGCCTGACCTGCAGCTCCGCGATCAGCCCCGCCAGCGCCGTCACCATCCCAGGTGTCGCCGCCACGCCCGCACGCACCGCCACCGCCTCCACGAGGCGGTCGTGCGCGATGCCTGTCAGGAGCGGCTCGCGGATGCCCGCGCGACGCACCGTCTCGCCGATCAGGCCCGAGAAGCGCTCTACACGCAGGCCCATTGCCGTGCCATCCCCTGCCAGCTCGCGCAGATAGTGATCGGCGTCCGCGCGCGTCGGCACCACCAGCAACGGGTCCGCGCCATGGGCCATGTGACGTCGGACCGCTTCCATCGCCAGCTCCGCCTTGCCCGAGTTCGCCGGGCCGGTGATCAGCGTGATCGGCATCGCCCTACGATTTTCGATTCAGGACACTAGGCGGCGCTGCGGGCCCCGACGGTCTCGCTCGTGGCCTCCGCCTCAGCCTCCGGCGGCTTCGCGCCCTCCTTGGCCCAGAGCTCGTCGAACTCCACACGCCATTTGCCCTCCTCGGTCTGGCTGAGCGCGAGGTGGGCGCGGAAGCTGCGCCCGCTGCGGCCGCGAAAGCCCGTCACCGCCTGCACGGTGTAACCGGTCTTGATCAGCTCCTTGGCGATCGCGAGTGGCAGCGTCTTGCCGGCTTTGGACTTCCAGATCACGAAGCCGCAGCCTGGATCGTCGCGCGCCCAGCACGAATAGCCCTTGCGGTTCTCGACAATGTCGTGGCCGCATACCGGGCACGGCCCCAGGCGCGCGCGGGGAATGCGTACGTCTTTCAGCGTCTCGTCGAGCTCCTTGACCGTCTCCTGCGCGAAGCCGGCGATGTCGCCCATGAACTTCTTGCGCGAGTCCTCGCCACGCTCGATCTTGCCCAGGCGCTGCTCCCAGCTGCCGGTCAGGCTCGGCGAGGTGAGTGCGTGGTCGTTCAGCAGCCTGATCACGTTCAGGCCCTTCTCCGTCGCCACCAGCGCGCGGCCGTCGCGCTCGATGTAGCCCACCGTGATCAGCCGCTCGATGATCGCCGCGCGTGTCGCCGGTGTGCCGATCCCCGAGTCCTTCATCGCCTCGCGCAGCTCGTCGTCGTCGACCAGCTTGCCCGCCGTCTCCATCGCGCCCAGCAGCGACGCATCGCTGTAGCGCCGCGGCGGTTTCGTTTCCTTGCGCAGGCTCTCCACCTTACGTGTCTGAACCTGCTCGTCCTCGACCAGGCGCGGCAGCTGCTGATCTGTCTCCTCGTCCTCCTCGGCGTCCGCTTTCGTGTCCGCACCCTTCGCATCGGCCGCCACCTCGTCATAGACGCCGCGCCAGCCCGGCACCAGCAGCAGCTTGCCGCGGGTGCGGAACACGTGGCCCTTGGCCTGCTCGCCGTCTGCGGGCATCACGGTCGTCTCCACGCGCGTGTTCTCGAACACGGCCTCCGGGTGGAACACAGCCAGGAAACGGCGCACGGCCATGTCGTAGATGCGGCGGTCGTCCGAGCCCATTTTCTCGAGGTTGTGCTCGGAACGCGTGGGAATGATCGCGTGGTGGTCGGTGACCTTCTCGTCGTTGACCACCCGCCCCAGCGGCAGCACGTCCAGGCCCGTCACGTATTCCGCGCCTTTGCGGTACTCCGAGTGGCTGCCCACCAGCTCCGCGATCGGCTTGATCTCATCGACCATGTCGCTCGGCAGGTAGCGCGAGTTCGTCCGCGGATAGGTCAGCGCCTTGTGCTCCTCGTAGAGACGCTGGGCCGCCGACAGCGTCCGGCGCGCGGAGAAGCCGTAGCGGTTGTTCGCCTCGCGCTGGAGAGTCGTCAGGTCGTAGAGCATCGGCGCTTTCTCGCGCTGCTCTTTCTTCTCGAGCTTCGTGATCGTCCCCGGCCTGCCCGCGCACGCTGCGACGATCGCCTCAGCCTCCGCCTCCGTGCCGATCCGCGGGCCTTTCGTCGTTCCCGGGCTGCCCGCCGGCGCCTGGAAGTGACCCAGGTACACACGCGCGCCAGCCGCAGACTCCTCGCCCGCCAGCGCACCCTCCGCGGCGAACGTCGCGTCGACCAGCCAGTAGGGCTCCGGCTTGAATGCTTTGATCTCCTCCTCGCGGCGGGCCACGATCGCCAGGGTCGGCGTCTGCACCCGGCCGAGTGACACCGCGCCGTCGAAAGAGCTGCGCAGGCGGATCGTCGCCGCGCGTGTGGCGTTCATGCCCACGATCCAGTCGGCCTCCGAGCGCGAGCGGGCCGCCTCCTCCAACAGCTCGAACTCCTCCGCCGGGCGCAGCGAGGCCAGTGCGCTCTTCATCGCAGCGGTCGTCATCGAGTTCAGCCACAGTCGTTTGACCGGCTTCTTGCCTTTGGCCTTCTCGAACAGGTAGGCGAAGATCAGCTCGCCCTCGCGGCCGGCGTCGCACGCGTTGACGACCTCGTCCACGTCGTCGCGACCAAGCTGTTTGGTGACCACCGACATCTGCTTGCGCGAGCGCTCGTCGCGGACTTCCAGCTTGAATCGCTCCGGGACGATCGGCAGGTCGGCCATGCGCCAGCTCTTGTATTTCGCGTCATACGCTTCCGGTTCAGCCAACTGCACCAGATGCCCCACGGCCCAGGAGATCACATGGTCGGGCCCCTCGAGGAAGCCCTCGCCTTTCTTGAACGGTCCGGGCAGCACGCGCGCGAGGTCCTGGCCCACGGAGGGCTTCTCGGCGATCAGGAGCGTCTTCGACATGGCGGTCAGCGTAGCGGCCTCACCCTCCCGTCAGCCGCTCGTGCATTGGCCGGTCCCTGCCTGCTCCCCCGCCCGCTCGTGTTCGGCGGCTTCTCGCAGGACGCTCGCAACCGTTTCGTTGGCCACCCCGTAGCCGCCTCTTGGGGTGCTGCCCACGGTCGCCGCGAAGACCGTCGTGAGCACCCGGCCGTCGACGCTCACTAGCGGGCCGCCCGAGTTGCCCGGCCGCACGAGCCCACGCAGCGGGGTCAGCAGGCGCGTCACGGGGCCTTCCCCGTAGGCGTTCTGCGTGAGCACATCCTGAGTGCGCCCGATCCTTGCGGGCTGGACGTCGAACGGGCCGTTCTCCGGATAGCCGAGGATCGCACCCGCCGTTCCCGACGCCGGGCCGGATGCGAGGCTGAGCGCCCGCAAGTTCAGCCCGGGCACGTGCAGGATCGCCAGGTCCACCGTCGGGTTGAAGTCCACCGCCTGCGCCGGGAGGCTCGGCTGACGGCCATCGATCTCGACCGTGGTGTCCTGCTCGCCGGCGACAACGTGCGCGTTCGTGACCACCAGTTCTGGTCCCGCGACCCAACCCGACCCCTCGATCGCAAGGCCGCACGCGGTCCCGTCCACCCGCACGACACTGCGCGAGGCGCCCTCCACGCCAGGGGCATGCGCCACCGCCGGCGCAGGCGCCGCCACATCCGGTGAGGGGCCCGTGATCGACGGGATCGGGTCGAGCCGCGCGAGTGCATTCAAGATCGACCCCGACGGCGGCAGCACCTCGTTGAGCCTGCGCAAGATCGCCGAGCGCTGGATGTCAGCGCGCAGCTGGTTCTCACCGGGCGTCTGGCCGGCCACCGCCGCTGCGATCCAAACGATCCCCAGCGCCAACGCGGCACCCAACGCGGCACCGAGCACGCCGTCGAGCAGACCCATTCCCGGGACGATCATGAAACGACGCAGCCGGAAGCCGAGGCCCTCCAGGCCACTGGCCAGGATCGCACCGCCAAGCAGCGCGCCCAGCAGGCCGAACGCGGGCGCGTACGGCGACGCCGAGCCTTTTGGCAACAGGAGCGGACCCAGACGGGTCCCCAAGAAGGCCCCGAGCACGAATCCGCCAAATGACAGCGCACCCACGAGAAAGCCCTGTCGAAAGCCGAAGAACGCCAGGATCAACGCGAACGCGACAATTATCCAGTCCAGCTGATTCACCTGTCATGTTCTACAAGTTCTGTGAATGAAAGCCGCAACCAGCGCCTGCACCGTGCGCGCCCAGTCCTCGCGCTCGCCGCAGTCGCCTTCGCGCTCGGCGCGATCTTCGGCGCAGGCCACTCCACGCCACCCAGTTACACACTCGCCAACCAGTTCGTGGCCGCGTGGACGCGGCGCGACTTCACCAGGATGTACACGGAGATATCCGACTCCTCCCGGCGTCTCACGTCCGCCGGTGAGTTCGCTGAGGTCTACCGCGACGCGCTGAGCACGGCGACCGTCATCAGCATGCGCGTCACCGGCAAGCCGCGCGGACTTCACAACGGGGAAGTGGCCGTACCTGTGCGCGTCCGAACGAAGCTGTTCGGAGACCTCTCGCTCGCCTTCACCATCAGAACCGTCGACGACGCCAGCCATGGCACGCGCGTCGCATGGTCACGGTCGGTCGCCTTCCCCGGCCTGCACCCGGGCGAGTTGCTCAGCCGCCACACCAGCCTGCCGCGACGGGCCACGCTGCTCGCGCGCGACGGCAGCGTGCTCGCGGAAAGCCCACCGGGCACCGATCCCGTCGGCGGCGCCGAAGGGATGCGCAACTCCCCGCTGGGCGCCTACGCCGAAGCGATCGTCGGCACGGTCGGGCCGGCCCCGACCTCGCGCCGCCCGGCGCTGGAAGCGGAAGGCGTGCCCGCGGAAGCCAGCGTGGGACTCAGCGGCCTGGAGCTGGCCTATGACGCACGCCTGCGTGGCAGACCCGGCGGCGAGCTGCTCGCCGGATCGCGTGTGCTGGCCGACGCGACGCCACGCTCCGCACCCACGCTGCGCACGACCATCTCGCCGGCGCTCCAGCGCGCCGCCGTGAACGGTCTCGGCGGCCAGCTCGGCGGCGTGATCGCGATGAAGCCCGCCACCGGGCAGATCCTCGCCGTCGCCGGCCTCGGGCTCGATGGGCTGCAGCCACCGGGCTCCACCTTCAAGATGATCACCACCACCGGCGTGCTCAGCGCCAAAATCGCAAACCGACACACCGTCTTTCCCTACGCGACCTACGCCACGCTTGACGGCGTGAAGCTGAGCAATGCAAACGGGGAGGAATGCGGGGGCACTCTGGAACTCGCCTTCGCCGTCTCGTGTAACTCCGTCTTCACTCCGCTCGGAGTCAAGCTCGGCGCTCCCCGCCTCGTCGCCACGGCCGAACGCTTCGGCTTCAACCACGAACCGGGAGTCCCTGGCGCGGCCGAGAGCACGCTGCCACCGGCCAGCGAGATCCAGGGGGAACTGGACGTCGGCTCCACCGCGATCGGCCAGGGGGAGGTGCTGGCCACGCCGCTTCAGATGGGGACCGTGGCAGCCACGATCGCCGACGGCGGCCGACGACCGCAGCCCACGTTCGTCGAGGGCAAGGCAAGCACCGCGGGCACGGAAGTCATGAGCGAGTCCGTCGCGCACACGATGCGCCACCTGATGATCGCCGTCGTGCGCGAGGGCACAGGCACCTCCGCGGCGATCCCCGGCGTCACCGTGGCGGGCAAGACCGGCACCGCCGAACTGAACACCGCCACCCCCTGCTCGAGCTCGGCCACCTCCGAAACGAGCTCGACGACGAGCCCGACCAAGGAAAGCTGTCAGGGCGCCGAAAGCGAAGCCGCCAACACCGACGCCTGGTTCGCGGCATTCGCGCCCGCCCTGGATCCCAAGATCGTCGTCTGCGTGATGCTCGTCAAAGACGGCGCCGGCGGGGACACAGCCGCGCCCATCGCACG
>DATBZG010000147.1:0-4679 GCA_036513335.1 Solirubrobacteraceae bacterium | reverse complement strand
CCGCCGTCGCCGCGATCGCCGCATTCGTGCTTGCCGTTTCCGCCGCCGTGCCGAGGTACATCTGCGAGCGCGTGTCCGAGTACACGTCGAAGCGCGAGCCGCCCGCGTCCGACGTCAGCGCATAAGTCCGGCTCGCGATCGCCTGCGCCTCCAGCGCCGCCTCCGGCCAGCTCGAGGGCATCTCCGCGGATACCACCCCACGCACATAGCGTTCCAGCGGCACCTTCACCACCTTCGAGCCCTCCAGCACCTTCACGATGTAGCTCGCCGGCGCTTGGCCGAGCGTTGTGCCCGTGTAGTAGTGCGCCAGGATCTCCGCGTCCGTCCAGCCGTGCTGCGCGTAGCCAAGCGCGCCGTCCTGGCTCATGCCCACGCCGTGGCCGTCGCCGGCGCCTTCAACTACGAGCGTCGACGCCGCCGCCGGTGCGACGGACAGTGCCATCGCCGCCAGCGTGCAGAGGACCGTCCTTGAGATCCGTCTCGAGTTGCACATCGATGCCCGCCGCAACACAGCCGCGCGCCCGTGGTCGCGCTCCATGGCCGAGAGTTCCATGGGAACCCGTCGGGTGTGTGCCGGAAAGGCCTGAGAGCTGCAGGATCGCTGGCGTTTGCGTAGGGCTGAGCGGTGGTAGGTTGAGATGGTGAGTGCTGCCGGCACAACTGCCACGTCTCAGCGTGAGCGCGACGTGCTCGACTGGGTGCCCACCGACCTTCTGATCGGTGGTGAATGGCGCGCTGCCAGTGGCGGTGGCACGCTCACCGTCGAGGACCCTGCCACCGCCGAGCCGCTGATCGAGGTCGCAGACGCGCAGGAGCAGGACGCGTTGGATGCGCTCACCGCCGCCGCCGATGCGCAGGCGCAGTGGGGCGGCCACGCGCCGCGCGAGCGCGGCGAGATCCTCCGCCGTGCGTATGAGGCGATCATGGAGAAAGCCGACGACCTCGCGCTGCTGATGACGCTCGAGATGGGCAAGTCCGTCGCCGAGTCGCGTGCGGAGATCACCTACGCGGCTGAGTTCTTCCGCTGGTTCTCCGAGGAGGCCGTGCGCATTCACGGCCGCTACATGGTCAACACCACCGGTAAAGGCCGCATCCTCACGATGCGCCAGCCCGTCGGGCCGTGCGTGTTCGTCACGCCCTGGAACTTCCCCACCGCCATGGGCACGCGCAAGATCGCCCCCGCGATCGCCGCCGGCTGCACGATGGTCGTAAAGCCCGCCAAGCAGACGCCGTTGTCGATGTTCGCGCTCGCCAGGATCCTGCAGGAGGCAGGGCTGCCCGACGGCGTGCTCAACGTGATCAGCGCCAAGAGCGCAGGCAACGTGATCGGACCGTTGCTCAAGGACTCGCGCACGCGCAAGCTGTCCTTCACCGGCTCTACCGAGGTGGGGCGCTCGCTGATCGAACAGTCAGCCCAGCAGGTTCTGCGCGTCTCCATGGAGCTCGGCGGCAACGCCCCCTTCCTCGTATTCGGCGACGCCGATCTCGACGCCGCCGTCGAGGGAGCCATGCTCGCCAAGATGCGCAACGTCGGCGAGGCGTGCACCGCCGCCAACCGCTTCCACGTGCACGAGTCGCTCGCCCAAGAGTTCGCGCAGAGGCTCGCTGAGCGGATGGGCGCGCTGAAGCTCGGGCGCGGCACCGACCCGGACGTCGACGTCGGGCCGCTGATCGACGAGGACCAGCGCGGCAAGGTCACCGAGCTGGTGGGCGACGCTGTTCAGCGCGGCGCGCACGTGCTGACAGGCGGCGCCGCGGTATCGAACCCCACCCACCCCGGCTACTTCTTCGAGCCCACTGTGCTCACCGACGTCCCCCACGACGCGCGGCTGCTCGACGAGGAGATCTTCGGCCCTGTCGCACCGATCGCCACGTTCAGCTCAGACGAGCAGGCGCTCGAGGCTGCCAACCGCACCGAGTACGGCCTCGTCGCCTACGTCTACACGCAGGACCTCGCGCGGGCGTTCCGCGTCTGCGAGGGCCTGGAGACCGGCATGGTCGGGCTCAACCAGGGGGTCGTGTCAAATGCCGCGGCTCCGTTTGGCGGCGTCAAGCAGTCCGGCTTCGGTCGCGAGGGTGGCTTCGAGGGCATCAGTGAGTACCTGGAGACCAAGTACGTTGCGATGAGCGTCTAAGTCGCGAGTAAGGGGTCGGCTGTTAGTCCGCGGACCTATGAGCGACGCGCCGCACCCCGCCGGCACTGCATCAGGTGACGGTTCTGAGTCATGAGATTTGCATTCCACTTCGATTCAGCGCCGTGGGGCCCGGTGTATGGGACTCCGATTGAGGAAGCGTTCTTGGCCGCGGTCATCGCCGTCGTGCCATCGGTGAGGCGACACTTGTGGGTGACAGGAGGCGACCTCGTGCTTGACCCGGACGGCCCAGTGGCGGACGACGAGCTGAAAAGACGCGTGGACAGACTTCTTGATACAGACGCCGACGTGTGGAGGACCGTCCGGCGGGAGACGTTAGGGGGAGTGGCGGGTCGGGCTTTTGTGCTGGCTCTGAACGGGCTTGACCAGAGAGACGCACGCCGTATCGACAGAGAGATGAAAACCGGAGGCATGCGAGGTTCCTATCTTGGTGTGCTTGAGGTCAACATCGCCACCCCAGTGCACTGGGCCGTCTACGAGCAGTATCTCGTCAATAAGTACCGGATTATTGGGTCCGAAATGCGCCTCCTTTATCTATTCGGTGAGGAGGACGGGCGCGACACGGGAATGCGGGAGCATTGGGAGCACGCGGGCCTCTTTGCCCGGGTCGCCTTCGAGGACCTAGGAGCAAGGGGGTCGATCTTCGATCCGTACAGCACACTCGAGCACGCCTGTTTGGTAGCAAGCCTCGAAGATCGGCTCGGGGCGCAGCTCGCGACAGTCGTCAACGAGGTCGTTCTAAGGATCGGCACTCTCAACCCAGCGCTGTATGAGACCCTGGCGGCGGCATTCTCGACGTTTGACGGGGCGACTAGCAGTGAGCAGCTTGCACAGGTCGCCCTCTCGTGTCGTCGCCTCCTCGAACAGCTTGCGGACGTGCTGGAACCTGCCTCCAAGCGTGAGCACAGGGGGCACAAGCTCGGGAAGGCGGAGTACAGGAACCGCTTGTGGACGTTCGCGGATATCCAGCTGGGAGGTGCGGGGGGCTATGTTCTTGCGTCGCTAGACGACGTGGGGCAGCGGATCGATCGGCTTGACACCTCCGCAAACCGAGGGATCCACGGCCCGGCGGTCTCGCCTGCTGAGGTTCAGCGGATGCTCGCTGGTTTGGTTGCCCTGGTCTACGACCTGTTGACGTTGACGCCACCGCCGAGCCAAAGCGGCTACAACAAGGCATATGAGGTCGAGGCAGAACGTCTGGTTGACAATGGCCCCGAACTCTAAGGCAGGCGCTGTTGCGATTCCTCAGGCGTCCGACTTCCAGGCGCTCCCGTACTCCCATAAGCATCTAGTCGCCTTTCGCGAGTAGGTTGGCATCAGCAACATGCTGGATGAGCTTCGTCGACTGCTGCAGCTTGCCGACGCCCGCGCGTACCGCTCGGCCGTGCGCTTCGCGCGCCGCCACGGCGTGAGCCCGCTCGCCTATCCTGACGCGCTCGACGCCAACCTGGACATGCTGCCGGCGTGGGTCGATCCGCGAAGCGGCGTGATCGTGGACATCGGGGCCAACGAGGGAAACTGGACCAGCCAGTTACTGCGGGTCTTCCCCGGGGCGGACGTGATCGCGGCCGAGCCCGGTTCTGAGCCACGGGCGCTCCTCGAGGCGCGCTTCGCCGGTCAGCGCAACGTGACGATCGACCCGCGGGCAGTCAGCGACAGCACCGGCAGCGCCACCTTTCACGTCACACGCTGGAGCGTCTTCTCCTCGCTACTGCCACCGAGCGCCGCGTTGCACGAGCTCTACGGCGCGGCCGGGTCCTCCACCGAGGAGCTCGACACGGTGCAGGTCGAGACCGTGACCCTCGATGAGCTCGTCGGCGACAGGCACGTGTCGATCCTCAAGCTCGATGTGCAGGGCGGGGAGCTGGCAGTCATCAACGGCGGTCATGAAGCGCTTCAGCACACCGACTGTGTGCTTGTCGAGGTCCTGTTCGTGGAGCACTACGAGGGCGACACCACGTTCCCCGGGATTCACACGGCGATGGGCGAGCGCGGATTTGGCCTGATCGACATCTCGCGTCCCTTCCGCGACGGTGATGGCCCAGCCCTATGGGCCGATGCTTGTTACGCGCGCCCGCCGGCGCCCTGATCGGACCGCAGCCATCTCGCGACCGCACCGCTCGGGGCGTGCGGCGGGCTAGGGTATGGAGCGAGCATGCTCGAGGACCCCACGCCCACGCCGCACATCGCGCCCCACGAGGAGTCCTCGTGGGAGGCGCCCGAGCGTGACATCCGAGCGCTCTACCACAAGCACTTCAAAGACCGGCGCAAGGAGCGCCAGCTGTTCTCCACGGGCTCTTTCTTCGTCACGTTCGCCGCCGTGCGCGCGATCACGCACGCGATCCGCGCGGAACGTGGGCCCTTCAAGAACATCACGCCCGGTGGGCGCCACATTCACCACATGACCTTCGGTATCACCGGCCTGTTGAGCGTCGGCTACCTGTGGCTGCTAGAGATCGGCATCAACGAGCAGCGCAGCGCCTCCAAGGTCACCTCGCTCGTGTACGGCGCCGGCGCGGCGCTCAC
>DATBZG010000146.1:0-3002 GCA_036513335.1 Solirubrobacteraceae bacterium | reverse complement strand
CGTGCGCGGCGATCGGCCGAGTGTCGTGATCCTCGGTTCCGGCCCCAACCGGATCGGCCAGGGCATCGAGTTCGACTACTGCTGCGTGCACGCCGCAATGACCGTGCGCGAGTCCGGGCGCGACGCGGTGATGATCAACTGCAACCCCGAGACCGTCTCCACCGACTACGACACCTCCGACCGTCTCTACTTCGAGCCGCTCACGCTCGAAGACGTGCTGGCGGTGGTCGAGGTCGAGCAGCGCGCCGAAGCGCGCGCGGTCCTCGGCGAGGTCGATCGCATCGACGCTCGTGCCGAGCACGGGCACGCCCGCCTCGAGGAGCCCGGCGGCGAGCTTCAGCGGTGTCTGCCCGCCAAACTGGACGATCACGCCGAGCGGTTTCTCGATCTCGACGACGGCGAGCACGTCTTTGAGCGTGAGCGGCTCGAAGTACAGGCGATCGGAGGTGTCGTAGTCGGTGGAGACGGTCTCGGGATTGCAGTTGATCATCACGGCGTCGCGGCCTGACTCGCGCACGGTCATGGCGGCGTGCACGCAGCAGTAGTCGAACTCGATGCCCTGGCCGATGCGGTTGGGCCCGGAGCCGAGGATCACGACCGACTCGCGCTCGCCCCTGCGCACCTCGTGCGCGGCGGCGCCCTCCCAGCCCGAGTAGTAGTAGGGCGTGCGCGCAGGGAACTCGGCGGCGCAGGTGTCCACGGAGCGGAAGGAGCGGTGCCCGGCGAAGGGCGCTTCGGGTTCGAGCGCGAGCGCCTGCAGCTCGCTGAGGAACCACGGGTCGATGCGCGTCTGCTCGTGTACGGCCTCGATGCTCGTGCCGCGGCGCAGCAGCTCGAGCACCGTCTCGTAGCGGTCGGCTGCGGGCGTGGCGAGGCTCTGCAGTAGGCGCTCGTCGGGGATGGATGTGAGCGCGGGCGTCTTGTCGAGCTCGCGCGAGCGCAGCGCCTTGGCGAACGCCTGCTGGAAGGTGGAGCCGATCGCCATCGCCTCCCCCACGGACTTCATGTGCGTGGTGAGCGTGGCGTCGGTGCCGGGGAACTTCTCGAAGGCAAAGCGCGGCCACTTCACGACGACGTAGTCGATCGTGGGCTCGAAGCATGCGGGCGTGGCGCCGGTGATGTCGTTGTCGATCTCATCCAGGCGATAGCCGACGGCGAGGCGCGCGGCGATCTTGGCGATGGGGAAGCCGGTTGCCTTGGAGGCGAGCGCACTGGATCGGGAGACGCGCGGGTTCATCTCGATCACGAGGATCTCTTCGGTATCGGGGTTGACGGCGAACTGGACGTTGGAGCCGCCGGTCTCCACGCCGACCGCCCTGATCACCGTGATTGCCTGGTCGCGCAGCTGCTGGTAGAGGTGGTCGGTGAGCGTCTGCTGGGGGGCGACGGTGACGGAGTCGCCGGTGTGCACGCCCATCGGGTCGACGTTCTCGATCGAGCAGACGATCACGACGTTGTCGGCACCGTCGCGCATCACCTCGAGCTCGAACTCGCCCCAGCCGATGACCGACTCGTCGAGCAGCACCTGGCCGATGGGCGAAGCCTCGATCCCCTGGGCGACGATCCGCTCGAACTCCTCCTCGGTGCGCGCGATGCCACCGCCGCGTCCGCCGAGCGTGAACGCGGGGCGCACGATGCAGGGCAGCCCGAGCGAGCCCTTCTGGCCGTTCGCCCCGGTCATCGCCGCGCGCGCTTCCTCGAGGCTGGTGACGATCTCGCTGTTGGGCATGCGCAGCCCCGCCTCGGCCATCGCCTCGCGGAACAGGTCGCGGTCCTCGGCGCAGGCGATCGCGTCGTAGTTGGCGCCGATCAGCTCCACGCCGAAGCGCTCGAGCGTGCCGTCGTCGTGCAGCGCCTTGGAGAGGTTCAGCGCGGTCTGCCCGCCGAGCGTGCCGAGCAGCGCGTCGGGGCGCTCACGCTCGATCACCTGCGCCACGGGCCCCGGCAGCAGCGGCTCGATGTAGGTGGCGTCGGCGAACTCGGGGTCGGTCATGATCGTGGCGGGGTTGGAGTTGACGAGCACGACCTCGTAGCCCTCCTCGCGCAACACCTTGCACGCCTGCACGCCTGAGTAGTCGAACTCGGCGGCCTGCCCGATCACGATCGGCCCGGAGCCGAGGATCAGGATCTTGTGGATGTCATCGCGCCTAGGCATGGGCGATCCGCTCGAGGAATCGGTCGAACAGGTAGAGGCTGTCGTGCGGCCCGGGTCCGGCCTCGGGGTGGTACTGAACGGTGCCGCCGGGCACGTCGAGTAGTTCGAGGCCCTCGACGGTGCGGTCATAGAGGTTCACATGGGAGAGCGCGGCGGCGCCGAAGTCGGTTTCCCAGCGGACGGGCTCGTCGCTGTCGATCGTGCGGGCACCGCCGGGGCCGAGCGCGGCGAAGCCGTGGTTCTGGGAGGTGATCTCCACGCGCCCGGTCTGCAGGTCGCGAACGGGGTGGTTGGCGCCGTGGTGGCCGAATGGGAGCTTGAACGTGTCGAGGCCAACGGCGCGGCAGAGCAGTTGGTGTCCGAGGCAGATTCCCCAGACGGGCTTCTTGCCGACGAGCTCGCGAACGGTGTCGACGATGTAGGTGAGCGCGGCGGGGTCGCCGGGACCGTTTGAGAGGAAGACCGCGTCGGGGTCCTCGGCGAGCAGCTCATCGGCGCTGGTGGTGCAGGGGTGCAGTGTGACGCGCGCGCCGCGCGCGACGAGCTCGCGCACCATGGACGCCTTGATGCCGGAGTCGATCACCGAGATGCGCGGCCCGTCGCCGGCCTCGCCATGTCGGCTGACACGTTCGGGTGTGACCACCCGCGCGAGGTCCTGCCCGGCCATCGACGGCTCGGCGGCGATCAGCTCGCGTGCGTGCGCCTCGGGCATCGACGCGGGGAACACTCCCCCGCGCATGGCGCCGGCCTCGCGGATGTGCATGACGAGCGAGCGCACGTCAACGCCGCTGATCGCGTGCACGCCGCAGTCCTCGAGCCAGTCGAGCCAGCCGCGCTCGGCGGTGGG
>DATBZG010000145.1:0-4350 GCA_036513335.1 Solirubrobacteraceae bacterium | reverse complement strand
GATGCGGCCGCTGCGTCGGCGAGCACGAGCGTCGCCGGCAGCGCCAGCAGCACGCCGACGAGCGAGACGCTCAGATCGATCAGCGTCACGAGACCGAAGTCACGGAGCATCGTGATGTCCGAAAGCGCCAGCACACCGAAGCCCATCGTCGCGGTGGCGCCGGAGGCGGCGACCGCCGCACCCGTGCGCTGGTAGCTTCGCCGCAGCGCCTCGATCGTGTCATAGCCCGCCTGGCGCTCCTGGCGGTGGCGCTCGGAGAGCAGCACGCTGAACTCGGTCGAGATCGCGATCACGAGCGCGCCGAGCGTCACCGACATCGGGTTCAGCGGCACCCTGACCGCGAACAGAACCAGCGCCGACCAGCCGCTGGCGAGCACGATCGGCACAAGCGGCACGAGCGCGCGCCGGCGGTCGCCACGGAAGGCGAGGAGCAGCACGAGTGCGACCGCCGCCAAGCCGACCAGCAGCGTCTCCAGCCGCCGCCACGGGTCGGCCACTTTCGACCCGGAGGCTGCCGCCAATACGGGCAGCCCGACGAGTGTCGCCCGCACGCCCGTGGGCGGGTGCAGGCTCGCCCGCATCTGATCGATCAGCTGCTGCTGCTGATCGAGCCCCATCAGACGGATGCCGAAGGCCAGCGTCGCCACGCGCCTGTCGGGCGTGATCACGTCTTGGGAGAAATACGCGGGGATCGCACGCAGCAGACCACTGATCTCGGCCTGGCTGAGCTTCGACGTCTTCGAGCTGCCCGACTCTCCCTGGAACAGGTCGGGGAGAGAGAAGGCCGGGCACAGCCGCGCCTTAGAACAGCCCCTGGCGGCGCTGTAGCCGAAGCGCGCGAGGATCGACTTCTGGTAGTCGGTCATCCATTCGATCGTCGCCAGCCTCGTCAGGTTCGAGCCTTCGATCATCAGGTCGATTTCACCGCCCACGCCGGTGATCCGCTCCACGGTGTTCAGGTTCTGCAGCGAGCCGAGGTTCTGCGGTACGAGCTTGGTGATGTTCGTCTGCACCTTCGTCTGCGTATCGAGCCCCCAGCCGAGCGCCGCCAGCGCGAGCCCAACGCACAGCACTCGACCGGGGTGACGGACCGAGCCGACGAGCGCGGCGCGCGTGAACAGCCGCGTCAGCGGGTTGTCGGCCACGAGCTCCCGTGCGCCGCGCCAGGCTGGCGCGAGCCGGCTCGCGAGCAGCCCGTCGCTGCCCATCCGCCCGGCTCCCGAGGAAAGCGAGATCGCGGCCGCGCCGACGGTGAGCACACACAGGAGAGCGATCGCGACCCCGACGACGAGCAGCACGCCGAAGCTGCGGACCATCGGCACAGGCGAGAGCAGCAGCACGAGCATCGCCGCCGCGCTGGCGGCGGCCGCCGCCGCGATCGTGGGCGCACCCGCGGCTGCCGCACGGCGGACGAGCGTTGGGCCATCCGCTGCGCCCTGCTCGAGCTCCTCCCCCGCACGCGCCTGGAACTGGATCGCGTAGTCGACGGCCAGCCCGACAAGTACCGGCAGCACGGCGATGGATGCCATCGTCAGCGATGCACCCACGAGCGACAGCGCACCGAACGTGAGCGCCGCGGCGAGCAACGCGAGCGCGAGCGGCAGCAGGCGCGGGCGTCCCGTGAAGACGAGGCCGAGCGTAGCCGCCATCACGAGCAGCACGGCGATCAGCAGCAACTCGATCGAGTGGCTGATTGAGTTGGCGAGGTCCGACACGATCACCGGTTCGCCTGTGACGAGGTAGGTCTCGCCGTGCTTCAGGTGCCACTGAGGCATCTTCACGGCCGCGCGGATCAGCCCGATCGTCCTGATCCTCTGCGCTTCTGAGAGGCCTGCCTTCATGCGCACGGACACGAGCGCTGCTTCGCGGCTGGGGAACAGGTAGGCGAAGCGCGACTTCGGCGTGCCCGCCACCTTGGTCGAGTCGAACACAACGTTTGAGACGAAGTTGGCGTCTTCGATGCTGGGCTTGGCCGTGAGCCCGTATTCGAGCGCGAGCTTGACGAGGCCCTCCTGGAAGCGTCCGATCGTGACCTTGTTCGCCTGCTGGCCCAGCGTGCGCGCTTCGGCGGCGGGAAGACCGCGCCCGATCGCCGCGCGGTAAACGACTCGTTCAGCCTGCTTGGCCTGTGCTTCGGCCTGGCGCGTCTCGGCGGTCAGCTGTTCGTCGATCTGTTCGGCGGCCTCGCTGAGGAAGGTGCCCGGACCGAACACGACCTTCACCGTCTTTGCCCGGGCGAGCTGCCCGCACGGCCCGTTGACCCCTCCCTCGGCGGCGAGCGCGCTCGTGGGCACGTTGCCCGACAGACAGCCCTCCAGCCCGGCGAGCCGCTCGATGTCCGAGCTCAGTACAAGCTGCTGCAGGTTGCCTTTGACGAGCACGGCGATCGGCTCTTCCCCGAAGCTCCCGTAGAAGCGCTGCGTGGCCTGGTATTCGGGACTCGAGCTCGACACGAACGTGCTCGTCGCGGCCGACGGATGCAGCCGTAGAGCAAGCCCCGCCCCGCCCAGCGCGAGCACGATCGCGACCGCGATCACCAGCCGCGCATGCCGCGCGGCCGCGCCCGCCAGACCGGAGAGGAGTCGTGAGCTCACAGCAGAAGGCTAATTAGGCCATCGATCGTCTGCGCAACCTGGGGGCCGGATCGCCGTTCCTGGCCATATTGAACGCCCGCCCACCCGCGTGGCGTGCTTCGCACACGAGCGATCGAGGACAAAGCCAGGGGCGACGAGGCGGTCCCCAGGTTTTACTCCATGCCTAGGGGTCCGGCCGCCTGGCCGGAGAGAAACTGTCGCACGAACGGGTTCTCGGATGCGAACAGCTCCTCGGCGGGGCCGGATTCGACGATCCGTCCCTTCCACAGGACCGAGATGTGCTCGGCCACGCGCCGAGCGCTCATGATGTCGTGGGTGATCACGACGTAGCTGCCGCCGTTCTCGGCGTGGACCTCCTTGATCAGCTCACACAACAGCGCCGTGCGCACTGGGTCCAGGCCCGAGTCGGGCTCGTCGAACAGAACGATTTCAGGGTCCAGCACGAGCGCGCGGGCAAAGCCCGCCCGCTTACGCATGCCGCCGGAGAGCTCGTTGGGCATCTTCGCGCCCTCGCCGCCCAAGCCCACCTCGCGCATGCGCCGGGAAACGATTTCGGCGATCTCGTCCTCGCCCTTCTCGGTGTGCTGGCGCAGCGGGAAGGCGATGTTGTCGTAGAGGTTGAGCGAACCGAACAGAGCGCCGTCCTGGAAGAGCACGCCGAATTTCCTGCGCATCGCGAAAAGCTCGTCGTCGGAGAGGCTTGGGATCGAGACGCCATGCACGAGCACATCGCCCTGGTCGGGGTAGAGGAGACCGACGATGTGCTTGATGCAGACCGACTTGCCGGTGCCGGAGGGCCCGATGATCATCGAGATCTTGCCCTCGGGAAGTCCCATGTTCAGACCGCGTAGCACGTGGTTTCGCCCGAACGTCTTGTGCACGTCGATGAACTCGATCGCGTCCGGCGCTTTCGACGGACGGATCGTGCCCGTGTGGTAGCGAAACTCGTCGGCCTCGTCCGCGGGCGCGCCGCCGGCTGGACGGCTCTGCTCACCGGCCATCGTCAGCCCCCGATCGGGGCTCGGGCATTGGTGCCCCAGAAGATCTGGGTGCCGAATGCGTCGATCACGTTCACGAGAATTAGATTTAGCACCATCGACTTGGCCGTCGCGCGTCCTACCCCTACAGGCCCACCACTGGCGTTGTAGCCGTAGTAACACGCCACGAGCACGATCGCGGTCGCCATCGCCATGCCCTTGATCACGCTGAAGAGGAAGTCCGTGGGATTCTGGAATTGCCAGAAGATCAGCAGATACCCCCCACTGGACGTGTACCCGATCTGGTCGACGACCGCCAAGTAGGAGGCGAGGAAGGCCACGCCGATCGCTCCTATGTACATGAAGGGCAGCACCAGCCATGCGGCCAGCAGCCGTGTGGCGCAGAGAAAGACCATTGAGTCGACGCCCATCACCTCCAGTGCGTCTATCTCCTCAGAGATCCGCATCGCGCCGAGCTCAGCGACGATCCCCGTTCCGACCTTGGCGGCCATCATGTAGCCGAACACGATCGGCACGGCCTCGCGCAGGTTGCACCATGCCGCGAACACACCCGCGTAGTTGGGGGTGCCGGTGGATTGGTTGAAGTAGGCGGCCTCGATGCCGCACGGTCCCAGGCCGATCAGGAAGACGAGGCCCCAGATGACGGTCGTCGAACCGACGATCAGGATCCCCGACTGGCGCAGCGCCTCGCCGAAGAAGCGGAACACGCGCAGGCTCCACACGTCGCGCACGATCTGGCCGGTGAAGCGGCCGATCTC
>DATBZG010000144.1:0-7236 GCA_036513335.1 Solirubrobacteraceae bacterium | reverse complement strand
CGGTCGCGAGTGATCCCGAGGGCGATTACTGGGTGAGCGGCCAGGGGCTCGGGACCGACTGCCACGGCTCGGAGCGCCAGTCCGCGTAAGCCTCGTCTGGCTCATCCGTCGTCTCGGAGACTGAGGCGTCGTACTTCGCGGCCACCTCGTTGACCGGGTAGCGGCACTCATCCACGCGCCGGGAACCGATCATCAGGACCGCGCACGGCCCGTCGCCCGCCCCGACGAAGACGTGATCGACGCCCGCCGGACAGTGGAAGAAGTCCCACTGCTTCAAGGGATGCTCCTGACCTTCGATGATGGCGATGCACTCGCCCTTCAACACCAGGAAGTCCTCTTGGACGGCCTCGGAGTGGTATCGGCAGTTCGGCTGCCCGGGCTGCATGACCTGCACGTTGACGCCGGTGTCCGGCCAGGGCGCGTCCTCGGGCTCCCAGTCGATCTGCGTAGCCCTTCGGGGATGGCTGCGTGCGGGCGCGTCGGCCAGGTTGACGATCACGGTCCGGTCCACGCCCGCCACCATAACGAGCATCAGAAGCCGACGCCAGAGCGACGGGCGTCGGAGGCGTCAGCGCGCGAGCGGCACGCCGCCCTCGCCGGCGTACAGACGACGTCCGGAGATGCCTCCCGGCTCATCCGCGCCCGGCGGGTTGGGCACAAGCGCCCCCGGCTGCGCCCGCAGCTCGTTCGACTGAACCTCGCGCTCGCAGTGCGGACAGCGCACCTCCACGCTGACCTCGTGACCGCAGTCCTCGTGCACCACGCGCACCGGGCCGCGCCCATCCGGCCACTTCCAGCGATCGCCCCAGCGCATCAGCGCGAGCAGCGCCGGGAGCAGCTCGGCGCCCTTCTGCGTGAGGCGATACTCGTGGCGCTCGGGACGCCGCTGGTAGAGGTGGCGCTCCACGATCCCCTCGGTGAGCAGGCCGTCGAGACGGTCGGCGAGGACGTTCGCGGAGATCCCCAGATCGGTCTGGATCTCGCCAAAGCGCCGAACACCGTAGGCGATGTCGCGCAGGATCAGCGGCGTCCACCACTCGCCCACGACGTCCACGGCCCTGGCAATCGAACACGGGTGCTGCGCTAGTGCGGTGCGCTTCACGACAGCGAGTGTATCGCTTGCATAAGAAGAGTCACTCGGGTATGGTCGCCCTCCAACAGTCGCTCCTGTAAAGAGAGCGACCACTCATCCAACGCGCGGCACCTGTCGCGAGGAGGCCCAGCCGATGCCCATGCTCGATGCCTACATCCCCTCCGGGGCCCTGTCGCCGGCTGCCGAGGAGCGGCTGCTGCGCGACCTGACCGACGTTCTGATCACCAACGAGGGCGCCGACGCGTCCAATCCGCAGGTGCGGTCGATCGCGTGGCTGTTCGTCCACCGCCCCGAGGCCGTGTACGTGGCGGGGGCACCGGCGCAGGCGCCGCACTACCGCTTCATCGCCTCCGTGCCCGAGGGCCAATACGACCCGGAGCGTCGCCAGGCGATGGTGCACGACATCACCGAGGCGGTCCTCGACGCCGAGCAGGGCGCCCACGCGCGCGATCCCGGGCGCGTGTGGGTCTTCACTCCCGAGATCCCCGACGGCACCTGGGGTGGCTTCGGACGTATCGCCACGCTGGCCGACATCGCCACGCTCGCCACCGGCGACCCCGAGCGGGGTCGGCTCTACGCGGAGGAACGGCTCGGGCCGCGCCGCGCCGTGCCCGTGAGCGCCTGAGCGCAGATCGCCTCAGGGCCGCCGCGCCGAAGCGGCCCTGAGGCAGGGCGCACAGCACGCGGCGCCTGCCGGACCCCGACCTGCGTCAAGCTGGCAGGCGCCATGACCAACCTCAACGAGATCCGCCGCGTGCTGGCGCAGCGCGACTTCCGCATGCTGTGGATCGCGCAATCCGCGAGCGTGATCGGCGACAACATCGTCCTGGTCGCGCTCTCGCTGTTCATCATCGAACGCACCCACAGCGCCACCGACCTCGGCCTGATCCTCGCTGCGCAGGCGCTCCCACTCGTCGCGTTCCTGCTCATCGGAGGTGTCTGGGCGGACCGGCTGCCACGCCACCGCGTGATGATCGCCACGGACGTGGTGCGCTTCGCGTTGCACACGCTGCTCGCCGCGCTGATCTTCGCCGGCTCCGTGGCGATCTGGCAGGTGATCGTGATCGAGATGCTGTTCCGCACCGCCGAGGCGTTCTTCCGCCCCGCCGCCAACGGTCTGCTGCCGCAGACGGTCGCCGAGCAGGACATCCAGCCGGCCACCGCGATCACCGGCATCTCCAACAACGTCGCCGAATTTGCCGGCCCTGGGCTGGCGGTGGCGCTGGTGCTCGGCGCGGGCGCCGGGTGGGCGTTTGCGCTGGACGCAGCAACGTTCCTCGTGAGCGCCGCGTTCCTCTCGCAGGTGCGTCCCCGTGTGCGGACTGGGGAACCGGTCGAGGGAGCGGACAAAGAGCACGTCGGCGTCTGGGACTCGATTCGCGAAGGTGGGCGCGAGGTGCGGGCCCGCACGTGGGTGTGGGCGACGCTCGCCGCGTTCTGCCTGGCGCTGTTCTTCGGCCTCGCGTCGTGGTTCGTGCTCGGCCCCGTGGTCGCGGAAAAGCAGTACGGCCATATCTCCGTGTACGGCTTCGTCGAGGCGGCGATCGGCTTTGGCACGATCATCGGATCGGTGGCCGGCGTCGGCTGGCGTCCGCGCTACCCGATCCGCCTGGGCATGCTCGCGACGTTGCTGTGGCCGATGTCAGCGATCCTGTACGCGGCGGGCGTGACGCTCGTGATCGTGATTCCCGCCTCCGTGCTGGGCGGCGCAGGCTTCGCGCTGTTCGACGTGTGGTGGCTGACCGCGCTGGCCGAGCGCATCCCGCCGCACGCGCTCTCGCGCGTGAGCTCCTATGACTGGATGTTTTCGCTCGGCCTACTGCCGATCGGCTACGCGATCATGGGCCCGCTGGCGGAAAGCCTCGGCGCCGTGAACGTGCTGATCGGCGGCGCCGCCCTGGGCATGGTCGCGCTCGCCCTCGGCCTGATCCCGCGCGAAGTGAGGATGCTCGAGCGCCTCGGCAAGGGCCGCTCAGCGGTCGATCGCGACATCGTGTCCCACGGGCACGGTCACGGCCACCGCTCGTGAACGGCCTGTAGCGGGCCGCGTGCGATGTTCGGTAGGGGTCGGTTTGGGGCGGGACCGGGCATTGTCGTCTGCTCCCAATACCACGAGCTGCATATGCAGCAGCCGCACGGATCGGACTGCAAACTCGCGCCTGGCCTGGGCGGGGCCCCTCAAAAACTCGCAGTTCTATCGAACGGGACAGATAACAAACGCTCGTTATGCCGTAATATGCAGAAGATGTAGTTAAGGAATTCCAGCATCACAAGTTTGGCATACTTGTGGTTAGGCCTGTCTCTGAGGGACAACTTTGGTATATCCGCCCTTCCATCCGCTAAGTACGACGTCTCCCCCCCAAGCGATGACGCGCGCCGAAGTCGCGGTCGCCTTTCCCACGGAGAGTGCCCTCGTAGAGCGCAAGAAAGGCGCTGGCCGCGAGCCACTCACTGAGACGGTCGTGTCCTTCTCCAACACGGATGGCGGGATCATTCTGATCGGCGTTAGCAACGACGGCGAGGTGGTAGGTCGCGAGCTAACGCAAGGCCTCGAAGACGATCTACACGAGATGATCGGCTACGTCAGCAACCCTGGTCGCTACTCCATCCACGCGCTCGATGTGGAGGGCACGAGAATCACCGTCGTCGCAGTTTCTAAGCGCAGCGACGGCTTTGCACAAACCTCTGACGGCCGCGTTCTCGTACGTCTAGGCACCCGAGACCAAGCCCTCTTCGGCCCCGATCTACAGCAGTTCCTCAACGCGCGAAGCCTGGAGCGGTTTGAGTCGACGGACACGCAGATCCCCATGGAGCAGGCGTCCAAAGCACTCGTGAAACGTGTTGCAGACGCATTTGGATGGTCTGGTTCTGCCTCGTTCCCCGAGCGACTCAAAGAATGCGGCCTCGCGGCGCATGTTGGCTCTGGCTACACCTTGACGGTGGCAGGTGCCCTGCACCTGCTCCCGAAGCCTGAGGAGACGCTCGGCAAGACATACATCGAGGTTCTTCGCTATCGGGACGGCGACGAGAACTACGACCGGCGCATCCAGATCGGCGGCCCTCTGCGGGAGCAAGTCGAGCGGACAACACAGTTGATTTCCGACGAGGTTGGCAACGAAGTCGTCGTGCTGGGCGTACATCGGCATGAGTTGCCACGACTTCCCCGACGAGTGCTGCGGGAGGCGATAGCCAACGCGGTTGCCCACCGCTCGTATGAGTTGGACGGCGTTGCAATCCGGGTCGAGATACGTCCCGACGCTGTAGTCATCACATCTCCTGGGACCCTCCCGGAGCCGGTTACGATCGAGAACATACGCGACCAAGCCTCCGCTCGAAACGCCAACGTCATCCGGGTGCTCCGCGTCTTCAATCTGGCGGAGGAACTCGGTCTAGGTGTCGACGTGATGCAGGACACGATGCGCGATGAGCTACTCGATCCGCCCATCTTCTCCGACACTGGTTCGGCAGTTCGCGTGCGACTCCCCGTGCGGAGCGCCGTTGCGCCCTCGGAGCGAGCCTGGGTCCGCGAGGTCCAACAGCGCGGCCTCATTGAGTCTTCGGACCGCATTCTGCTGGTTCACGCGGCACGCGGCGAGGTCTTGACAAACGCGCTGGCACGAGAGCTTCTCCGCGTCGACAAGGACCAAGCGCGGACGGCCCTGCAGCGACTCCGCGACACGGGGTTCCTTGTCCAACGGGGGGAGCGTGGAGGTGCTATTTACGTCCTTGATCGATCCCTGGAACCTCCAGCGGGACTGCGTCTCGGCCCAGACGAACTTGAGGATCTAGTCATCGAAATGGCGCGGGAGCGGCCATTGGCCAACGCTGATGTCCGAGAAAGAACCGGCCTGGACCGAACGCAGACCCTCGAACTACTGGCCAAGCTCGTCCAGGAAGGGCGCCTCGAGCGGAGCGGCGTGAGGCGAGGAACGCGCTACCGAGCGTTCCCGGCAGGACAGCAGCACCTGCTCTAGCGACCTTGCCTTGTGCTCGCCCGGCGCGCCGCGGCGACCGCCGGAGCAGCTCTGTACGTATCTCGGCTTTACGCGGTCGGCCATTTGGTTGAGATCGGCGATCAATTGATCGCAACGTCGTTTGTGGAAGTTGGTTGGGGCCACCGCCTAATAAACGCTTGCAGGCGAGGCGGCGGGCCCAAGAAAACTGACCCGCTACCGACGGTCCGGCCTAGCCGTCAGATCTTCAGCACGAGCTTGCCCGTGTTCTCACCGTTGAACAGCCGCAGCAGCGTCGCGGGGAAGTTCTCGAGGCCGTCCGCGATGTCCTCGCGGGAGATGAGCTTGCCTTCGGCGACCCAGCCGGCCATCTCCTTCACCGCCTCGCCGTAGCGCGCGATGTAGTCGCCCATCGTGAAGCCGGTCATGCTCGCGTTGTTGACAAGCAGCGACAGGTAGTTGGATGGGCCGCGCATCGCCGTCGTGTTGTTGTATTGGCTGATCGCCCCGCAGATCACAACGCGCGCTTTGCCCGCAAGGTGCGCGAGCGCCGCATCGAGGATCTCGCCGCCGACGTTGTCGAAGTAGATGTCGATGCCGTCGGGGCAGGTCCTGCCGAGCGCCGCGTTGACATCTTCTGACTTGTAGTCGATCGTCGCGTCGAAGCCCAGGTCCTCGAGCAGGTGCTCGCACTTCTGAAGGCCGCCGGCGATGCCCACGACGCGACATCCCTTGAGCTTGGCGATCTGACCCACGAGACCGCCCACCGCGCCGGCAGCACCGGAGACGACGACGGTGTTGCCCGGCTCTGGGCGTCCGATGTCGAGCAGCCCGAAGTAGGCGGTCACGCCGGGCATCCCCAGCGTGCCCAGATATACAGGCAGGGGTGCGAGGCTCGTGTCCACCTTGAAGACGCCTTTGCCGTTGGCCACCGCGTACTCCTGGACGCCGAGCAGACCGCCGACATGATCGCCGACGGCGATGCCGGGGTCGTTGGAAGCGATCACCTCGCCCGCTGAGAACGAGCGCATCACCTCCCCAATGCCCACCGGCGGGATGTAGGAGCGTCCCTCGTTCATCCAGCCGCGCATCGCTGGGTCGAGCGATATGTACTGCACCTTGACCAACACCTCGCCCTCACCGGGCTCCTTGACCGGCTCCTCGGTGTAGCTCCAGTCGCTGGGCACGGGCAGACCCACAGGGCGGGCGGCAAGTCGGAACTGATGGTTTACGGCGTCCATGGCAAGACCCTCTCCTCGTCAGCGGTGGAGCGGCCCCCACCTGCCGTGGACACCATAATATTTCGCCGCCACCGGCTGAGCGAGGGACGCAGGCACACCGGTTCCCACCCGCCCCATCCATCTGTACGCACCCAAGGAGCCACAAATGCCAGAGATCGAGTTTCACACAAGCGCCGGCAGCGCCCCCGGATATCTCGCCGTGCCCGACAGCGAGCACGGCCCGGGCGTCGTCGTGATGCAGGAGTGGTGGGGACTGGACGAGCACATCCGCTCCGTGTGCGACCGCCTCGCCGGCGACGGCTTCTACGCGCTCGCCCCCGACCTCTATCGAGGAGAGACCACCACCCAGCCGAGTGAGGCCGAACAGAAGATGATGGCCATGTCGATGGACCAGGCCGAGAAGGACATGTGCGGCGCGGCCGACTTCCTTGCCTCCCAGCCCGGCTTCGAGGGCCCCGGCGTGGGTGCCCTCGGCTTCTGCCTCGGCGGCGGCCTGGCCGTGTGGGCGGCAGCGACGTGCCCCAACATCAGCGCAGCGGTCAGCTACTACTACGTGATGCCGCACGGCAAGCCGGATTTCAGCGGCATCGACGGACCGGTGCTGGGTCACTTCGGCACCGCCGACGAATTCATCCCGCTCCGGGACGCCGACAAACTCGAGTCCGAGCTGAAGGACGCCGGCGTCGAGGTGACCTTCCACCATTACGAGGGTGCGGGGCACGCGTTCTTCAACGACACCAACCGGATGGGCACCTACGACCCGGACCTGGCGCAGCTGTCGTGGGAGCGCACGGTGAGCTTCCTGCGCTCGGCGCTCGCAGCCTGAGGCTCGCGGCAGCGCGCGGCACCCTCCAGCCAGCTTGCCGAGACTGATCCTTACGCTCGTCGCGACGACGGCGCTGGCCGCTGCGGCCACGCTCTCCCGACCGCAGGCGCGCCCGTCGCGCGC
>DATBZG010000143.1:0-14946 GCA_036513335.1 Solirubrobacteraceae bacterium | reverse complement strand
GGAACGGTGATCGCGAGCAGCCCCTCTCGAGAGAGCCGCTCGACCTCAGCACGCGGGAGCGCCCGCTCCCGATCGCGTCCCGCGGCTCCAGCCGCGAGCGTCTCGCGCAGTGCGCGGGAGCGAGCGATGGCCTCCTCGTCGGAGTCGATGCGGTGCGCGGTGCCGGTGTGCAGGACGGCGCCGTTGGCCGGTGTCGAGGGGCGGTGGATCTCGGCGGTGCTCATGCGACCGGCGCGGCGAGCTCGAGGGGTGCCTCCACGCCGAGCTCGGCCTCGAGCTCACGCACGATCGGTAGGACCTTCAGGCCGAAGTAGTCAACCTCCTCCTGGAAGTGCAGGAAGCCGCTGAGGATCAGCCCGACGCCGAGCCTGCGGTACTCGACGATCCGCCTGGCGATCTGCTCGGGCTCGCCGATCAGGCCGGTGCGAAAGCCGTCGTTGTACTGGACGAGGTCCTTGAACTCGGAGTCCTGCCACATGCCGCGCTTGTCCGAAGAGGACTGGCCGGCCTGCTTGACGGCGGCGCCGAAGCCCTCGACGGCCTCGCGGTCGGCCTTGGCGATGATCTCCTCCACCACCTCCCGCGCCTCGGCCTCGCTGTCGCGGGCGACGATGAAGGCGTTCAGGCCGAAGCGGATGTCGCGTCCCGGCTCGCGCCCCTGCTGGAGGGCGTATCCGGAGACCTCCTCGATCTGCTCGCGCACACCCTCGAGCGAGTTGCCGTTCATGAAGTACCAGTCGGACACCCGGCCCGCCATCTGGCGCGCGGCGGTGGAGTTGCCTCCCTGGAAGATCTCCGGGTGGGGCTTCTGCAGCGGCTTTGGTTTGAGCGTGTAGCCGTGCAGGTTGTAGAAGTCACCGGAGAACTCGGCCTCGTCCTCGGTCCAGCTGGCCTTCAGGACGCGGATGAACTCCTCCGAGCGCCGGTAGCGCTCGTCGTGCTCGAGCCACGGCTCGCCGAGCGCCTGGAACTCGCCCTTGAACCATCCGGAGACGACGTTGACGGCGAAGCGCCCGCCGGAGATGACGTCGGCAGAGGCGCCGAGCTTGGCGAACACGCCGGGCTGCCACAGGCCGGGGTGGATCGCGGCGATGACCTTCAGTTTCTCGGTCGCGAGCAGCAGCGCGAGGCTGAAGCCGGTGGACTCGTGCTGGTACTCGGCGCCGTAGCTGGCCATGTAGCGGACCTGGCTGAGCGCGTACTCGAAGCCGCGCTGCTCGGCCAGCTGCGCGAGCTGACGGTTGTACTCGATGCCCCAGTCGGTGCGCTGCTCGATCTTCGAGACGACCAGGCCGCCGCTGACATTGGGCACCCAGTAGGCGAACTTGACCGGATCCTCGCTTGCGATCGTCATCTGCGGCCTCCCTTTCTCAGGTTCTTCGATTGTTTTTATGAACTTTGCCGTGTGCGTCGAGCCCATCTGCGTCCAGCGCGGCGGCTCAGCCGATGCGTTCCAGGACCGCGACCCGCCTGCGCCCGGGCTGACGCTGGGGCTTGGCGGCGCGCTCGCGCAGCAACCGTGAATATGCGCCGCGGTAGAACAGCAGGGGCGTCTCCGTGGCCTCGGCGCTCGACGTCGAGAGCGCCTCGCCGATGACGATCATGTGGTCGCCGCCGCGGTGCATGGCGCTGACGCGGCAGGCGATCGTGGCGAGCGCGCCGGGAAGGCACGGTATTCCGGGGTGCTGCTCGCCGAAGTCGATTTCCTTGGTGTTCGCCTGCTCGCCCTTGGCGGCGAAGCGGATCGAGTGCTCACGCTGGCTCTCCGCGAGGACGTTGACGGCAAACCGACCGGACTCCTCGACGGCCGCGAGCGTCTCGCTGTCGCGCGCGAGGCACACGAGCAGCAGCGGCGGCTCCAGCGATACGGACGTAACGGCGTTTACGGTCGTGGCAACGGGCTCGCCGTCGCCACGACGTGTGCTTATGACGCAGACGCCCGTGGCGAAGTGGCCCATGACCGTGCGCATGTCGTGCTTGGGGGAGCTCATGCCGCGTGCTCGGACACGTCCCCCTCCGGGGACAATGCGGCGCCGACCCACAGCGGCGCGCTCGTTTGTGGCACAGGCAACTGCTGGGTTGGCAGCGGCTCGATCGCGCTCAGCGTGTGCCCGAGGCGCAGCGCCTTGGAGAGCATGTAGGGCTCTGACTCGGGATGGGACTCGACCTCGATCGGAACCTGGCCCGAGACCTCCAGGCCGTAGCCCTCCAACCCGATGATCTTGCGAGGGTTGTTGGTGAGCAGCCGGATCGTGGAGAGCCCCAGGTCGGCGAGGATCTGTGCGCCGATGCCGAAGTCGCGCAGATCGGCGGCGAATCCGAGCGCGAGGTTGGCGTCGACGGTGTCAAGGCCCTCTGTGTCCTGCAGCGCGTAGGCGCGCACCTTGTTGAGCAGGCCGATGCCGCGACCCTCCTGGGCGAGGTACACGAGCGCACCGCGACCCTCGGCGGCGATTTGGCGCATGGCCTCCTGCAGTTGCGGTCCGCAGTCGCAGCGAAGCGAGCCGAACACCTCGCCGGTGACGCACTCCGAATGCACGCGCACGAGCACGTCGTGCACGCCGGCGACCTCGCCGTAGACGAGCGCGAGGTGCTGTCCGCCATCGACGAGTGAGCGATAGCCGTGGAGGCGAAAGACGCCATGGGCGGTGGGCAACCTCGCGCTGGCCACAAGCTCGACGAGGGTCTCGGCCTGCCGGCGGTGGGCGATCAGCTGGGCGACGGTGATCATCCTCAGGCCGTGGCGGCGCGCATACGGAACGAGGTCGCCGACCCTCGCCATCGTGCCGTCCTCGTTGAGGATCTCGCAGATCACCCCAGCGGGCCGCGACCCGGAGAGACGCGCGAGGTCGACCGCGGTCTCCGTGTGACCGGAGCGCTCGAGCACGCCGCCCGGCCGCGCCCGCAGCGGGAACACGTGGCCCGGCTGCACGAGATCGTCGGCGCCGCGATCCGGGTCGATCGCGGTCTGGATCGTGCGCGCGCGGTCGTGCGTGGAGATGCCGGTGGTGACGCCGTCGCGAGACTCGATGGAAACGGTGAAGGCGGTTCCGTGCAGCGCCTCGTTGCGGCGCGTCATCGGCCGCAAACCGAGCTCATCGCAGCGCTCGGCGCTGAGTGCCAGGCAGATCAGCCCGCGCGCCTCGCGGGCCATGAAGTTGATCGCCTCGGGCGTGGCGAACTGCGCAGCCATCACGAGGTCGCCCTCGTTCTCACGGTCCTCGCCGTCGCAGACGATCACCATGCGTCCGGCGCGAACGTCCGCGAGCGCGTCCGAGATCGAGTCGAACGGCGAGCTCATCTCGGTCCTCGTGAGGCGGTGGTCGTCATGCAGACGAGAATGGTCGCCCGCGGCGCCGCCGTCAAATAGGGATTCTGAAAGCAGTGATAGGGATCTCCTTTCACGCCGGAGCGCTCCGCGAGGGAGCCGCGCGCTTGGCGCGGGCTCGAGCGGCTCGCGGCGCGGCGCGCGGCGGGAGCGCCTCGGCTGCGCCGGCGGCGTAAATCGATGCCTGCTCGACGAACAGCCGGTGCAGATCGCGCGTGGCGAGCGTGGGGGAGCCGGAACTGCGGCGCTGGACGACCAGCCGCACGCTCGTCTCATCTCCCTCGATTTTGCGGAAGATGATCGCGCCGCGCTCGGTCAGCGGGTCTCCGATCACGCTGTAGCTGGGGAGCACGGTCACGCCGAGACCTGCCGCAACCATCAGCTTCCCCATCTCGGCGCCGTCGGCGGAGTACGAGAAGGCAGGCTCGCCGCCACCCAGCAGCCGCTTCAGGTAACGGTGCATGGCATAGCCCGCGCGCATCACGATCAGCGGCTCGCTGATCAGCTGAGCCGGGCTCACGGTCGGACGTGCCGCGAGCGGGCTGTCGCCGTGCATGCAGACGACGGGGTAGCCGCGCAACAGCTCGACCGTGTGGAGTCCCTGCGCGACCTCGTCGCCGTCGAGGTAGTTGACGAGCCCGAGGTCGAGTCCCCCCTCGAGCAGCATTTGGTGAAGCCGCTGCTGTTGCACGAGGACGACCTCGACCTGGGTTGTTGGATGTGTCTCGCTGAAGGCGCGGATGGTCGCCGTCAAGAGTGGCGAGGTGGCAGCGCTGACGGTTCCAAGTCGCACCATGCGGCTGCTCTTGTGCTGCTCGTCGGCGGCGAAGCGCAGACGCTTGGACGCCTCGATCACGTCGAGCAGATGCGGCAGCAGCTCACGTCCCTCGTCGCTGATCGTCGCTCCCGTCCGCTGGCGGTCCAGCAGATCCACGCCGAGCTCGGCCTCGAGCTTGCGAACCGTCTCGCTCAGCGCAGGCTGAGATATGTGCAGCTCTTCAGCAGCCCTGCGGAAGGACCCGAAGCGCGCGACCGCGGCGGCGTATTCGAGCTGCTCGATGCGCATCGGGGCGTCGCGTCAACAATTTCGATCATAAAACTCGGAAATAGTCGAGGCAGCGTAGCACGCGACAACGCGTAGTGTGCCGGGCGCGCCTTCGAGCTGGCTGCGGGGAGGACCGGCGCGCACGGACGACGATCGACGAGGAGCGGGCGTGGCGAAGTACATAGGAGCGATCGACCAGGGGACCACGAGCACCCGTTTCATCCTGTTCGACCGGGACGGGAGGATCGCGGCGGTCGATCAACGCGAGCACGAGCAGATCAACCAGCGGGCCGGCTGGGTCGAGCATGACGCCAGAGAGATCTGGAGGCGCACCCGTGAGGTGATCGGGGGAGCCCTGGCGAAGTCCGATGCTGAGGCGGGAGACATCGAGGCGATCGGCATCACCAACCAGCGCGAGAGCACGGTCGTGTGGGACCGTACAAGCGGCGAGCCGATCCACAACTCGATCGTGTGGCAGGACACGCGAACCGATCAACTCGTGCGCGAGCTCGCGGGTGAGCAGGGGCTGAATCGCCTGCGCGAGCGCGTGGGGCTGCCACTGTCGACGTACTTCTCCGGGCCGAAGCTGGCCTGGCTTCTGGAGAACGTACACGGAGCCCGCGCGCGCGCCGAGAGCGGTGAGCTGGCGTTCGGCACGATGGACACCTGGGTGCTGTGGAACCTGACGGGCGGGGCCGATGGCGGCGTCCACGTGACCGACGTGACCAACGCGAGTCGCACGATGCTGATGGACCTGGAGAGCCTCGACTGGCACGAGCCGAGCCTCCAGCTGATGGGCATTCCGCGCTCGATGCTGCCGGAGATCCGCTCCTCGAGCGAGGTCTACGGCGAGGCGGCCGGCACGGCCGTGGGCGGTAGGCCGATCGCGGGCATCCTCGGCGACCAGCAGGCGGCGCTGTTCGGGCAGACGTGCTTCGAGCGCGGCGAGGCGAAGAACACCTATGGCACGGGTTCGTTCCTGCTGATGAACACCGGCGACGAGATTGTCCGCTCCGAGAAGCTCTTGACGACGCTGGGATCGAAGCTGGGGGACGGCAACCCGACGTACGTCCTCGAGGGCTCGATCGCGGTCACGGGCGCACTCATCCAGTGGCTGCGCGACCGCCTGAAGCTGATCGACAGCGCATCGGAGGTCGAGGACCTGGCGCGCACGGTGCAGGACAACGGAGGCGTCTACTTCGTTCCAGCCTTCTCCGGGCTGTTCGCTCCCTACTGGCGCGACGACGCGCGCGGCGTGATCGTCGGGCTGACCGCGTACGCCAACCGGGGACACATCGCGCGCGCGGCCCTCGAGGCCACCGCGTGGCAGAGCCGCGAGATTGTGGACGAGGCTAACGCCGTCGCCGGCATTCCCTTCAGCGAGCTGAAGGTCGACGGCGGCATGACCGCCAACGAGCTGCTGATGCAGTTTCAGGCAGACGTGCTGGGCGTGCCGGTGGTGCGTCCGGCGGTTACGGAGACGACCGCGCTCGGTGCAGCCTTTGCGGCCGGGTTGGCTGTCGGCTTCTGGTCAGACCAGCAGGAGCTGCGCGAGCGCTGGACGGAGGACAGGCGTTGGGAGCCGCAGATGGGTGCGCAGGAGCGCGAACGCGAGTACGCGCAGTGGAAGAAGGCGGTCACGCGCTCTTTCGACTGGGTCGAGCAGGAGTAGCCGCTGGTCTGCGTGCGACGTCCAGCTTGACCGCAAGTATGCGCTCGAGCTGCCTGAGCAGCGGCATCGGCGGCGGCGTGCGCGATCCCGGCAGTGCGCGCCCACCGAGTGTCGGCTGGGAGACGCCCGCGAGCGTGAGCTGGACCGTGCCGCAGCCTTCGGGGTCCACGTCGGCGATTGCCGACGGTGCGGATCCACCTAGGTCATAGAAGGCCAGTCGCACCCGGTTGCCCGCGTCGCTCGGGCAGCTCGTGACGCCGGGTTGAGCGGCCGGCAGCTCGTTCAGCAGCGCCACGACGCGATCGATCCTGCCGGTTGAGCTGAAGGCCAGAGGCCGCCGCGCACGCCGCCTTGGGCCGAGTGTGTGGACCACGCTCACACGCAACAGGTGGGCTCCGCGCGGGATCGCCTCCGAGGTTGGGCGCGGCGTCACCCAGACGACCACTGCATCGACGCGCAGGCCCGTTGAACCGCTCGGCAGTGCGACGACGTTCACGGCCAACCAGCGTGTGCTGAGCACGTTGGCGAGGGGCGGCCACGCGAACGCTTCAACTTCGTTCTGCGGCCTCCCGGGTCCCGTGAACCCGTCGCTGCGCATGACCGTGGTCACGCCGGCGGGAAGATGTTCGCGGACGTAGGCGAGCACGTGCGAAGGCGCGCCCGGTACACGCCACCAGGCGTGGCTATCCACCACGTTGGGCGTTGCCAGGGGCCCTATGCCCGGGCGCGAAAGCAGCGCGTCGTCTTCGCCGGGCTCGCTCGGGGACGGCGTGGTGCCCGGAGGCAAAGCGAGTTGCGCGAGCAGCGATTCAGCGTCGGGACGGGCAACGCTTTCGTTGGCTGCTTCCGTCGGCGAGGTCGCGGTCGCGTTCCCAGTGGGCGCGCGCGTTGCGCTGCTTATCGCGGCGCCGAAGCCCAAGGACACGATCAGCGTCAGAGCCGCGACCACCCGCGTCCTGTGGATGGCACCCGCATGAATCATGAGGTGACTGTACGCCTGGAGCGACGCTCCCGAGGAGGGGCTTCGGGACGCGTTAGCCCAGCTCCTCGATCAGATCGGCGACCGAGTCGACGATCCTCGAGGCGCGGTATGGGTGGCGCTCGGCGTTCTCGCGCGTGGTGACACCGGTGAGCACGAGCACGGTCTCCATGCCCGCCTCCAGACCCGAGACGATGTCGGTGTCCATGCGGTCGCCGATCATCGCTGCGGTCTCGGAGTGGGCGTCGATCGCGTTCAGCGCGGAGCGCATCATCAGCGGGTTCGGCTTGCCCACGAAGTAAGGCTCGACTTCGGTCGCGCGGCTGATCAACGCCGCCACCGAGCCGGTCGCGGGAAGCGGTCCCTCGACCGCCGGACCGGTCGCGTCGGGGTTGGTGGCGATGAAGCGGGCGCCGTCGGCGATCAGCCGGATCGCGCGGGTGATGCGCTCAAAGGAGTACGTGCGCGTCTCGCCTAGCACCACGTAGTCTGGCGAGCGATCGGTGAGCGTGTAGCCGGCCTCGTGCAGCGCGGTCGTCAGCCCTGCCTCGCCGATCACGAACGCAGAGCCCCCGGGGCGCTGGTCGCGCAGGAAGCGCGCGGTCGCCAGTGCGGATGTCCAGATCGCCTCCTCGGGAACGTGAAGCCCGCTCGCGGCGAGGCGCGCAGCGAGATCGCGGCGGGTGTAGGTCGAGTTGTTCGTCAGCACCAGGAACGGGCGGCCCAGCTCACCCAGTCGGGCGAGGAATCGGTCGGCGCCCGGGATCGCGTGCTCCTCCCGCACGAGCACGCCGTCCATGTCCATCAGCCAGGAGCGGATCTCACGTTTGGTCATCTGCCGGCAAGCTTGACAGGGATGAGCTCCGCGCCCAGCGTCTGGACCACGCCTCGATCGGGCCGAGGGCATGCAGCAGGCTCTGGCCCTGATCGGTGAGGCGATAGCTGGTGTCGGGCGGCCCCGCGAGGATGCCCGCGTCGCGCAGCTCTCGCAACCGTTCGTTGAGAACGCTCGAGGAGATCTGTCCGCAGCGCGCCTGCAGCTCGCGGAAGGTGGGCACGTCTTCCTCGCGCAGCTCCCACAGCACTCTGAGCGCCCAGCGCCTGCCGAGCAGGTCGAGCAGGGCCATGACCGGTCGTCCAGTCCGCGATCCGCGTGCCGGGCGGCCGGGAAGAGGGGTCTTTTTCGTTTGCTTTGAAATTAGAAGCTAGACTCAGCGCTTTGATTTCCGAAGCAGAAAGGTTAGACGATGCCCGAGACTGAACGCACGCCGCGGATCGCCCCGCTGGAGCCTCCGTACAGCCCAGAGATCGAGGCGGCGCTGCGCAAGTGGATGCCGCCGGGCAGCGACGCTGAGCCGCTGAAGCTGTTTCGTACGCTCAACGTCCACGAGCAGATCGCATCGCGGATGCGTCCGCTCGGAGCGGGCATCCTCGGCCACGGGACGCTCGCCGTGCGCGATCGCGAGATCGTGATCCTGCGCACGTGTGCGCGCGCGGGCGCCGAGTATGAGTGGGGCGTGCACGTCACGGCGTTCGCCACGTCTGTCGGCCTCGACGACGAGCAGGTCGTGGCAAGCGTGGAGGGTAACTTCGACGATCCAGCATGGTCAGAGCCCGACCGGGTGCTAGTCGCGCTCGCCGACGAGCTGTACGACACCGCGACGGTCTCGGACGCGCTGTGGGACTCGTTGGCGGCTCGCTTCACCGAGGAGCAGTTGATCGAGCTGATCGTGGTCGGCGGCTGGTACAGGCTGATCGGGTCCGTGATCAACGCTACGAGAGTCCCGCTCGAGCCGTGGGCCGCGCGCTTCCCGTAATCCCCTACGTGCCTGGCGACTCGCCGCCGAATCCAACCATCAGGCACGGTCAGCACGGAGCAGGCGGCCATACTGGGCAGGTGTCCGACGCCCAGCTGACGATCCACCTGACATCCAGGGCCAAGCGCAACGCGATCGTGGAGGAGCGCGACGGCGTCCTGCGCGTGAGCGTTGCCGCGGCCCCAGTCGAGGGTCAGGCCAATGCGGCGCTGTGCAAGCTGATCGCCAAGCGAGCGGGAATCGCCCGCGGAAACGTGCGCGTGATCCGCGGTGTTCGCTCGCGTGAGAAGGTCGTGTACGTCGAAGGCCTGGCGTTGGCCGAGTTGCGGCGCGCCCTGGGTCTGCCGGCGATGCCCGCGTCCTCGAGCGCCGCACCGACTCTGCGAGAGCCGACGCGCGCGGACTGGCCGCTGTTGCTGGAGCTGAACCGCGCGTCCGAGCGCGAGCTGAGCCCGCTGGACGAGCAGCGACTCGAGTGGATCCTGTCGCTGGCGTACAGCGCCGTGGTCGTCGAGCGCGAACGGGGGATCGCGGGCTTCGCGCTGGCGATTCCCCCGGACACGGAATACGACAGCGAGAACTATCGCTGGTTCGCGGCGCGGTTCGAGCGCTTCCTGTACCTGGACAGAATCGTCGTGGCTGAGTCCCAGCGCCGGCACGGGGACGGCACGCGGCTCTATGACGCGATGGAGACTGCTGCGGTGCCCTTCGAGCGGATGGTCTGCGAGGTGAACGTGCTGCCGCCCAATCCAGCCTCGCTCGCCTTTCACGTGGGCCGCGGATATGCGGAGATCGATCGCCTGGAGCACGGCTCGGAGAAGGTCGTCGCGTTGCTCGGCAAGGAGCTGCGCCCCGGTGGCCGACGAGCGGCGATGTCGGCCCGGGCGAATGGTTAGCAGCGCTCGTTAGCGGTATCGGCGGCGGGGTAGTTGGATAGCGCGATCGCAGCCAATCCGACAGGGAGGTGTTCGAGAGATGCCACCGAGTGGTGTGAAGAAAGGCAGCAAGCGCGGCCGCCAATATGAGCACATACGAGAGAGTGAGCGCGGGCGCGGCGCATCTGAGCGTCGAGCCGAGGAGATCGCGGCACGAACGGTCAACAAGGAGCGTGCACGCAGCGGCGAAGCGCGCTCCAGCTCGCGCGCCTCGAAGGAGGACATCTCCTCCGGGCGCCGCGGAGGGCTGCGCTCCGGCAAACCCGGGCCTCGCGGGCGCACTCGCGAGCAGCTCTACCAGGAGGCCCGCCGCCTCGGTGTGCAGGGGCGATCGAGCATGAGCAAGTCACAGCTGCTGCACGCAGTCGAGAACAAGAAGCACTAGTCGCTCCTGTCGCGCGAAGGCCCTCGCAAGGACACACCTCGCGAGGGCCAGAAGCGCGAATCTCGACTCGAGCCAACTAGCGCAGCGTCGGGTCTTCGTAAGGATCGCGTTCGATCACGCGGTCCCGCACAACCTGTCCCCGCCTGGGCGCCCAGGCCAGCATGTAGAAAAGAGACAGTACGAGCCCCAGAATGCCGGCGATGATGAGGATCAGGCCAATCGTCTGGATCGAGATACCTGACACAGTGCTCGTGACGGCGTACCGCAGGATCGCGCCGACGGCGATCAGGAATATGGAGCTTCCGGTTGTCATGAATTGTGGGCTACCCGCTTACGGGCTCGTTGAATCACTACACAGAGGATTTGCGCTGCGAGCAGCTGCGGTGCACCCGCGACCTAGCTCGATCGTTTCCAAGCAGCATCCAGCGGGTAGCGAAGCCCCACGCGATGCCGCGACTGCGTAGATCCAGCTGCGCCGCTCCCGGGATTGAACGTCGCCGGCGCGGTCGCGGCTTCGAATTCCGCGACCCGGCCGGGCAGCGCATCGACGACCCGGAGGTGCTCGAGCGCATCGCGCAGCTCACGATCCCTCCCGCTTGGCGGGACGTCTGGATCTGCATGGACGCCCTCGGTCATCTCCAGGCAACTGGCCTCGACGCTGCCGGGCGCAAGCAGTACCTCTACCACGAGCGCTGGCGAGCCAACCGCGACCGAGCAAAGTTCGACTCGATGCTCGCTTTCGGCGAGGCTCTCCCACGCCTGCGTCGATGCGTGGCCCGCGACCTCAGATTCGGACGCGCGGCGCAGTCGGACTCCGTGCCCGCGGACGGGCTCGCCCGGGAGCGGGTGCTGGCCTGCGCCGTGCGCCTGCTCGACCTCGGCTTCTTCCGCATCGGCTCGGAGGACTACGCTGAGCAAAACGAGTCATATGGGCTGACGACCATGCTGCGCGAGCACGTCCGCGTTGACGGCGGCCAGCTCATTTTCGACTTTCCGGCTAAGTCGGGACAGCGACGCGTACAGGCGATCGCAGACAGGGAGGCGCTGGCGGTTGTGGCGGCGCTCAAGCGCCGACGCAGCGGATCGCAGTTGCTAGCGTTCCGCGATGCCATGCGGTGGGTCGAGATCCACGCGGAGGACGTCAACGATTACATCAAGCGCCGTGCGGGGGGACCGTTCACGGCCAAGGAATTCCGAACCTGGAACGCGACCGTGCTCGCTGCGGTCGCGCTCGCGGATGCGCGCGCGCCGGGGACGAGCCGCGCCGCCCGCGACCGCCAGGTGGCCAACGCGATCAAGACGGTGGCGGCGTATCTCGGCAACACGCCGGCCGTCTGTCGTGCCTCCTACGTGGATCCTCGGGTGATCGACCGCTTCCACGCAGGAACTACGATCGCCGCCACGCTCCAGGAGACGCAAAGCCCCGACCTCGCCGACGGACGCATTCGCCGCCAGGTGGAGGACGCCGTGCTGGAGCTCCTGGCCAACGAGTCCCGAGCTCTCGAGAGGGCCGCATAGGACCTGACGCAGTTCCGGTGTCAAAGCAGCCCATGCGGGGTATCACCGTCCTATGGCCGCCAAGCAGCAGGAGAAGATCCAGGGCGCGCGCGCGATCGACTGGTCCAGCGCGGAGCTCAGCGACAGAGCCCTCGTCGTCCAGCTGAGAGGAGCCGGGGCAAAGGGCTGGAGCAAGGACTTCGGAGGCGTGCTCGCGCTCTTGGAGCAGAGCGGCCGTGGGTGGGGCAAGGTCGCATTAAAGGGCAGCAAGGTTCGGGTCGCCGACGTGCAGGCCGGCACGGAGGAGGAGCTGCGCCACTTCCTCGAGAGCGTCGTGCTGCAGGTCAACTCCGATCTCGGCCTCGAGATCGAGACCGGCGCCGAGGATGCGGGGAGCGAGGAGACGCAGTCAGGCGATCGTCGCCTCGAGGCGGCCGAGCGAAGGATGGCCGCCACCTTTCGGGGTTTCGCCGACGAGGTCAGCGAGGAGCCTCGGCCTTCGTCGTGATCGCCTCCTGCGCTGGATCACCGGTCTCCGAGGATGCGCCGATCCTGCGCATGAGTCTCGAGCGCAACCCGCAGGCGCCCTCGCTGGCTCGGGCCGCCGTCGCGGGCTTCAGCGATCGGGCCGAGATTCCCTCACACGATCTGGACACGCTCTCGCTCCTGGTCTCAGAGCTCGTTTCGAACGCCGTCCAGCACTCCGACGCTCCGCGCCCCGACGGCATCGAGCTGTGCGCGCGTGTGCTTTCGCCCGGGGCGATCCGTGTGGAGGTGATCGACCGGGGGAGCGGCTTCTCCGCCACTCCGCGCGATCCGACTCGGCCGCTTGGAGGCTTCGGTCTGTATCTGGTGGACAAGCAGGCGACGCGCTGGGGCGTGGATAGCCAGGACGGGACAAAGGTGTGGTTCGAGCTGGTGGGGCCCGCGTCCGATTAGCGGTGCGCGCTACCGGTGGCGGCGCCGCAAACGGGGCGCCTTGCGCGCCTTGGGCTCTCGGGTGTGGCTACTCGGGTAAAATCCAGCCTATGGGGGTCCAGGAGCAGCTGCAAATCGTGACGCGACGCGACGCGGATCGCGTCGTCCTCTCGCTCGAGGGCGAACTTGACCTTGCGACCGCGGAGCTGCTCGAGCAGGCGATGGAGGGGTTGGCGGGCGAGTCGATGGTCGTTCTCGACCTCGAGCGCCTGAAGTTCATCGACTCGACAGGTCTGAGAGGCGTGTTGGCGGCGCTCGAGCGCTGTCGCGAGCGTGGGCAGGAGTTCGCGGTCACCCCCGGCTCACAGCAGGTGCAGCGACTGCTCGGCGTTACGGGCGTGGGCAAGCATCTGCGTATCGTCGCGGCCGGCGACGAAGTCGCCGCGTGAGCGCCGCCGCCGAGGTCTGCTCGCACCTGGATCAGGTGAGCATCCTGGAGGTGCCCACCCGTGCCGACGTGCCCGGCTGCGAGGAGTGCCTGAAGATCGGCGGGCGCTGGGTGCATCTTCGCGTCTGCCGCAGCTGCGCCAAGATCGGCTGCTGCGACTCCTCGCCCAACCGCCACGCATCCCGGCACGCTGCTGAGAACTCGCACCCGATCATGAGCTCCATCGAGCCCGGCGAGGATTGGTCTTGGTGTGTGGTGGACGAAGTCGCGTTCGTGCTGGAGTAGCGCGCGGCGCGTAACTACACAAGCAGCGCGTCAGACGTCGATACGACCCGCAGCTGATCGCGGACGCCGCTCACCGTCAACAGCCGCTGTACCTGACTGGATCCAGTAGTGAGGGCCATCTCGCGGCCTCGACCCTCCCAACGCTCGCGAGCCCAAAGAATCGTTCTTAGGCCTGTCGAGTCCATGAACTGCAGACGCTCAAGGTCGATCACCAACGCGGAGTCCTGTGCGCTCTCAGCCTCTTCCAAAGCAGCCTGGAGGAGCGGTGCGCTCGCCATATCCAATTCGCCGTCGAGACTGATCACGACTCGATCCTTCTGGGCCCTCGACTCGATCTTGAGTTGCTCCGTCGCTCCCATGCGGTGATTTTAGCCGCGGCCGAGAACGGAACCCCGCGCTTAGCGAACCCTTGCGGCCTGGACCACAACGGTGTGCTTCTCAGAACGGCCGAGCACGACGCCAGATCGCCCGCGGGCGCTCTGGCGTCGTGCCTTCCCAACGGCCCGCGACGCTACCAGCGGCCATACCAGTGGCGGCCGCCACCCTCGACGCCGCCGACGAAGAAACCGATCAGCCATAGCAACACCGCGAAGATGAGGATGTACCACAGCACGTGAGCGGCGAAACCCAGGCCTCCGAAGATGGCCAAGATCAGGACAAGCGCAATCAGTGCAACCATTCTTCTCAACCTCGATTCGTGAGGGCTACCCATTCGTCGCGACCTTCAATTACGTCGCGATCTGTGTCTGCTTTCTGGACTCTATGTTGCCCTCGCGAGGAGCTCTCCAAACGCTGTCGTTCTCTTATGCCTCGATTCTGGGACGCCTGTTTCCCGGCTCTGTGCCCGGGTAGCGACGGGTTAGGACCCACGATCTGAAGGAGGATTTCGATGTCATCGGATTTGAGCGGAAAGAGAATTGCGTTTCTGGTCGCCCAGGAGGGAGTGGAGGAAGTTGAGCTCACCGAGCCATGGAAGGCGGTCGAGAAAGCTGGCGGCACCCCCGAGCTGATCGCTCCGGAGAAGGGTGAGGTGCAAGCGATGAACCACCTCGACAAGGGCGCGAGCTTCAAGGTCGACAGGACACTCGCCGACGCCGAGCCTGAGGACTACGACGGGGTAGTGCTCCCCGGCGGGGTCGCCAACCCCGATCAGCTTCGCACCGAGGAGTCCGCGATCAGCTTCCTGCAGAAGCTGTTCGCAGAAGGTAAGCCCGTTGGCGTCATCTGTCATGGGCCCTGGACGCTGGTCGAGGCCGATCTCGTGCGCGAGCGCACGATCACCTCGTGGCCTTCGTTGAAGACCGACATCCGCAATGCGGGCGGCACGTGGGTCGATGAGGAAGTCGTCGTCGACGAGGGCCTCGTCTCGAGCCGCAACCCCGACGACCTACCGGCGTTCTGCGCGAAGATCGTCGAGGAGTTCGCCGAGGGCAAGCACGAGGTTGCCGCAGCGGGCGCGACGGCGGGCGCCAGCGCATAGATCGAAATTAGTGGTTTAGGCGAGTCCCGATAGGGGCAGTCCCATCTTGCAGTGCCTAGGGCGGGTGCCGGTCGCGTCCCCCGGTGATCGTCACCCAACTAACCCGAGTGGCACGGCGGCATGCCGACATTTGTTTCGCCTTGTCGGCATGCCGCCC
>DATBZG010000142.1:0-24696 GCA_036513335.1 Solirubrobacteraceae bacterium | reverse complement strand
GCGCGCGACGTGGTCGAGCACGGCGGAGAGCTCGCGCGCCATCGGCTCGATCTCCTCCTCGCTGAGGGCTAGGCGGGCGAGCTGTGCGACGTGCAGAACCTCTTCGCGCGAGATCACGATGGCGCATTCTATGGATGGCCGGCGAGGCGCCCGGCGATCGGCCCGGGGAGGGTGGGTTGGGCGCTCGCGCTCCCCAGGCAGATGTCAGCTTCAGGCGCTCACGCGGGCGTCGCCTCGGGCGGCTCGGGGCCCTGTGGTGCGACCGGAGGGATTGGCGGCGCGGGTGGGTCCGCTGCAAGCGCGTCGGTCGCAGTCGCGCTGGAGCCCGAGGTGCTGTCCCCTGCTACCGCGGCGCTCAGGCCACTGAACGCGCCGCTGGCCTGCGCGCGCACGTCGGTGAGCGATGTGCCTTCGTCCTGCATGGCCAGATAGCCGCCGTAGGTGACCGCGAGCGCCGCGATCAGGCCCAACCAGATCCCGATCTTGATTCCCACGGAGGCGGAGTAGTGGACTCCGGCGATCGTGCCGCTCGCGCCCGCGCTGGGATGGTCCAGGATCCGGTAGATGATTAGGATCGCCGAAAGCGCCCCGAGTCCCGCAACGAGAACGCCGCGCTGAACGGGACTCTTGAAGTTGAGGACGCCTGCGGAGATGGCAACTGTGGCGAGCGCGACGATGATCGTGATGATCCAGATCCAACGGCTGTTGGTAAACGTATGCCAACCGTTGGCGCTGTCGCTGTAGTTCACGCCGTCGATCGATGAGCTGGAGCTGACGCCGAACCACTTGAAGAAGAACAAGAAGACGAAGAAAGCGATCGCGCTGATGCCGATGACCCGGTCGGAGCGACGTAGGCCGCCGATGTCGAAGCTCATTGGTTGTACCCCCGTGGTTGATGGTGAATGCGGCCGCTCATCTCCTGGAGCAGACGTAATTGCATCGAATATCACAAAGTTCCGCGGCCCGACTATCAATCCTGCACGAACATCTGGTTCGTAACGGGACGCCTCTTGCTACGGCCGCGGACGCGGCTCGGGCGTAGCTGGCTGGTAGAGCGACGGTCGTTCGTCGCGCAGCGCCAGCCAGGCACCGAGGAGGATCGCGACGGCGCCGCCGAGCGCAAGCCACACACCGATGCAGGCCATGCTCGCGTGGTCGGGGCGCTCGAGCGCGCGGACGATGGCGGCGATCACTGCGATCAGCCCCAGCAACACCGACCAGACGGCGATTGACACCGGCAGCGCGGTGCTGCGCTCGGTGAGTGCGCTGATGACCATCGCAAGCGCCGCGCAAGCAGCGGCGAGCAGCAGCGCCGCGCCCGGCCCGAACGTGTTCCATGCGGTCAGGTTGCCCACGGGCGCCTCATAGGAGCGCACGAACAGCGAGACGATTACGAGGATCGCGCCGGCGAGCGCCAACAGCTCGCCCAGGCGCAGCTGCCTGAAGTTCATGTGTGAACCCTCCCCGGCGTGCATTCGGCGCTCATGAGATCTCGCTGTCCATCTCTCCGAGCAGCGATTCGAGCTGCGCGTGATAGCGCGCAGCCTGCAGTGTGTTGCGCAGGAGCATGGCGATCGTCATCGGCCCGACGCCTCCCGGCACGGGCGTGATCGCGGAAGCGACCTCGGAGGCGGCCGCGAAGTCGACGTCGCCGACGAGGCCGCTCTTGTTGCCTGCCTCCTCGGGGGTGATGCGGTTCATGCCGACGTCGATCACCACCGCGCCGGGTTTGACGAAGTCTCCCTTGACGAGCCGTGCGCGACCCACGGCCACGATCAGCACCTCCGCGCGCGAGCACACCTCGCGCAGGTCGCGCGTGCGCGAGTGAGACATGGTCACGGTGGCGTTGTGGGCGAGCAGCAGCTGCGCCATCGGCTTGCCGAACAGGTTGGAGCGCCCGACGACGACCGCTTCCGCGCCTTCGAGCTCGACACCCGTGTCCGCCAGCAGCTCCATGACGCCGGCGGGGGTGCATGGGCGAAGGCCGGGGCGCCCGAGTGAGAGCAGCCCGGCGTTGACCGGCGTGAGGCCGTCTACGTCCTTGTCGGCGCTGATCATCCCCGTCAACGAGCTGCCGTCGAGATGCTCGGGGAGCGGCAGCTGCAACAGCACGCCGTCGACCGCAGGGTCGGCGTTCAGGCGCTCGAGCTCCTCCGCGATCTGCTCGAACGAGGACGCCGCCGGCAGTCGCCGATCGAACGGCACCATCCCCACCTCGACGCAGGCGCGCTGCTTGCCGCCGACGTAAACCGCCGACGCCGGGTCCTCACCGACGAGCACGGTCGCAAGACCTGGTGGCCGGCCGTGCTCGCGCGTGAACGGCTCCACCTCCTGCGCAACCTCGCCGCGCACGCGCGCAGCGACCGACTTGCCGTCGATGATCGTTGCGCTCATGCGCAAGATGCTATGCGTTCGGGCACCCGGAGAAAGTGCGCTTCAGCGTCTGCTGACGGGTGCGTACTCGGCCATCAGCTTGCGCTCGGAGCCGTCGCCCGCGAAGCGCACCACGATTACGCCGCCGGGCTCCACCCCGGTGATGACTCCGTCACCGAAAGCAGCATGGACGACGTCCTCGCCCAATCGGAACTGCACGCCCGCTGCAGCGGGCTCGCGAACGCGCGTCCCCGAGGCGGGTCGCTCCGTCGTTCCACGCTCATACCAGCCACCGCCGCCGGTCCTCGCCGGTGACCCGCGGCCGGCCGATCGGGCGATCCCGCCGGACAGCGCGCCTGCGCGGAACACCGCCTGCTGTGGCTCCTCCAGCAGGTCGGCGGGGATCTCGTCGAGGAAGCGACTGCTCATGCCGAACGTCTGCGCCCCAAAGACGGCACGACGGCGCGCGTAGGTGAGATAAAGCTGGCGCATGGCGCGCGTGATCCCGACATAGAACAGGCGACGCTCCTCCTCCAGGCTGCCCTCGTCGATCGCGCGCGAGTGCGGGAACACTCCGTCCTCGAGCCCGACGATGAAAACGATCGGATACTCCAACCCCTTGGCGTTGTGGAGCGTCATCAGCGTGACGAGGCCCTCGTCGTCGCTGCGCGTGTCCGCATCGGCCACGAGCGCGACTTCCTGCAGGAACACGTCCAGCGTGTCGGCATCCTCGGCTGCCGCGGCATCGAACTCGCGTGCCACCTCCACGAGCTGCTCCAGGTTCTCGACGCGCCCCTGCGCCTCGATCGTGCGCTCGGCCTCGAGCGCCTCGAGGTAGCCGCTCTGGGAGAGCATCGCCTCGAGCAGGTCGCCAACGGGCACGCCCGGGCCCACGGCTGCGGCCTCCTCTGCCTCATCGCCGCCGCGCGCGTCGGCGGAGAGGCCCGCCATCACGCGCAGCTCTTCCATCGTGTCCATGAACCTGCGCAGCGCCTTGATCGCCGCCGCCCCCAGCCCGGGAACCTCGTCGGGCGCCGCCGCTGCTTCCCACACGGAGATGTCGGTGGCCGCCGCGTAGGCGAGCACCCGCTGCAGCGACGTCTGCCCGATGCCGCGCCGCGGTGAGTTGGCCACGCGCGTGAAGCTGACCACATCGAACGGGTTGGCCAGCAACGAGAGGTAGGAGACCGCGTCCTTGATCTCGGCGCGCTCATAGAACTTCGTGCCGCCGATCACCTGGTAGGCGATCTCGCGGCGCACGAGCGTGTCCTCGATCACCCGCGACATCGCGTTCGTGCGGTAGAGCACCGCGATCTCAGTGCGAGAGGCGCCCTCGTCGACCAAGCGCTCGATCTCGCCCACGACGAAGCGCGCCTCCGCGTGCTCGTCGTCGAGGCCGCGCATCTGGATCTGATCGCCCTGGCCGAGATCGCTCCACAGCCGCTTGGAGATCCCGCCGCGGTTGTTGGCGATCACCGCGTTGGCAGCCGAGAGGATCGTCTCCGTCGAGCGGTAGTTCTGCTCGAGCTTCACCACCCGAGCGTCGGGGAAATCCTGCTGAAAATCGAGGATGTTGCGAATGTCGGCCTGGCGGAAGCTGTAGATCGACTGTGCGTCGTCGCCGACCACCGCAAGGTTGCGATGCCCCACCGGCCCGGCGTAGGTCGGGCGATCCCCGGGCTGCTCGCTCCCGTTGGCCGGCGGCCGGCCGCCGCCGACGAGCAGCTGCAGCAGCCGGTACTGGGCGTGGTTGGTGTCCTGGTACTCGTCCACCAGCACGTGGCGGAAGGTGTTGGTGTAGCGCTCGCGGACGTCCTCGAACAGCTCCAGCAGGTTCACCGTGCGAAACAGCAGGTCGTCGAAGTCCATCGCGTTCATGCGGTGCATGTCGCGCTCGTAGATGTCGTACACGTCGGCGATCATCTCCTCGAACTGCGAGCCCACGCCCTGGCGGTAGGAGTCCGCGTCGATCAGCCGGTTCTTGGCCGCTGAGATCTGGTTGTGGATCGCGGACGGCGTGAAGCGCTTGGGATCGACGCCAACCGCATCGGCAGAGCGCTTGGTTAGCCGTCGCGCGTCCGCCTGGTCATAGATCGTGAACTGGCGGGTGTAGCCCAGGCGGGCGGCCTCAGCGCGCAGGATCCGCGCGCAGGCGGCGTGGAAGGTGAGCAGCCACATGCCGCGCGTGCCGTGGCCGAGCAGGCGCTCGACGCGCTCGCGCATCTCGCGAGCCGCCTTGTTCGTGAACGTGATCGCCAGGATCTCGCCCGCCTGCGCCTGGTCCGTGTAGATCAGGAACGCGATCCGGTGCGTGAGCACGCGCGTCTTGCCGCTGCCCGCACCGGCCAGGATCAGCAAAGGCCCCTCACCGTGCGTGACAGCCTCGCGCTGAGGCTCATTCAGTCCCTCCAGCAGCTCCTGCAGGTGCGCGGCGTGCGGGTTCTCGACCATGACCCCTGAGAATAGATGCGAGCCCGGCTAAGACAGGCGCCTCCGGCGCCGGGTCAGCCGCCGGCGGGGTTCGGGCCCTTCACCGTCCGCAGCGGCGTGACCTTCGCGGGCTCGTCCTCCCCATCACGGTCGGAGATCTCGGCGATCAGCCGTTCGAGTGTGGCGATCCGGCTGGAGAGCGCTTGGATCGCCTCGGCGATCGGGTCGGGCAGATGGATCCAGTCGGCATCTGGGCCCTCGACACGGCGGCCGTCGACGCGCACGGGGTGTCCGGGGTTGCCCACGACGGTGGAGTTGGCGGGCACGTCTGTGATGACGACGCTGTTGGCACCGATCTTCGCGCCGTGGCCGATCGTGATCGGCCCCAGGAGCTTGGCGCCCGATCCGATCGTGACGTTGTCCTCCACCGTCGGGTGGCGCTTCCCTGTGGCGAAGCCCGTGCCGCCGAGCGTCACGCCCTGATACAGCGTGACGTCGTTGCCGATGTCGGCCGTCTCTCCGATCACCACGCCCGCGCCGTGGTCGATGAACAACCCCTGCCCGATGTTCGCCGACGGGTGGATCTCGATCCCCGTGATCGCGCGGGTCACCATCGAGATCAGCCTCGGCACAACCGGCACGCCTGCCTGGCACATCGCGTGCGCGACCCTGTAGGCCAACAGCGCATGGATGCCGGGCCACGTGGCGAGGATCTCCGCGGGCGCGACACCCCGTGCGGCGGGATCGCGGTCGCGCGCGGCCAGCACATCGCGGCGCACCTCTTTCGCCACCCGTGCAAACCCCTCGAATCCGGGCATGCGAACAGCGTAGCGGTGAAATTACGGTGCAAAGAAAGCTTGGGAGATGTAGCGCTCGCCGGAGTCGGGCATCATCACGACAATCCGCTGACCCTTGGACTCGGGGCGCTCGGCCACCTGCAGCGCCGCCCACAGCGCGGCGCCACAGGAGATCCCGGCCAGCAGGCCCATGCGTTTGGCGCACGTCCAAGCCGTCTGGATCGCGTCGTCGTCGCTGACGGGGATCACCTCGTCGATCAGCTCGCGGTTGAGCACCGGTGGCACGAAGCCCGCGCCGATGCCCTGGATTCGGTGCGGACCAGGGCGGCCGCCCGATAGCACGGCCGAGCCCCGCGGCTCGACCGCCACCACGCGCAACTTAGGGTTGGCGTGGTCGCGCAGGTACTCGCCGACGCCCGTGATCGTCCCTCCCGTGCCAACGCCGGCCACGAGTACGTCCACGTGGCCGTCGAGCGCACGCTCGATCTCGGGGCCGGTCGTGCGCCGGTGGGCGTCAGGGTTGGCGGGGTTGGAGAACTGGTCGGGCAAAAAGACGTCCTCGTCGCGCGCCATCGCCTGCGCCGCCGCCACCGCCTCGCCCATCCCGCCCATCGACTCCGTGATGTCCACGCGTGCGCCGTATAGGCGCAGGAGGCTCTCGCGCTCGCGGCTCATGCCCTGCGGCAGCGTCAGCACGAGCTCATAGCCCTTCGCCGCGCACACGAACGCCAGCGCGATGCCCGTGTTGCCGCTCGTCGCCTCCACTACCGTCGTGCGGCCCGGCTCGATCCTGCCTTCCGCCTCTGCCGCCTCGATCATCGCCACGCCGATGCGGTCCTTCACGCTGCCGCCCGGGTTGAACGCCTCCAGCTTCGCGAACAGCTCCACGCCGTTCTCGCCCGCCTGCGTACCCTCGAGCATCCGCGGCAGACCAACGAGCGGCGTCTCTCCGACTAGCTCCGCAATGTTGATCGGGATTACCGACATATGCCGACAATAGTGGGCTGTCGGGCTCGTCGCGTGCTGGTCGCCCGCGGGTGGCCGGCGCGATGTCGCCTTGCGGCTGGGCCTGAACCAGCATACGGTTCGCCGTTACTCAAGCCGCGATGAGACCAGGCCGAGAATTGCGCAATCCAACAGCGAGCCACCGCGGTGGGAAGCCGCCTGGAATGAACGGCAGCCGTCATTGATCCAGCCGAGCCACGCACGCTGGCGCCTTAAGCGCCTCAAACGGAAGCATGAGGACAGCCGGCAGACGTTGAAGGTCGGTATGCGCGGCCGGTCGCGGACGCTGCTCCTCGCGTTCGGGGGCCTCAACAGGCGCATCGGTATGCCCCCCTTTGAGTTCCTGACACTCACCGGCGAACTACCAGTGAAACGTATGTTCCTCCGCGATCCCCGAGGGGCCTGGTACCACGAAGGGCTGCCGAGGCGAGGCGACACGCTGATGGCGGTGGCCGATTCGCTGCGCGCCGAGATATCCGCGCTGAGGGTCGAGCGACTCGTCGTCGCGGGGAACTCTGCCGGTGGCTATGCCGCGCTCGTCTTTGGAACGCTGCTTGAAGCCGACCTGGTCCTCGCTTTCGCGCCGCGGACCGTCCTGGATGTGAACCGTCTCGCGAGCATGGACGAGAGTTGTGAGGAGCTCAACGCGCTTGCCGCGGCCGACGCTCTCGACGATCGCTGGACTGACCTGGGAACGGCTCTGCGCCACGAGCGCCACGCCCGCACCCACTACAGGGTCTTCTTCGACACGACCCACACGAAAGATCGCCTGCATGCCGAGCGCCTCGTCGGGCTTGAGGGCGTGCGCCTCTACCGCTTTGGCCAGGGCGGGCATGAGCTCGTTCGCCACTTGCGCGACGTCGGTGCTCTGGAGCGGATCGTGGGAGAGGCTGTCGCGCCGACCCGGGGGATCGATATCTAGATGTGGTACATGCTCGCGCCGGCCTCGCGCATCTCGCGCTCGAGCACGTCGGCGATCGTCGTCTCTGCGAGCACCTTGCGCGCGGCACCGGCCGCGTCCTCGAACACACCCTCGGAGTCGCGCCCAAGCGGTCCGTCGAGCAGCTCCACGACCTCGAGCACAGTGATCGTGGAGGGCTCGCGCGCGAAGCGGTAGCCGCCCTTCACTCCGCGCTGTGAGCTGATGACGCCGCCGCGGCGGAGCACGGCGAACAACTGCTCGAGGAACTGCACCGGCACGTCGCGCTTACGGGCAAGCTCCCCGATCGGCACGGGCTGGTCTCCAGGGCTACGCGCGAGCTCGGCGAGCGCGAGCACTGCGTAGGGGGACTTGCTGGTGATGGACAGCATCTCGGTATGGGCCGCTGGTGACGCCGCGCGGGTGTGCGGCTGACACTGATCGTATTGGCCCGGTGGCGAGGTGCGTCTAGCGGGCGCGGCCGGCGCTCGAGAGAGCCCCGCTCACAACCAGCCGCGCTCGGTGGCGATCAGCACGGCCTGGGCGCGGTCGACGGCGCCGAGCTTGCCGTAGATGTTGTGCAGGTGCGTACGCACGGTGCTCGTCGACAGCGTCAGCTCGTGGGCGATCTGCTTGTAGACCTTGCCCTCGGCGAGGCGCTGCAGGACCCCGAGCTCGCGCCCTGACAGCGGGCACGGGTCGACGTGACGCTGGCGCTGGCTGGCGGGGCTAGGCAGTTCGTACATCACGCGTCTCAGCTCCTCGGGCCCGAGGCCGAGGCTGCGGGCCGTGTGCAGCATCTCCGACGGTGAGACGCGGCCGCCCTGCTCGTAGTGGGCGAGCATGTCCGCCAGGCGGATGAACGCGGCCTCGCCTTCGGCGTCCGGGTTGTGATGGCGCTCGATCGGCGTCGCCAGCGTGCCCGGCAGACCCCAGCGGCGGATCAGGACGCCTCCGACGAGCGCGTGGTCGACACCGAGCTCTCGCCGCTCCTGGTGGATGCGTTCCTCGGGGGTGCGCGCACCGCGATGCACCTGCGAGGGGTAGCCCGGGTAGGCGTGCAGCAGCACGAGCTTGCCGACGTCGTGAAGCAGGCTCGTGACCGTCAGGCGGTCGCGGTTCTCATAGCCCAGCTCCGAGGCGATCCTGTCGGCTGCGTGCTGTGTGGCGAGTGCGTGCAGCCGGAAGCGCTCCGGCGCGCTGTCCCACACGCTGGCGCGTTCAAAGAAGTCGAACGTGCGCACACGGTTGGCCAGCGCCTGAACGGTCTGCGGGTTGAGCACCTCGACCGCGGTGACCGCCGTGTCCACACGCGTGCGACCCTGTTGGGCGCGGTTGGCGAGACGCAGTACCGCGATGATCAGCGCCACGTCGGACTCGACCGCGGAGACGACGTCAGCGGTGGCGACGTGGTCTCGCGAGATCACCGACAGCAGGCGATTGCGCGACTCGGCCAGCGCCGGGAACGCCTCGAGTGCTTCGAAGGCCATCGTCAGACGACGGCCGTGGCCCTCGTTCTGGTGGCGCTCACCGGAGGGGGCGGTTGCGGCGCTCTGGCGGCGCTGGGGGTCCAGCGTACGACGGCCGCCCGCTGCCACGGTCGGTTTCTTGTGCTCGTTCGATGCAGCTGCCGCCGTCGGCTTTCCAACCGCCGTCAACGACTTTGCTGTCATCGGCTTCTTCGCTACGGCCAGCTTCTTTGCTGCGGCTGTTGCCTGCATACCTTGCTTGCCCCTTCCTTGGGTTCGCCGGCCATCCCGGCCGGTGATTCCAGCGATGGCTTCCTATCGGCATCTGGGCGCAAAAATTAAGGGGTGATTCGCAAGGTGCGTCAGGCGAGCGCTGCATCGATGCGACGCAGTGTCTCCGCGCGACCCAGCAGCGCAACGCTCTCGAAGATCCCCGGCGAGATCGTCCCGCCGGTGAGCGCCACCCTGAGGGGCTGGTAGACCTCGCGCGGCTTGACCCCGCGCCGCTCCACGACGGCTTCCAGCGCCCCGCCGACAGTCCTCTCATCGAAGCCCGAAAGCCCCTCCAGTGCCACACGTGCCTCGGCGAGCGCCGCACGCCCCTCCTCCCCCAGCCAGCGCTCCTTCGCGGCTGGATCCTCGCGCGGCTCGTCGAGCAGCGCGCCGGAGAGCGCCAGGAAGTCGGCGAGCGTGGAGATCTTCTCCTGACTGATCCGCACAGCGGGTTCCAGGCCCTCCCGTGCGGTGAACTCCTCGAGGCGGCTCGTTAGCTCGTGGACGGACAGTTTGCGGATGTACTGCCCGTTCAGCCAGCGCAGCTTGGTCTCGTCGAAGCGCGCCGGGTTGCGGCTGACGCGCTCGAGCGTGAAGCGCTGGATCAGCTCCTCGGTCGAGAGCACCGTCTCATCGTCGCCCGCGCCCCAGCCGAGCAGCGCGAGGTAGTTGCGCACCGCCTCAGGCAGATAGCCCGCGTCGCGCAGCTCCTGCACAGAGGCCGCGCCGTGACGCTTTGAGAGCTTCTTGCCATCCGGTCCGTGCAGCAGTGGCAGGTGCGCGTAGATCGGGAGCGTCGCCGGCTCGCCGTCCGCCGCGCGATCCAGGCCGGCTGCGCTGGCCGCCTCGAGCACGAGCAGTTGCTTGGGCGTGTTGGAGAGGTGATCCTCACCACGAACCACGTGCGTGATGCCCGCGTCGAGGTCGTCGATCGCGACCGCGAAGTTGTAGAGCACCGACCCGTCCGCGCGGGCGATCACGGGGTCGTCCAGGTGTATGTGCTCGAAGCGCGTGTCACCACGGATCGCGTCGTGCACGACCGTCGCGCCCTCCGCGGGCACACGCAGGCGCACAGCTCCATCGGCTTCCCGCTGCCCACGGAAGCCGCGCTCGGCGCCGTGCTCCGCCTTGTAGGCCTTCACGTCCTCCGCGGTTGCGTTGGAGCGATAGGCGAGGTCGGCCTCCAACAACGCCTCCAGCGCCTGCTGGTGGCGCTCGGTGCGGTCGGTCTGAAGGATCGGACCCTCGTCCCAGTCGAGCTCCAACCACCTCAGCGCATCGAGGATCTGCTCGATGTTCTCCGGCGTCGAGCGCTCGCGGTCTGTGTCCTCGATGCGCAGCACCATTTCCCCGCCGCAGTGGCGGGCCAGAAGCCAGTTGAACAGCGCTGTGCGCGCGCCGCCGATGTGCAGCGCCCCCGTGGGCGATGGTGCGAAGCGAACCCTCATAGGATTGCCGCATGCTAGTCGCAGCCGCCCCGCGCCACCCCCCGTGCTGATCGGCGCGCACGTCTCGCCCGCGGGCGGGCTGCCAAAGGCGATCGAGCGCGGCGTCGAGCGCGGCTGCCGCTCGATCCAGATCTTCAACCAGTCCCCGCGGATGTGGAAGGCGAGCGTCTACCGCGACGAGGACGTGGCGGCGTTCCGCGAGGCGATGGCTGCGAGCCCGATCGACGCTGTGCTGATCCACGCCGTTTACCTGCTGAACTGCGCCAGCGAGGATCCCGACATCCGCGAGAAATCACTTGCCTCGCTGACCAACTCGCTCAGGGTGGGTCAGGCGATCGGCGCCAGTGGCGTGGTGCTGCACCCCGGCTCGGCCAAGCAGGGCCACGTGGGCGAGGCGGTCGAACGCGCGGCGGCGACAATCCGCGAGGCGTTGGCGGAGAGTGAGGGCTGTGAGCTGCACTTGGAGAACACGGCGGGCGCTGGCGGCACGCTCGGGCGCTCGATCGACGAGCTGGCGAGCCTGATCGATGGCGCGGACGCCGGCGAGCGGCTGGGCGTGTGCCTGGATTCCTGTCACCTGCTGGCATCGGGCTATGACATCCGCACCTCCGCTGGGATGGCGAGCATGCTGCGCGAGGCCGGTCGCAAGCTCGGTCGCGGGCGCGTGCGTTCGCTGCACCTGAACGACTCACAGACGCCGCTCGGGTCCAACCGCGATCGTCACGCGAACCTCGGCGAGGGCGAGCTCGGTGAAGACGGCTGCGCCGCGTTTCTCTCGGCACCGGGGGTTCAACGGCTGCCCTGTGTGCTGGAGACGCCGGGGAAGGACCGAAAGGGGCCATCCGCCGAGGAAGTCGCCTACGCGGCGCAGCTCAGGGAGCGTGGGCTCGCGGCACGTCGCGCTACGTAGCCAGTGCGTATGACATCACGCCTCCGGCTACCGGCGGCGATGTCAGGTGTGTAGGGTCGGGCGGGCATGACGCTAAGGACGGCCATCAGAGGAGCGCACGCGCGCCGGCGTGGACCCTTTTGGGTCGCGGCCCTGGTCCTTGGGCTCCTCCTTGCCGCGCCCGCTGCCGCACTCGCGGCAAACGCGAACTTCGTGGGCACATGGGAACCGAACGTCGGCGTCACCTGGACGATCACCTCCCAGGCAGCCGGCGGCGCCTGCGAAGGCACCAGCGCGATCTCCTCATTCACGCTCACCGGGTGCCAGGTGAGCGGCAATCACTACGAATTCACGGTCGAAGAGCCCGGCTACAGCTCGTATAACCACGGCACGCTCGAAGGCAACAGACTGACCGGCGAATTCGAAGACACGAACGGCACCAAACAGCCATACACCGCTGAACGGGCGGGCGCCGGCACGAGCGTCCTGGGACAGATCTTCAACCAGAAGCACGAACCGCAGGAAGGCGTCACCGTCACGGTGAGCGGCACCAGCGACGAATCGGAAACCGTCAACAAGACGGCCATGACGAATATCGCGGGCGCCTACAGCGTCGAAGTCCCGGCCGGCACCTACTCCGTCAAGGCCAGCGGCGACCCGACCAAACAGAACGGCGGCGAACTGGCTGTCGCGGTCAGCTCGGGCACGCCCGAATGCAGCGGGACCGCCAAGGAAGCCACGTGCACCCTCAACCACCTCGCCAAGGGCGAAGAAGGCAAGGCGAGCTTCACCTACACGCAGTGTGGAGCGTCCACACGTGAAACGAACAGCAAAGAGCCGACTGGCTGCCCGGTGATCTTCATCCCCGGCATCCTCGGCTCGCGGATCGACTGCACCGGGGAAGAACTCTACTTCGCGCTTCCCAAAGTCAAGTTCGGCGAAATGCTGCTGAAGATCGACGGCGAAAGCGATCAGAACGAGACGCCCTGCAACGAAAAGGCCGAAACGCCGTCCGGCGAAGCGGGCCTGCTCACGAGCGTCGGCCCCCAGGACGTCTACGGGGGCATGTTCAAGTTCCTGAAGAGCATCGCCACCAACGGCGTCTATGCCTACCCCTACGACTGGCGTCGCTCGGTGCCGGCAGCGGAGGTGGGGCTCGAAAAGCTGGTCAACGAAGTGCTCAAGGAAACCGGCGCCAAGCACGTCGTGCTCGTCGCCCACTCGATGGGCGGGCTCGTCACACAGGACTACATCAACACCGGCGAAAACGCCGAAAAGGTCAGCCGGGCGGTCACGATCGGCACCCCTTACTGGGGAGCGCCGAAGTCACTGATCGCCCTGCTCAATGGACGCTCGAACGAATTTGCGACCGAAAAACTGGATCTGATGTTCGGTGAAACCGCACTGCAGGAAGCCGTGCGCAACTACCTGGGCCTGTTCTGGCTCTACCCCTCGGCGGCCTTCGGCCCGTGGCTGCAGGTCGAAGGCGCCGGCTTCACGAACACGCCGCTGGCGGGCAGCGCGATCGGCCCGTGGGTCGCCTCGCTCGGCGGTAACGCGATCCTGATGGCGCTCGCCCAGGCGGGGCATGCGACGCTGGACGGGTTCAAGCCACACGGCGTCAACTACCAGATCGTCGTCGGCACGGGCCTGCCCACGATCACCGGCATGAAGTTCGCGCTGAACCCGGTGGAACCCGAACAGCTCGTGAGCGTCACCTACGGCAACGGCGACGCCACGGTCCCGGCGGTCTCACAGACCCAAGGCGCCTACCCGGGCACGAGCTCGCCCGTCGGGATCCACTACGTCTGCGACATCTCCCACGCCGACGAGACGGAGGACCCGGGCGTCCAGGGCGACATCAAGGAATTCGTGGAAAGCGGCGCGAGCATCCCCGAACTCAGCTCCCCCTGCCTGTTCACGGGCACCGAAGTCGTCATCTACAAGACAGGCATCGTCGGTCACGGCGGCGGCTCGGCTGCGGCCGTCCCCTCTGCGGGCGCGCTGATGACGATCGAACAGGCCGTGGCGGCGGGGGTCGTGCAGGTCTTCGAACATGGCGGTCAGACGATCCTCGTCACCAGTGGTGCCCAGCCCGTCACGCTGAAGCTCGCCGGCCACGACCTGACGATGCGTGTGAAGTCGTTGAGCGCCACCGGCGAGAGCCCAGCGCGCTTCTACGGACCGGTAAGCGGCACGATCACGATCGACGGCGCCAAGATCGCCAAGGGCTCCAAGAGCCTGCACGCAGCCAAGGCGGGGTCGGTGCCACACGTCAGGGCAAGCGTGAAGCGCCACGGGCGCCGCTACCTGGTGACGCTGCGGGCCACCTCGCGCAAGGCTCTGCGGGCGATCTACTACCGGCTTGGCAAGGCCGCGCGACACGTGTACAGCAGGCCGCTGCTGTTCAGCCGCGGTCAGCTGAAGAGCCTGCGCTTCGCGGGGCTCAGCGTCTTCGGCGCCTGGGAGCCCGCCCAGCGGGCTCGTGCTCGCGGCTGAGACTGCTCAGCCTGCCAGCGCCGAGGCCGCGGGCCGTGGCGCGATCGCGCTTTCCAGCTCCGCGCGAAGCGTGGGCGTGTGGCGCACGCGGTAGTCCTCGCCGAGGCGCACGCGCCATGTGCTGCCGTCGCTGCCGTCGATCGCGACGATCACCTCGGCACTGCCGGGACACTCCCCGATCATGTGCCTGAGCTCGTCGATCGTGCTCTCGCAAAGATCGCTCGCGGCGATGCGCAGCTCGACGGGTTCCGCAAGCGTGGTCGCGGTGCGCGCCGCCGAGCGTGCCTGGTTGCGAGCACGCTCGATCTCCTCTGCCGAGGGCGCGAACGTCTCGACCGTCTGAACCACCAGGCAGGTCTTGCCCGCTTCCTTGTGGTCGACGCGTCCCTTCACGACCACGACCTCGTCAACCGCCAGCGCCGCCTCGTGCTCCGTCAGCGCCTTGCCGAACACGAGCATCTCCACCGCGCCGGTGAGGTCGTCGAGCGTCGCGAACATCATCGGGTCGCCGTTGCGGGTGCGAATGCGCTTTGTCTCGGTGATGATGCCGCCGACCGTCACCCAGTCCTTGTCGCGACGATCTTCGAGCGATGGAATCGTGCAGTCCACACGCGCGCGCAGGGCGTCGCGCAGTGGCTTCAGCGGGTGCGCGGAGACGAACAGCCCGATCGCTTCCTTCTCCGCTGCCAGCAGCTCCGGCTGGTCGAACTCCACCGTGGGAATCGGCGGGTGCACGGGCTGGCTGAGGCCAAGCGAGGCGCCCGGCTGAGCGCTCGTCGCGGTGGGCTCTTCGAGGTCGAAGATCGAACCCTGCCCGATCAGCGCGTCCTGCTGGAGTTTCTGGCCTTTGGCCTGAGCCTGCTCGAGCACTTCGAGCATCCCCTTGCGCGTCGCCCCCGTCGAGCCGAGCGCGCCGCACTTGATCAGCGCCTCGATCGACTTCTTGTTGACGGTGCGCCCGTCCACGCGCTCGCAGAAGTCCCAGAGCGAGGTGAATGGATGCCCGCCCCCGGGATCCCCATCTTCACGAGCGCGTTTGATCGCCTCGACCGCCTGGTAGCCGACGCCCTTGACGGCATCCAGGCCAAAGCGAATCGTCCCGACACCCGCTCCCGCGCGTGCCTCCTCGCCGTGATCGACGGTGAACTCGTGATCTGAGAGGTTGACGTCGGGGGGCAGGATCTCGATGCCCATCTCCTCGCAGCGGGCGACGAAGAACGGCACCTTGTCCTTGGTCGACATCACCGAGGAGATCAACGCCGCCATGTACTCCGCGGTGTAGTTGGCCTTCAGCCACGCGGTGCGGTAGGCGATCAGCCCGTAGCACGCGGCGTGGGACTTGTTGAAGGAGTAATCGGCGGACTTTTCGTTGGTCTGCCAGAGGAACTCGATCACGTCGGATTTGGTGCCCGAAGCCTGGCAGCCCTCGACGAACTCCGGCTTCAGCGCAGCCATCGCAGCACGGTTCTTCTTGCCGATCGCCTTGCGCAGATCGTCGGCCTTGGCACCCGAGAAGCCGGCGAGCTCCTTGGAGATCTGCATCGCCTGCTCTTGGTAGAGGATCACGCCGTTGGAGGACTGCAGGATCGGGCGCAGGCGCTCATCGGGGTAGGAGATCGCCTGCGGGTTTTGCTTGCCCTTCGCATACACCGGGATCTGATCCATCGCACCCGGGCGGTAGAGGGCGTTGAGCGCGACGAGGTCGTTGAATTCATCCGGGCGCACCTTCTTCAGCGCCTCGCGCATGCCCTCGGACTCGAACTGGAAGACGCCGATCGAGTCCCCCCGCGCGAGCATCTCATACGTGCGCTGGTCATCGAGCGGCACCTGCGTCCAATCGGGCCGCTCACCGATGGAGCGCTCGATGATGTCCAGCGCGTCCTCGATCACGTCGAGGTTGCGCAGGCCGAGGAAGTCCATCTTGAGGATGCCGATCTCCTCGATTGGCTTCATCGAGAACTGGGTGACGGTGCGGAAGATGCGCTCCCCGTTCTCGTCGGTGCCGGCATCTGCGAGCTGCAGCGGCACGATGTCGGTCAGCGGCCGATCGGCGATCACCACGGCCGCTGCGTGGATCGAGGAGTTGCGCACGATTCCCTCGAGGCCCTGAGCGACGTCGACGATCTGCTTGGCTGCCGGCTCCTCGTCATAGGCCTTGCGCAGCGGTTGGCCGGACTTCAGGCAGTCCTCGAACGAGGGCGCGCGACCCATGATCGGGTCTGGGATCAGCTTCGCGAGGCGATCGCCTGTGCCGTAGTCGAAGCCCAGCACGCGCGCGGCATCGCGCGTGGCCGCGCGCGGGAACATCTTGCCGAAGGTCACGATCTGCGCGACCGACTCGCGCCCGTACTTCTCGGTGACGTATCTCATCACCCGCTCGCGTCCGCGCACGGAGAAGTCGATGTCGATGTCCGGCATCGACACGCGCTCGGGGTTCAGGAAGCGCTCGAACAGGAGGTCGTACTTCAGAGGATCGACGTCGGTGATCGCCAGGCAGTAGGAGACGATCGAGCCGGCCGCCGAGCCGCGGCCCGGGCCGACGGCGATGCCGTTCTCCTTGGCGAACTTGACGAAGTCCCAGACGATCAGGAAGTAGGCGTTGAAGCCCATCCGGTCGATCACGTCGAGCTCCATCTCCATCCGCTGAAGCGCCTCCGCCGGCGCCGGGTCGCCGTAGCGCCGGCACAGTCCCTCCTGTACTCGTGCGCGCAGATACTCGCGCTCACCGGTCCCGTCAGGCGTCTGGTAGCTGGGGATCAGCTGCTTGCCGAGCTCGAGCTCGACCGAGCAGCGCTCTGCGATCTCCAGGGTGCTCGCGATCGCCTCCGGCCACTCAGCGAAGGAGCGCGCCATTTCCTCGCTGTCACGCAGGTAAAACTCGTTCGTTTCAAAGGTCATCTTCGGCGCGGCGATCGTGCTCTTGGTCTGGACGCACAAGAGCGCCGTGTGGTGGTCGTAGTCCTCGCGGCGCAGGTAGTGGACGTCGCCCGTTCCCACGAGGCTTCCCCCCACCTCCCTGGCGATGCGCACGATGCCCTCGTTGCACTTGTCCTGCGGCGCCAGACCGTTCTTCTGGACCTCGAAGTAGACGTTTTCGGAGCCGAACACGCGCAGCAGGTCATCCACGTGCGCCCGCGCCTCCTGCTCGCGATCCTCCAGCAGGCGCTGGCAGAAGCGCGACGCCAGGCAGCCCGTGAGCGCGATCACGCCCTCGGAGTGGCGCTCGACCTGCTCGAGGTCGACGGTCGGCTTGCCCCGCTGCAGCCCCTCCAGGAAGCCGGCGGAGGAGAGCTTGACGAGGTTGCGGTAGCCCGCATCACTGGAGGCCAGCAGCGTCAGATGGTTGCGCTCGGTCTTGCCTTTGGCTGTGTGGTCGTCGACGAAGTAGATCTCACAGCCGACGATCGGCTTCACGCCGTGCTTCTTACATGCCTTGTAGAGCTCGACCGCGCCGTTCATGACGCCGTGGTCGGTGAGTCCGAGAGCGGGCTGCCCGAAGCTCGCGGCGCGCTCTGCGAGCGCGTCGATCTTGCACGCACCGTCGAGCAGCGAGTACTCGGAGTGCACGTGGAGATGGGCGCAGGAGGTGCTGCTCACTGCCACTGGATGCTAGGCGTCCGGGCGGCGGAGCGGGTCACTGCGCGCGCCGTTCGCGTCGCAGTTTGCGCTTCATCCTTTGCCAAGCGAACCACGACATGCTGTGCCTGTGCGGAGCTCTCGCGAAGTCGGTGGCCGTGGGGCGCTGGACGACCGGTGCCAGGCGCTCGACGGGTGGCACCGGCGCACGCGGCGGCGCCGGCTCTTGCCTGACGGCGGCGGGCTCCTCCTCTGGCTCTTCCGTGGCGGGCTCCTCGGGCGCGGCGGGAGAGGCGACTCCGTCGGCCAGCGGTGGTGAGGCCTCCGCGCGCGCTCTCAGGCGCTCGACCGCGGCCGCGAGCGCGTCTGCCATCTCTGCGCCACGCTCCTGCGCGGAGAGGGGGGCTGTCGGCTCGGCCGGTGCCACGGCGGGCTGCGCCTGTGTGGCCAGCGCGGCGCCGGCGCGGGCGACGATCTCTCGCATCTCGCCCAGAAGCGACTCCATCCGGCGGTGGCCCTCGCGCATGCCCTCCAGCTGACGTTCGGACTGCTCGCGCGCGGCGCGCTCGGCGTCGAGGCCGTGCTGGATCTCGAGCGCCCGGCGCTCCAGCTCGAGGATCCGCTCCTGCAGGTTGAGCTCGGCGACCGATCGCATGTCGGCTCGCATTGCCGCGCGCTCGGCCTCTCCGGCGTGCTCGGCCTCCGCGAGCTGGCGCTGCACGGCGTCCAGGCGCAGCGCGAGCTCGCGCGCGTCATGCTCGCTGTCGCCCAGTCGCTCGCCGAGCCGCTCGATCTCCAGACGGCTCTCGCGGTCGGCCATCAAGAGCCGGTCCTCCGCCTCGACACGCAGCTGCTGCTCGGCGTACTCGCGCTGCTTGACGCGGCGCAGCTCATTTTCGCGCTCGATCGCCTCGGTGCGCTCGGCCTCTACCAGCTCGGCGACCCGCCGACGCTCGTCCTCGGCATCGCTGAGGCGCTGCTGCAGGACCGCGACGTGGCGCTCGAGCGTCTGGACGGTCGCTTCCGCAGCCTCCGCGCGGCGGGTCAGGGCAGCCTCGCCGCTCTCGGCCTCCCTGCGCGCACGGCGTTCGGCGAACAGGTCGCCCTCGCGGCGCGGTCGTCCCTCGGACCCGAGGCCTTCGCCGTTGGGTGTCTCGCTTCCCTCTGCCATCACGATGGCCTGGAACCTAAGGGGAGCGCCGGACGGCCATCGCGGCCCCGGACCGCAGGCTCAGCCGGCGAGGCGTTTGGCGGCCAGCGCGGCGGCCGTCAGCGTGCTCGCCACGGCCACGCCGCCGATCGCGAGCTTGCGCGCCGAGCGCACGCGTTTGCGCAAGTACCACTTGCCGCCCTGCCATACGACGAAGCCGACGAGCTTGTAACGGGTGCCGTTCATGGGAGTCATGCTACCCGCAGGCGCTACTTGTTACGCAGGCGCCAGGCCATGCGCGACTGCAGCGACCACAGCTCGATGAAGCCGGGCGAGGCGGTCTGTGAGAACAGGCCCCCGGACTCCGAGAACGACGCGAGGCTCGCGTCATAGACGGCGTTCGGGGAGGAGCGCGTGACGACACGCGCGTGGCCCTTGTAGAGCTTCAGGCCGATCGAACCGGTGACGCGCTCGTTGACCTCGTTCATGTACGCATCCAGATCACTGCGCAGCGGCTCCCACCACAGGCCCGCGTAGACGAGGTAGCCCCATTGCCGGTCGAGGTCGCCCTTGAACTGGTTCTGGTGGATCGTGCACACGAGCCGCTCGAGCTCCTTGTGGGCGGGGAGGATCAGCGCAGCCGCCGGCGCCTCGTAGATGTCTCGCACCTTCAGCCCCACGATGCGATCCTCGATGTGGTCGAGGATCCCGACGCCGTGGCGGGCACCGATCTCCGCGGCCACTTCGATCAGCTCGACCAGGCCGAGACGCATGCCGTCGAGCGCCACGGGAACGCCTCTCTCAAAATCGATCGTGACGGTCTGCGGCTCGTCCGGCGCGAGCTCCGGGCGTGTGACGAGCTGGAAGACGTCGTCGTCGGGTGCGTGCTCGAGGTCCTCGATCCAGCGGCCCTCCGAAGAGCGCCCCCAGAGGTTGTCGTCGATCGAATACGGGGCTTGAGCCTCGATCCCAGTCCCGCCCGCCTGGTGGGACTTAATCGGAATGCCGTGCTCGCGGGCGTAGGCGATCTCCTCCTCGCGGCCCATCTGCCACGAGCGCACCGGCGCGATCACCTTCAGCTCGGGGGCGAGTGTGGCGATCGTCGCCTCGATCCGCACCTGGTCGTTGCCCTTGCCGGTGCAGCCGTGGGCGATGGTGTCGCAGCTCGTCTTGCGCGCGTACTCGACCGCGAGCTTTGCGATCAGCGGGCGCCCGAGCGCGGTGAACAGCGGGTAGCCGTCGCCGTAGACCGCGTTGGCCTTGATCGCCGGCACGAGGTACTCCTGTGCGAACTGCTCCCTGGCATCAACGACGTGGCATTCCAGCGCACCCAACTGGAGCGCCTTGCCTTCGATCACCGAGTAGTCCTCGCCCGGCTGGCCCAGGTTGACCGTCAGGCACACGACCTCGGCTCCGTAGGAGTCCTGGATCCACTTGAGCATCACGCTCGTGTCGAGGCCACCGGAGTACAGCAACAGCACTCGGTGGACCTGCGCGGGGTCGGCCTCGTAGGAGGCGGTGCGGGTATTGGGGATCTGCGCTGCGCTGCTCATCGGCGGCCATCGTATCCACGCCCGCGTTCCATCAGCGGGTAGGTGGGCAGGCCTTCCGCGAAACCGATCTTCCGGTAGAGGCCCTGGGCGTCCGCCGTGTGCAACAGCCAGCGCACCTCCGCCCAATCGGCCTCGCCCCCTTCGACGATCTCCCGTACGAGCGACAGACCCAGCCCTCGGCCGCGATAGGCGGGCAGCACGTAGACGTCGGCGAGGTAGGCGACGGTCACGCCGTCGGAGACTGCGCGCGCAAAGCCGATCTGCTGGTCTCCGTCGTAGAGCCCGACGACGCGAGTGGAGCCGTCGACCGTTCGCTGGACACGCTCGCGCGGGCGCCCGCGACCCCAATACGATTCGCGGCTGATGAACGCGTGCACGGCATCCACGTCGATGCGACTGCGGTCGTCGTCGAGCTCGAACCCGCCTGGAAGCGCGTGGCGCAGCTCTCAGCCCGCCAGCGCCCGCGCCAGGCGCGCGAGCGCGTCCTTGACGTCGTCCTGATCGATCGTCAGCGGCGGCAGCAGCCGCAGCGTGCTCGGTCCGGTGGCGTTCAGCACGAGCCGCTGCTCGAGCAGTGCGCGCTGGACCACCGCGGGCGCCGCCACGTCGAGCTCGCAGGCGAGCATCAACCCGCGTCCGCGTACGGCGGCGACGTTGGGCAACTGCGCGGCACCCTCGGCGAGCGTCTGCCCGAGCACGCGCACTCGCTCGAGCAGCTGCACGTCGTCGGTCAGCTCGAGTGCGGCGAGCGCGGCGGCGGCGATCACGGGCCCCCCGGCGAAGGTCGAGCCGTGGTCGCCCGGCACGAGCACGTCGGAGAGCCGCTCGCCGGTCACGAGCGCGCCGATCGGAAGGCCACCTCCGAGCGCCTTGGCGACGGTCATCGCGTCGGGCTTGACGCCGAGCTGTTCGTAGGCCCACAGCGACCCGGTGCGGCCCATGCCGCACTGGACTTCGTCGAAGATCAGCGCGGCGCCGTGCTCGTCGCAGGCCTCGCGGGCGGCCGCGAGCAGCTCGCCGGAGAGGATGTGCACGCCGGTCTCGCCCTGGATCGGCTCGAGCAGCACAGCGGCGGTCCGCCCGTCGACCGCCGCGCGCAGCGCCTGCGGGTCGGCGGCCACCGCACGGAAGCCGGGCACGAGCGGCGCGAAGGGAGCCTGCTTGGCCTCCTGCGGGGTCGCCGAGAGCGCTCCGTAGGTGCGTCCGTGAAAGCCGCCGTTGACGACCACCACGTCTCCCCCGGCCCGCGCCTTGCGGGCGAGCTTGATCGCCGCCTCGTTGGCCTCTGCGCCGGAGTTGCAGAAGAACACCTTGCCGCCGAGGCTCGACTCCGACAGGCGCCGCGCCAGACGCATCGCGGGCTCGGTGTAGAACAGGTTGCTGACATGCATCAGCGTGCCCACCTGCTCGCGTACGGCCGCGACCACGCGCGGGTGGCAGTGCCCGAGGTTCGTAACGGAGATTCCGCAGAGGAAGTCGAGGTACTCGTTGCCGTCGACGTCCCACAGCCGCGCGCCCTCACCGCGGACGAACTCCACAGGCATCCGCGCATAGGTGTGAACGACGCTCGTGCGCTCGAGCTCCTGCAGCTCGACGAGGCTCACGCAGCCGCCTCTATCTTCGTTCCTACCCCCGCATCGGTGAACAGCTCGAGCAGCAGCGAGTGCGCGACCCGGCCGTCGAGGATGTGCGCGGCGCTGACACCCGCGTCGATCGCGTCGACGCACGCCTCGAGCTTTGGGCGCATGCCGCCATCCAGGCGCGGTAGTGCGTCGCGTACCTCGGCTGCGCTCGCGTGGCCGATCAGGCTCTGCGCATCGGCGGGGTCTCGCAGCCAGCCGGCGACGTCGGTCAGGAAGACGACCTTGTAGGCGCCGAGGGCACCGGCGACCGCGCCCGCGGCCTCGTCGGCGTTGACGTTGTATGAGTGCCCCTCGCGGTCGGCACCGACGGAGGCGATCACCGGTATGTAGTCGCTTGCGATGTGCTCGATCACGCCGATGTTCACGCGCTCGATGCGCCCGACGAAGCCGATGTCCTCCCCGCCGGGAGCGGCGCGCCGCGCGACGCGGAACAGGGAGCCGTCGTCGCCGCACAGCCCGACCGCGGGTTGGCCGTGGCGGTTCAGGCGCAGCACGATCTCCTTGTTGACCTTTCCGACGAGCACCATCTTCGCGACCTCGACGGTGTCCTCGTCGGAGACGCGCAGGCCGCCGACGAACTGCACGGGCAGGCCGAGGCGCTCCATGTAGCCGGTGATCTCAGGGCCGCCGCCGTGGACCACGATCGGGTTCAGGCCGACGTACTTCAGCAGCACGACGTCCCGCGCGAACTCCTCGCGCAGCTGCGCGTCCTCCATCGCGGCGCCGCCGTACTTGATCACGACCGTCCTGCCGTGGAACTCCCGGATGTACGGGAGCGCCTCGAGCAGCGTGCCTACGTCGCGCATTCAGGCCCCTTCATGTGTGGTAGTCGGCGTTGAAAGTGACGTACTCGTGCGAGAGGTCGGAAAAGAACACCTCGGTCTCGGCGCCGTCGCCCGGGAGCGTGATCTCGTACTCGACCTCCTTCGCCTGCAGCGCGCGGGCGAGCGCGTCCTCGTCGTAGGCGATCGCCGCGCCGGCGGAGCAGACGTGGATGCCCTCGAGCGTGACGTCCACCGCGAGGGGCGCGTCGAAGCCGGGTCGCCCTCCGAGCTCGCCCCCGACGGCCTGGACGATGCGGCCCCAGTTGGGGTCGCCGCTGTGCAGCGCGGTCTTCACGAGTGGAGAGTTGGCCACAGCGCGCGCGGCCGCTTCGGCGCCGTCGAGATCACCGCCGCGCACGATCACGCGTGCGATCCGCGCGGCGCCCTCACCGTCGGCGACCATCATGATCGCGAGCTGACGAAGCAGCGCGTCGAGCGCCTCGCCGAAGCGCAGCTCATCCTCGCTCTCGGGGACGATGCTCACACCGCTGGCGCCCGAGCACATCAGGATCGCTGTGTCGTTCGTGGAGAGCTGCCCGTCGACGGAGGCGCGATCGAACGAGCGCTTGAGGCACACGCCGAGCAGCAGGTCGGCGGTCTCGGGCTCGAGCGCGGCGTCGGTCTGCACGAAGCAGAACATCGTGGCGAAGCGCGGGGAGATCATCCCGGCCCCCTTGCACTGGGCGCTGAGGTGAACGGTCCCGGAGGGCAGCTCGACCTCCAGGCAGGCGCGCTTCTCGAACGCGTCGGTTGTCTGGATCGCCTTCTGCAGATCAGCATCGCCCTCGCGGCGCAGCTGCTTGTGCGCGGCGAGGATCCCTTTGATGATCGGCTCGACGGGCAGGTAGTCGCTGATGCCGCCGGTGGAGGCCACTGCGACGGTGGATGGATCGAGGCCGAGCGCGGCCGCGGTGGCGCCTTGCGTCTTGGCGGCGTCTTCCAGCCCGCGCTTGCCGGTGGCAGCGTTTGCGCACCCGGAGTTGGCGAGGATCGCGCGCAGGGCGTTGAGCTTGCAGCGCTCCTTGCTGAGAAGGACGGGCGCGGCGGGCGCGGCGGTGGCCGTGAAGCGCGCGGCGCTGACCGGGTTCTCGGCGTCACAGACGAGCAGCGCGAGGTCGGGGTTGCCGCTGGGCTTGATCCCGCACGTCACGCCGGCCGCACGGAAGCCGGCGGGCAGCCCGGAGTCGAGCGCCAGCTCGCGCACGTGTCCGGGCACCGGCACCCAGCGCGAGCGGAAGAAGGGCTGCGGCGGTCCGTCGGAGCTCCGGTCGCCGTACACGTCTTTGCCGGCGCTCATAGGAGTCCTCGCGTCTCGGGATAGCCGAACATGAGGTTGAGGTTCTGTACGGCCTGGGAGGAGGTTCCCTTCCAGAGGTTGTCGATCGCGCCGAAGGCGATCACCTTTCCTGTGTGCTCGTCGGCGGCGGCGAACACGCGGCAGTAGTTGGTCTCGCGCACCTCCAGCACGCCCGGCGGCCCGTCCAGCAGCAGCTCGACGAACGGCTCATCGTGGTAGGCCTCGAGGTAGATCACGCGCAGCTCCTCGGTGACCACGGGACGCGTGGTGGTGACGTAGCAGCTCGCCATCTCGCCTTGGTCGAGCGGCACGAGGTGCGCCTGGAATTGGACCTTCAACTCCGGGGCTGGAGCATCCGCCTCCGCGCACGACGGCGATGCGAGCGCGTTCAGCTGCTCCTCGATCTCGGGCGTATGCCGGTGTCCGGCGACCTTGTAGGGGACGATGTTCTCGCCGGCCATCGACAGGTGGGTGGTCTCGTCGAACACGCGCCCGGCGCCGGAGATGCCCTGCTTGGCGTCGATCACCACGTCGGCGATCAGCCCGGCGCG
>DATBZG010000141.1:0-4275 GCA_036513335.1 Solirubrobacteraceae bacterium | reverse complement strand
GACGACCCATGCGGGTGCGGGGGACTCCTCGATCACCTTCTGGTGGCGGCGCTGGATGGAGCAGTCGCGCTCGCCGAGGTGGATGACGTTTCCGTGGCGGTCGGCGAGTACCTGTACCTCGACGTGGCGCGGGTCGTGCAGATAGCGCTCGAGGTAGACGGTGGGGTCGGAGAAGAATTTCTCGCCTTCGCGGCTTGAGCCCTCGAAGGCGCCCTCGAGCTCGTCCTCGGTGAGCGCCACGCGGAAGCCCTTGCCTCCGCCGCCGCCGGCGGCCTTGACGGCGACGGGGAAGCCAATCTCCTCCTTGGCGATGCGCAGCGCATCAGCAACGGTGGCGACGGGCTGGGTGGTGCCGGGCACGATTGGCACGCCGGCGGCCTGCATCAGCTCGCGGGCTCGCGTCTTGGATCCCATCGCCTCGATGGCGCTGGCGGGCGGGCCGATGAAGACGACGCCGGCGTCCTCGCACGCCTGCGCGAACGGCGCGTTCTCGGCGAGGAACCCGTAGCCGGGGTGGATCGCCTCGGCGCCTGAGCGCTTGGCGACGTCGAGGATCTTCTCGACGCTGAGGTAGTTCTCGGAGGCGGGCCCCTCACCGAGGTTGTACGCCTCGCCGGCGCGCTTGACGTGGGGCGCGTCGCGGTCGATCTCGGAGTACACGGCGACGCTCGCGACACTGAGCTCGTCGAGCGCGCGGATGATGCGCACGGCGATCTCGCCGCGGTTGGCTATGAGGACCTTGGAGAACATCTCGCGTGGCAGTTTATTTGAGAGGCGGCCCGGAGGGCCGCCGGGCGGGGCATCGTGTTGGCGAGGTCGACAGCATCAGAGCGTCCCGGACGCGGCGATCCAGACGCTCTGGAAGCCCAGCGCGCCGGCAAGCATGTCGTAGTGATGGTCGTAGTGCAGCACGCCGAACCCACGCTCCGCGGCCGCGGCGGCGATCAGGTAGTCGGCGACGGGCACGCGGGGATGGTTCGCGCTCGCCAGCTCGCCCGAGGCGGTCAGCGCCGCGTCGCAGACTCCTTGCGTAATGGGCGCCTGGCGCAGCGAACCCAGCCGCGCGGACAGCAATCCGTGCTCGGCTTCGTCTTTTGCGGTGGCGAGGAGCTCGAGCGCTACCACTGGGCACCCGACCAGCAGATCGGCCTGCGCGGTGTCCCGGAAATGTGGCGCGACCTTCGGATGACGCTGGCGCGCCCAGGCTGAAGTGTCCACGACGAGCGCTACGCCTGTGCCGTACCTCACGTTGGTTGCTGCGGCTGCGATGGGGGCAGCTTGTCCGGTAGGTCCGATTCGCGTTTCGCGACGATGTCGCTCAGCGGCGAGAAGTCGTACGCAAGCAGCTCCTCGATCGCCTGCGCCCGCGTCTGTGTAGCGCTCTCGGCCTCGCGGGAGATCTCCTCAGCACCTCGCAGTGCGAGCGTACGGATCAAACCCGCGCGCCCATGCAGACCGTCGAGATGCATGCCGGCGCGATCGACCGCGCTCGCAAACTCCGGGTCGAGCGTCACCTGGATACGCGGGTGGGACGTAGGCACTAAGGAAGTGTACCACCTGGGTCACCACCCAAATGGCAAGACGGTAAGCGTCTATCGACCGGACAAATTAGGAGTCTATGGGACAGCAGATTATGACTTGACTGACCGGCAGATCGTGAATTCAACGCGCGTGCTCGTCAAGCCTCGATCCTGAAGCTCTTCTCGACTGGCTTGCCGTTGCCGGCGGCGTCGTGCGCGACGGCCATCAGCTCGTATGTGCCAGGCGGGAGCTTCTTGCCCTTGATGCGTCCGCTGAAGTGCAGGCTGTTGGCGCCGGCTATGTCGGTGTGAGCGAACGTGCCGATCTTCTTCAGCAGCGTGCAGCGCTTGCCGTGCTTGTTCTTGCTGGAGGGCTTTTGGCAGGTCTTGCCGTGCTTGCGGCCGCTACTCTCCAGCAGCACCGTGAATGTTGTCGTGGCGGCCTGGCTGTCGCGGTAGGTGATCTTGGTGCCGTACTTCTTCTTGTGCTTCTTGGCGGTGCTCGAGATCGTCGCGCCCGATGGCGCGGGGAAGAAGCTGCTGGGGCTGACCAGCAGGCCCGTGATGATGCCGGCGACGGGTTTCAGCGTGACGGGGATGGGGGGCGGCGGCGAGGTCGAGATCGGCGGACAGGACGCGGAGTGGCCCTGCAGCTCGAGCGCGCCTCTGTCCTGGACGGCGACGCAGTCGCCGTTGCCATCCACGACGCGTGGGTTGCCTTCCAGGTCCGTTGCCGAGGGCGTGAAGCCGAACGGCAACGACAGCGCTCCGGCGGGCACGCTGTCCACGGCGCTCGATGATGGGCTCAGCTGGTAGCCGGATAGTGGTTCGGGGAACAGCGATGACAGGGGGCTCACTTCGGTGTTGTCGGAGGAGCCGGAGGCGCATGCGATCGCGCCGGCGCCCCCTCCCGCCGCCTGTGTCTGGCTCGGCGCCGCCGAGTAGGAGCAGCCGATGCTCGCCAGGGCGCCGGCGGTGGCGGACGCGGCTTGGCGCTCGAGCACGATCGAGCCCTGGATCGACACGTCGGCGATGCTTTTCGCCCCGCCCTTGGCCGTCGCTTCAACGCCCTGTACGCCGGCTGCGTCGCTCGCGGTGCCGGGTGCGCCGGCGTCGACGGTCGAGGCGGACACGGTGAGCGTCTCGGTCGCTTCCGCGGCGCTTTCAACGTCTATGGCGTCCTTGCCGCCGAGGATCTCCGAGGAGTCGGTGGTCGCGTTGCCGTTGAACACCTTCAGCGCTGCCGGTTTAGCACCGGCAGCGGCCTGCAGCACGCTGCGCTGTACGAGCAGGCCGCTGCTGGCGGCACCTTCGGAATAGATGACCGCCGGCACCGTACTCGTGGGGCTCTCGATCACGTGGCTGTCGCTGAGCGTGACCGCACCACCGTTGGCTAGGACGCCGGGGCCGATCCACGTTCCGTCGACCTCCAGGTGTGAGAGGCTCGTATCGGCTGTGCCCGCTTCATCTTCGTTCAGTAGCGCCGCGGCGTTGCTGGAGGAGCTCAGCATTTCCACGGTCAGGCCGTCGGCGGTGGTCGGCGTTTCACCGATCACCACGCCGATCGCCGGCGTGCTCTGCTGGACGGCGACGTCCTGCAACGAAGCGGACGCATCCCTTTGGATCGAGATCCCGTACGTCGATGTGCCGAACCCGGTGTTCTCGTAGATGCTCGTGTTCGTCATCGCGAGCGTGGATTCTCTGCTGAAGACACCACCTGCTTCCGCTTCGGACTCGCTGCCGTCCACGAGCTTCACACCGTTCAGCGTGAGCACGTCTTTTTCGCCATGCACGCTGTATCCGCTGGCGCCGTCTTCCATGCTCACGAGGCCCCCGTTGATCGTCAGGGAGCCAGATTTCTTCGCTTCGATGCCGTTGGCGCTCGCGCCCGATTCGTCTTCGACTTCCACGTTGTCGAGCGTCAGGTGCGCGCCGTTGTCTTCGACCGCCGCGCTGGGGTCGCCGTTGAACACCTTCACACGGAGATTCGACAACGTGATCGTGTTGCCGGCCGACGCGTACACCGCGGGATGAGCATTCTCGACCTCGAACGCGACCCCCGGTTCTTCGCCTTCGATCGTGAGGTCGTTGCTGTGGGCATTTTCGAGCGGGATCGATTCTTCGTAGGCTCCGCTCGCGTTCCCAGATTCCGGGTTGACCTCGATCGTGTTCGGCGGCGCAGTGAAGAACGCGCGGTCGATGGCGCCTTCGATCGTCTGACACGGCCCCGCTTTCGACCCCGCTTTTCCGTTCGCCGGCTGCGTGCAGTTGTTAGCGTCTTCGCCCGAGCGACCGTTGACGTAGAACGTCTGCGCCGACGCCGTGCCGGTGCCCACCATCGCGATCGCGCACATGGTGAACCCGCATGCGAAATACAGTCGTCCAAGCCGTGTCATGCAAACCCCCGCTTGCGCGATCGACACCGGGAGAGGGACCCCGGCGAGCCAATGGTATGGCGAGCATACCTGTGGCTTCGGCTGCCCTGGACGGATGACCGGCTGCTAGGAGGCGGCGGCCGCCGCGATCATCCCCGCGCCGACGGTCCCGTTCGTGGACTCGTCGATCAGGATGAAGCTGCCCGTGCGGCGGTTGCTCGTGTACGGGTCGAACACCAGCGGCACGCTCGTGCGCAGGTGCACACGGCCGATGTCGTTCAGGCTGAGCTCCTGCGCCGTGCCCGCGCGCTCCAGCGTGTGCACGTCCACGATGTCCTCGATTCCGTCAATCACAGCCGTCGCGCTACGCGAGGTCTGCT
>DATBZG010000140.1:0-12275 GCA_036513335.1 Solirubrobacteraceae bacterium | reverse complement strand
GGACGGGGGCGGCGAGCCCAGCGGCGAGCTGGCGGACGCGATCGCCTCGACGTTTGGCTCCTTTGCCGACTTCAAGGCGAAGCTGAAGGAAACAGGCGTCAACCAGTTCGGCTCGGGCTGGTCGTGGCTGGTGCACGACGGATCGGGTCTGGCGATCGTTGGCAGCGCCAACCAGGACACCCCCCTGTCGGACGGCAAGACACCGCTCGTGGGCGTGGACGTGTGGGAGCACGCCTACTACCTGAAGTACCAGAACCGCCGCCCGGACTACATCGAGGCGTGGTGGAACGTGGTCGACTGGGGCAAGATCGCCGAGCGCTTCAGCGCAGCCGGCTGACACACCTCGGGTCAGAAGATGTAAGAGCGCTCCGCGCGGGGCGCGCTCCGCGCGGATGCGTGCGCGACGCACCTCCGCGCGGAGTTGCTCGACGAAACGCCACACTGAGCTAGATGCTCACAGCCTTCGGCGTTGTCGTTCTCACGTTCATGATGCTGATGTACGCGCTGGAGCGGCGCGGGCCACGCTTCATCCTCGCGTTCGCGATCGGCTGCGCGCTGTCGAGCACCTACGGCTTCCTGTCGGGTGCGTGGCCGTTTGGGATCGTGGAGGCGATCTGGACTGTGATCGCGGTGCGCCGCTACACACAGACGCCGCGGATCAGCTGAGGAACGCCCACCAATGCGGCGCGTCCCATGCGGCGCGTCCCGTTGGGGGAGGGCGTCTACGCCCTGTTGAAGCGGCGACCGGCGACAGGCGAGACGGCCTCGTCGAGCACCACCGGCTCGGCGCCCGAAGGCTCACCGGCGCCCGCGATCGCGCCCGCCGGCTCCAGCATCGACTCGAGTACGGCGCCGGCGCTGGCGTCCTCCTGCGCGGCGGCTGCTTCGAGCATGGCGATGCGCTCGGGCGTCATCGCGGTGGCGTCCTCGTTCTCGGCGAGCCAGCGGCGGGCGTCGGCGGCGGCGGCCTCGTCGCGCTGGACGGTCTTGCCGGCGGCGTAGTAGCGGTCGATCTCCTTGAAGAGCTCATCCACGAGTTGCTCGGTGGGGACCTTCTTCAGCGGCTCGCCCTTGGAGTAGATCATGCCCATGTCTTTGGCGCCGGTGATGCCGAAGTCGGCGTGGCGCGCCTCGCCGATGCCGTTCACGGCACACCCGAGGACGGAGACCTCGATCGGGTCCTCATAGCTTTCAAGTCGCCTCTCGACCTCCGCGACGACCGAGTCCATGTCGAACTGCAGGCGCCCACAGGTGGGGCAGGCGATCAGGTCGGGGCCGCGCTCGCGGAGCTTCAGCGCCTTGAGGATCTCCCAGGCGACCTTCACCTCTTCCTCGGCGTGGAACGTGGACAGCGAGATGCGGATCGTGTCGCCGATGCCGTCGGCGAGCAGCGTGCCGAGCCCGACGGCGGACTTCAACGAGCCCGACCACTTGGTGCCGGCCTCGGTGACCCCCAGGTGCAGCGGATAGGGGATTTTCTCGGAGAGCATGCGGTTGGAGGCGATCGTGTTGGGCACGGAGGTGGACTTCATGGAGACCTTGAAGTTCTGGAAGTCGAGGCTCTCCATCAGCTCGACCGTTTCGATCGCGGCTGTGACGAGCGCCTCCACGGGGTTGTCGTACTCGAGCTGGCGCAGGTGCTTGGGCAGCGAGCCGGAGTTCACGCCCACACGCAGCGGCGTGCCGCGCTGCTTGGCCAGCGCGATCACCTCGGCGACCTTCTCCGGGCCACCGATGTTGCCCGGGTTCAAGCGCACGCAGTGGGCGCCGGCTTCGATCGCCTTCAGCGCGAGCGTGTGGTTGAAGTGGATGTCGGCGATGATCGGGATCGGGGACTCGGCGACGATCGTCTTCAGCGCCTCGGCGTCCTGCTCGCGCGGCACGGCCACGCGCACGATGTCCGCGCCGGCCTCGGCGACCGTGCGGATCTGGTCCATCGTCGCGGTCAGGTTGGCGGTCTCCGTCTTGGTCATCGTCTGCACGGCGACCGGCGCACCGCCACCGATGGGAACTGCGCCCACGTGGATCTGTCGCTTGGAGGCCATGCTTTGATTCTACGATGCCGGGCTCGGGCGACCCTCAGCCGCCGAGACGGCCGATGTCGTTGCCGATGCCGTTGGCGACGAGGAACAGCAGCAGGATGATCCCGACGGAGCTGTAGCGATACATGGCAAGCAGCGAGATGCGCCTGCCGCGGACCTTCTCCGCCAGCGACCAGAGGATGTGCCCGCCGTCGAGCGGCAGGAACGGGAACAGGTTGATCACGGCGAGGATCAGCGAGAGGAACCCGAGGAACACGAGCGCGACGCCGGGACCGGCGACGATGGTCGCGTGGGCGTCCTGGGTGATGCCGACGATGCTCGAGATCTGCTTGCGTGCCTTGGAGCTCGTGAGGGCATGTACGAAGCCGGTGAGCGTCTGCGCGGTCGTGTGCCACATCTCGCTGAGGGCGGCGCCGGCGGCGGAGAACACACCGAACGATTTGGCCGCGATCCCGAAGCTGAAACCGACGAGCATGCGGCGTTCCTTGGCGCTATAGCGGGGATAGACCGACAGTGTGAGCTTGCGCCCCGCCCGACGCACGGTCAGTCGCACGGGCGTCGCCGCCGTGCACCCGTCGACCTGCGCGCCCGCACAGCGGTGCGAGCTGATCTCCTTGACCGCCGAGTTGACCGTCGCCGGCTTGCCTTCCACCGCGAGGATGCGATCGCCGCGACGCAGCACCCCGTCGGCGGGCTCGCCGGGCAGGACTTCGCCCACGGACGGAGACACGACCAGCGTCTGCACGGACGGATCGAGGTTGCCGAGCGTGTTGGCGCCGCTGATGTTGCCGCTCAGCAGCACCGCCCAGAACAGCACGAAAGCGATCACGATGTTCACGGCGGGCCCGGCGAGGATCACGACGATCCGTCTCCAGGGGGCCTGCGAGTAGTAGGCGCGTCTGGCGACCTCCGGGTCCAGCCCCTCTATCTCTTCGGGGCTCATGCCGGTGATCTTCACGTAGCCGCCGGCGGGGATCGACCCGAGCGCGTACTCGGTTTCGCCGTATTTGACGCGGAAGAGGATCGGCGGGAAGAAGAGCGAGAATCGCTCGACACGCATGCCGACGGCCTTGGCCACGGTGAAGTGCCCGAGCTCGTGGAGCACGATCAGCACCATGATCCCGAGGATGGTCAGTACCCAGCTCACGCGACCATTTTGGCAGGCCCGCTTAAGCGTCCAGGGCGCTGAAATTTAGCTCTGCGTTCTCCTCGCCCGCGCGCTTGCGGAAGCTCACGTGAGCTCGGCGACCGTCTCTCCCGCGAGCGCCCTGGCCTCACGGTCGGCCTCATACAGCGACTCGAACGAGAGCACGGGTTCGCTCCCGAGCTCGGCGAGCGTGCGCTCGATCACCTGCGGGATCTCGACGAAGCGCAGTCGTCCCTCGAGAAAGGCGTGCACGGCGATCTCGTTGGCCGCGTTCAGCACGCACGGCGCGGTGCCGCCCTCGCGTGCGGCTTCACCGGCGAGGCGCAGGCACGGGAATGCCTCGAGGTCGACCGCCTCGAAGCACAGCTCGCCGATTGCTGCGAGGTCCAGCGGCGCGATCGGGAGCTCCACGCTCTCCCCGCCGTGAAGCGCGTAGGAGATGGCGATGCGCATGTCGGGCGGACCGAGGTGAGCGAGCATCGCACCGTCGGCGAGCTGCACGAGGCCATGGACGAGCGATTGGGGGTGCACGACCACGTCGATGCGGTCATATGGCGTGCCGAACAGATGGTGGGCCTCCATGATCTCGAGGCCCTTGTTCATCAACGTGGCCGAGTCGATCGTGATCTTCCCGCCCATTGCCCACGTCGGGTGGGCGAGCGCCTCCTTGACGGTCACGTCCTCGAGCTCGGCGCGCTTACGTCCGCGGAAGGGCCCGCCGCTGGCGGTGATCGTCAGCCGCTCGACCGAGCCGGGAGGCTGCCCGGCGAGCAGCTGGTGAAGCGCCGTGTGCTCGGAGTCGACCGGGACGATTCGCGCGCCGGTGGCCTCAGCGAGCGCGGTCACGAGCTCGCCGCCGACGACCAGCGACTCCTTGTTGGCGAGCGCCAGGTCGATGCCCTCCCCCAGGGTCGCCACGGTCGGGCCAAGGCCGACCGAGCCGACGAGCGCGTTCAGCACGATGTCGGCGCCCGACTCCACCACGAGGCGTACGAGACCCTCGGCGCCGGCGAGGACTTCCCCGTCGGTCCATGCCTCCGACGCGCGCGCCGCCGCGTGCTCGTCACCGAGCCCGATCCTTGTGACGTTGTGGACGCGTGCCTGCTCGATCAGCTCTTCCCAGGAGCGACCGGCGGATATGCCCACCAGCTCGAGCTCCTCGCTACGGGAGCACACGTCGAGCGCCTGCGTCCCGATCGAGCCTGTCGAGCCCAGGATCAGCAGGCGCTTAGCCGTGGACATCAGCCGGGCCTGGAGTCGATTGGCGTGACGTCGGTGCGGGACTAGCCGGCAAGCATCTGCCGCAGGGACGTGAGCTCGTCGTCGCGTCGCGCGAAGGCGGACACGTCGATCGCCGCGGCGCCGTCCGCACCAGCGGCGGCGAGAGCATTTCTGCGGTGACTGTCGTTGCGAGCCTGGACCTCGGCAACAGCGGTCTCGGCTCGCGCCTTGGACCACTTCCCGGCCATCTTCGTCGCACGGGCGAGCGCACCCTCGTCGAGCACTCTCTCCAGATCATCCGCGCGCTGGTCGTCATCGGCGTTCATTGCACGTGACGCTACAGCACCGCGCTAGTGGACGTAAGCGGCCCACACGTAGTAGCTGACGACAGCGGTGAACAGCACCGCGTCGAGGCGGTCGAGCGCGCCGCCGTGCGCGCCGAACAGCCCGCCGGAGTCCTTGGTGCCGGCCTCGCGCTTGATGAAGGACTCGAACAGGTCCCCGACGGGAGCAGCGAGCGCGACGCCCACGCCGATCACGAGCGCGTGCGTGCCCGGCAGCCATTCCTCGTAGCGCCCGGCGATCCACACCCCGATCACGGCGCAGATCATCCCGATCACGAGGCCCTCGACGGTCTTGTTGGGCGAGATCGACGGTGCGAGCGGGCGCTGGCCGAACATGCGCCCTCCGAGGAACGCGCCCGTGTCACCGAGGAACGTGCCGACGAGCACGTCAATTACAATCGCCTCCCCGTGGGGAAGCTGGCGCAGCATCACCGCGTGCGCGAGCGCGAAGCCGATCCAGTAGATCCCGAGCAGTGTCAGCGCGAGGCCGCCCACGGACGGGCGTGGCGCGGCGAGCACCAGCGCGAATACCAGCGGCAGTGCCGCCGCCGCCACCAGCAGCACCTGGAACTGATCGCCGTAGAGCGCCGCTGCGAGCAGGCCGGCGAGCGCGATGAAGCCCGCCAGCCGCGCGGGGTGCGCGCGCTCGTACATGCCGTAGAGCTCGTGCATGCAGACCGCGCCCAGAATCAGCAGCCCGAGCGCGAAGACCGCGCCGCCCTCGATCACGAGGAAGAGCGCCACCGCGATCGCGGGGATCGCGGCAAGGATCCGCCGGCTCAGATCCGAGCGCGGCTCGCGGCGAGGACGTCGGCGCCGGGACCGCTGCGGCGCAGCGCGGCGCTCGGCGCGCTCGGTTCGCGCCCGGCTGGCCGCACTGGCTCCGCCGGGCGTGTGCGGACCGCTGGCCATCAGCGGCGTGTCATCGTCCGCCGAACCTGCGTCGGCGCTCGGTGTACTCGGCCAGCGACTGTTCCAGCGCCTCGCGCGTGAAGTCGGGCCACAGCTCGTCGCGGAACACGAGCTCCGAGTAGGCGGACTGCCACAGCAGGTAGTTGGACAGGCGCCGCTCGCCGCTGGTTCGGATGATCAGGTCGGGGTCGTGCATCTCCGGCGCATACAGGCACGCGCGGAACTCATCCTCGGTGGTGCCTTGGAAGCGCCGTGCCGCGTCGAGGATCTCGGCACGCCCGCCGTAGTTGAACGCGACGAACATCGTGATCGTGCTGTTGGCGGCGGTCAGCTCTTCTGCCCACTGCATCTGCTCGATCAGGCTCTCGCTGACGCCTGTGCGCCGGCCGATGAAGCGTATGCGCACGCCTTCCTCGTGCAGCTCCGGCGTCTCGCCCACGATCCGCTGCGAGAACATCTCCATCAGGCCCTGCACCTCCGACGGCGGCCGCGTCCAGTTCTCGGTGGAGAACGAGTACACGGTGAACTCCTCGATTCCGAGGTCTGCCGCGTCGCGCAGGCGCGCCTTGACGGTGTCAGCGCCGGCGCTGTGGCCGTCGTTGACGGGCTTGCCGCGGGCGCGCGCCCAGCGCCCGTTGCCGTCGGTGATGATCGCGAGGTATCGAACCCGCCCACCCGACGCGGGTTCCCGGGCGGCGGCCATCAGACTGCGAGGATCTCCTCTTCCTTGGCCTTCAGTACCGCGTCGAGCTCGCTGATGCGCCCGTCGGTCAGCTTCTGCAGCTCGACCTCCGCGCGGTGCTCGTCATCGGAGGACGCTTCGCCCTCGGCCTTCAGCTCGCGCAGGTGCTGCATCGTGTCACGGCGCACGTTGCGCACGGCGACGCGGCCGTCCTCGGCGAGGTTGCGCACAACCTTCACCAGCTCGCGCCGGCGCTCTTCGGTCAGTTCCGGCACGACCAGCCGCACGACGTTGCCGTCGTTGGAGGGGGTGAGGCCGATGTCGGACTCGTTGATCGCCTTCTCGATCGCCTTGATCGAGGACTTGTCGTAGGGCTGCACGGACAGCAACCGGGCTTCCGGCGCGGAGATCGTGGAGAGCTGGTTCAGCGGCGTCATCGCGCCGTAGTAGTCGACCATCACGCGGTCCAGCAGCATCGGGCTGGCACGTCCCGTGCGCACCGTCGAGAACTCGTGCGTGGCCGACTCCACGGATTTGCCCATGCGCTCGCCCGCGTCCTCGAGCAGTTCGTCGATCAGGTTCTCACTCGCCATTTCCCTCTCCTCCGGCCGTGGATACGAGCGTGCCCACACGCTCGCCTGAGATTATCCGCGCGAGGACGGTGTCGTCATCCATGTTGAAGACGTTCAGCGGCATGCCGTTCTCCATGCACAGCGCCAACGCGGTCGAGTCCATCACCCGCAGCCGGCGCTCCAGCGCCTCCATGTGCGTGATCTCCGGGATGAACTCGGCCGTTGGGTCGATCGCCGGGTCCGCCGTGTAGACGCCTTCGACGCCGTTCTTGGCCATGAGGATGATTTCTGCGTGCATCTCTGCCGCGCGTAGTGCGGCAGCTGTGTCGGTTGTGAAGAACGGGTTCCCGGTGCCGGCGGCGAAGATCACCACGCGGCCCTTCTCCAGATGGCGCATCGCGCGCCTGCGGATGTAGGGCTCGGCGACCTCGGAGATGCTGAGCGCCGACTGCACGCGCGTGTTCGTGCCCATCTTCTCCAGCGCGTCCTGCAGCGGCAGCGCGTTCAGCACGGTCGCGATCATGCCCATGTAGTCCGCCGTCGATCGGTCCATCCCCGCGGCTGCCCCCTGCATCCCGCGGTAGATGTTCCCCGCGCCGACGACGATCGCGACCTCCACGCCCTGGTCGCGCACCGCAGTCACCTGGCGCGCCACATCCACGACGCGCTGGGGATCGGTGCCGTACTCCAGCTCGCCCATCAGCGCCTCGCCGGAGAGCTTCAGCAGGATCCGTTTGAACGCAGGCGCCATCGCCGGGCAGCCTATCCGCGCTGCGTGTCCATGGCTTACTGACCTATGGCAAAGCGCGCGAACCTGCGTATCACGACGTTCTCGCCGGTCGTGGCGGTGAGCTCGTCGCGCAGCTGCTGGACGGTCTTGCCGTCGAACTTGGGGTTGTGCATCTCCTGCTCGAGCAGCACGATCGTCGCCAGCCACGAGTCGAGCTTGCCAGAGACGATTTTCTCGCGCACGTTCTCCGGCTTGTCGGCTGCTTCCTGCTCGTAGATTTTCGACTCCGCGTCGCGCTGCTCCTGCGGTACGTCCTCGCGGTTGACATATTTGACCGTGGGCGTGGCCGCGATCTGCAGTGCGACCTCGCGGGCGAAGGTCACGAAGTCGTCGTTCTTGGCGACGAAGTCAGTATTGCAGTCGACCTCGATCAGCACGCCCACCTTCGAGCCGGCGTGCACGTAGGACTGGATCGTGCCCTCCGTGGCCGCCCGCTCGCCGAGGTCCTGGATCTTCTTACCTTGCTTCACGCGCAGGATCTCGATCGCCTTCTCGACGTCGCCCTGCGCCTCCGTGAGGGCCTTCTTGCAGTCCATCATCCCCGCGCCCGTGCGCTCACGCAGGGCCTTTACGTCTGCTGCTGTGATCTCAACCGTGTTCATGATGGGCTCGTCTCCGCGTTCGTCTCCTGGCTGTTCTCGGCCGTATCCAGCTCCTGGACCGGCGCCTGGGCGACCGCTTCCGCGTGCACCGCGTCCTCGCCCTTCGCGTTTGGATCGGGCGCCGGCGTGGGCGGATGCAGCTCCGCGTCAGCCTGCGCCTCCGCCTCGGCGTGCACCGCGTCCTCGCCTTTCGCGGGCTCGCTTGGAGCCTGCGTCTCCGGCGCTGCCTGCGCTGCCGGCGTAGCTGCCTCTGGTGTGGGTGCGGCGGGTGCTGGTGCCGGCGCGGCAGGCGCGGCGGGGGCCTCTGGTGCCGGGGCCGGGGTCGGGGTCGCCTGTGCTGCCGCGGCGGCGCGTGCCGCTGCCTCGCGTGCGGCTGCCTCCTCGGCCTCTTTCTTGGCCTGTTCCTCGGCCTCGCGCTTTGCCTGCTCCTCGGCCTCGCGCTTGGCGCGCGCCTCGGCCTCCAGGCGTGCCCGCTCCTCGGCTTCCTTGCGCGCCAGCTCCTCCTGCGCGCGGAAGACGTTGTGGCCCTCGGATACGACCTGGCCGATCGCCTGGGTGATCAGCGCACACGAGCGGATCGCGTCGTCGTTGCCGGGGATCACGAAGTCGATCCCGTCGGGGTCGCAGTTGGTGTCCACCAGGCCAATGATCGGGATGCGCAGACGGCGGGCCTCTTTGACCGCGATCTCCTCCGTTTTCAGGTCGATCACGAACATCGCGTCGGGGACGCGCTGCATGTTCTTCACGCCACCGAGGTTCGCGCGCAGCTTCGCGAGGTCGGCCTGCGCCGCCATGCGCTCGCGCGTCGGCAGCAGCTCCAGCTGGCCCTCCGCCTCGTAGCGTTCAAGATCGTGCAGGCGGCGGATGCGCTGGTTGATCGTCTGGAAGTTCGTCAGCAGACCGCCCAACCAGCGATGGTTGACGTAGGGCATGCCGGAGCTCTCCGCGACCTCCTTGATCGTGTCGCGCGCCTGCTTCTTGGTCCCGACGAACAGGACCGTGCCGCCGCGGTGGGCGAGCGTGCCTGCGAACTCCTGCGCCTGCGCCAACAGCGCTTGCGTCTTGAGCAGATCGATGATGTAGATGCCGCCGCGCTCACCATGAATGAAGCGGCGCATCTTGGGGTTCCAGCGGCGCGTCTGATGGCCGAAGTGAACGCCGGCCTCCAGCAGCTCCGCGATGCCTACGTCAGCCACGGGCTACTCCCTTGTTATGTGAGTTTGATTTCCGTGCGGGTGGAGCGGACCCGGGGCTGCTGGCATTACGCCGTCGCTCCGGGCAGGGCCGCGATCCGGTCTCCGCACGGGTAGAAATTCGGATTTGAACGCTCAGGATACCCGTTCGGCGCGCTCCAGCGCGGATTGCAGGTCCTGCGGCAGCGGCGAGTGGACCTCGATGCGCTCGCCCGTCAGCGGGTGCTCGAACGCCAGGCGGGTGGCGTGCAGGAACTGGCGCTCCAGGCCGAGCAGTCCCGCCGTCCCGTACTCCGGGTCTCCGACGACCGGGTGCCCGATCGCCTGCAGGTGCACGCGGATCTGATGGGTGCGCCCTGTCTCCAGCCTCAGGCGCAGCAGCGAGGTGTCGGCTAGCGAGCGCTCGAGCGTGAAGTGCGTGCGCGCCTCGCGCTGTCCGGCGCCGCCGACGGCCATGCGTGTGCGCACCCGCGGGTCGCGCCCGATCGGCGCCTCGATCGTCCCCGTGCGCGCCGGGGGGCGGCCCTCGACGAGCGCCAAGTACTCCCGCTCGATCTCTCGCCCGGCCAGTGCCGCCTGCAGGCGTCTGTGCGCCTCCTCCGAGCGCGCCAGCACCAGGAGGCCGGACGTGTCGCGGTCCAGACGGTGCACGACGCCAGCGCGCTCCTGTTCACCACCGGCGAGCATCGGCGCCAGCAGCTGCGAGAGCGTGTGCTCGCGGTGACCGCGCGAAGGGTGCACGACGAGACCGGGTCCCTTGTCCACCACGAGCAGGTGCTCGTCCTCGTAGGCGATCGAGAACGGCTCAGTCGCTGGAGGCTCGGCGCTCACCGGCTCTGCGCCGAGCGCTCCGCGTGGCGCGCGCGGTCGACCAACAGGAACAGGATCACGATCCCGATCGTGATCGAGCTGTCGGCGAGGTTGAACGGCGGCCAGCCGAGCGGCAGCTTGACGAAGTCCGTTACCGAGCCGTGGCGCAAGCGGTCGAGGATGTTGCCCAGCGCGCCGCCGATCAGCATGCCCGTGGGCAGCCACATCAGCTGTTGCGTGGCGTGCAGGGCGAAGTACACGACCAGCGCGAGCAGGGCGAGCGAGACGAGGATCGTGACCGCGATGTGGTTGCCCGGCAGGAAGCCGAACGCCACCCCGTGGTTGCGCGTGTTCACGAACTCGATGCCCGGCAGGAATTTCTTTTCTTCGCCCGGCACGATCGAGCGTTCGACCTCGTGCTTGGTCAGCTGATCGAGCACGATCACGAGCACGATCACGAGCGCCGCGCGCAGCCACGGGAGCGCCCGCTGCCCCCGGCGCGGCGGACGCTCCCTGCGCGCGTCCGCGATTGCCGGTGTCTGCGACGCGGTGGATGGGATGGGCGGGGGCTCGATCAAGCGCTAGCTGATGATGCCCTGCACGACGACGATGTTGAAGATGTAGAGGGAGATGATGGCCAGTGTGGGCGTCAGGTCGAGCGCGCCGATACGCGGTGAGAAGCGCCTGAATATGCGCAGGAACGGCTCGCACACGTCGTGCAGGAAGCCCAGCACGACGTCGGTCGCGCGTGAGTACGGCGGACGCACGCCCACCGAGAACAGCATCTGGATCACGATGTACAGGAAGATCGTGAGGATGTAGACGTAGATCAGCGCCGACAGGTAGCCAGCGATGTCCGTGCGCACGCTCGCGATCACCAGCGCGCCGGCGACGCTCATCGCGGCACTTTCTGGCTCGGCTCGAGCACGGCATCCAGCGCATCGCTGAACGCTCGACGTAGGCCCGCGCGCTCGAGCGCGTCGACTCCCCGCGCGGTCAGCCCGCCCGGCGAGGACACCTCGCGCCGGACCGCCAGCGTGTCGTAGCCACGTCTGCGCAACAGCTCTGCCGTTCCCGCCAGCGTCTGCACGACCAGCTCGGCACCCTGAGCGGCAGGGATGCCGCGGCGCACGCCCGCGTCCACCTGCGCCTCCGCCACCATCGCCACGTATGCGGGAGCGCACGACATCAGCCCCATTGCCACGTCCACCAGCGCGTCGTCCAGCACCACCAGCGTGCCCAGTTCGGCGAACAGCTCTGATACGGCCGCGTCTGTGTCAGCGCTGCCAGACCCCTCGTCCGCGAGGATGCCCGCGCCGGCTGCCTGCACGACGGCGCCCTGGCGCACCTCCACCGGCAGCGACGGGATGAAGCGGTAGACGGGCCTGCCCGGATACGCCTCGCGCAGCACCGCCAGCGGCGTCACCGCGAGGATCGAAGCGATCGGCGTCTCCCCCGCGCCGACTTCCCCAGCCACCGCCGCCAGCTGGGCCGGCTTGTGGCAGAGCACCACGAGGTCCGCACGTGCGGCCACCTCGGCGTTCGACGCAAGCGCTTCACCGCCAAGCTCAGCCACCAGCGCATCCGCACGCCCCGGGGCTGGGTCAGCGCACAGCATGGGTTTGCCCCACCCGCGAGCCAAAGCGCGGGCCATGTTCCCGCAACCTATGAGACCAATTTGCATCAGGGCTCCAGACTATGGTGCAGCAGCGTTCCTGAGGTGCGAGAGTCAAGCGTCGCAAGGACGCAGTGAGCGAAATGTGCTCTGCACATGAGCGATCGAGGACGCCGCGACGCGCAGGCTATCGCGCCTTAGGATTGGTTGAAGAAGCCCTTCTCGATCAGGCGAGCGCGCTCCTCGGCAGAGATCTCGACGTTGCGCGGCGTGAGCATGAAGACCTTGTCGGCGATCCTCTGCATGCCGCCGTCCAGCGCGTAGGTGAGACCTGAGGCGAAGTCG
>DATBZG010000139.1:0-26039 GCA_036513335.1 Solirubrobacteraceae bacterium | reverse complement strand
CTGCTGATCGCCAAGCACCGCAACGGCGCCGTCGGCAAAGTCACGCTCACCTTCCAGAAGGAGTACCCCAAGTTCATGAACTACGCCGGCGAGCGCTACGCCCAGTGAGCTGTCCACTTGGGATATGCGATGGCGACGGCTTCGTGATCGACGAGGCGAGCAACACTGCGATGGACTGCGGATGTCGGGCGGCGAAAATCGCGGGAGCGCGCACGGCGCGCCTGGAGGGACGGATCCCGAAGCTCTACCGAGGCGTGTCGTTCGATCGGCCGCCGCTCAGCGACCTGGCGAGGACCGCCCCCGACCAGATTCGCGCGGTGCGCCGCTACGTGCAGTCAATCGACGCCAACATCGACTCCGGGCGCGGACTGTGGATACAGGGAAACGTCGGCACCGGCAAGACGACGCTTGCGATGCTCGTCTCCAAGGCGGCGCTCGACGCCGGACGCTCGGTCGCGATCTACTCGCTTCCACGCCTGCTCAACCTCCTGCGCGAGTCGATGGAGTCCGATGGTGGCCTGCTCGACCTGCTCGACCGGCTGACCGCGGTGGACCTGCTTCACGTCGACGACCTGGGGGCGGAGAACCGCACGGACTGGGTGCTCGAGCAGCTTTACTCGATCGTCAACGCGCGCTACGAGTCCCAGCGCGCGATCGTGGCAACGACGAACCTGATGCCAGACGAGCTCTCCGACAGGCTCGGCGCGCGCACGGTCTCGCGTCTGGTGGAGATCTGCGGCGACCTGATCCCGCTGGATGGCGAGGACCGGCGTCGCGAATATCGCGCCGGGCCTCCGAGGATCGTCGGGCATGCCGGCTGAGGCCACGGCCACAGCACCCTAAACTGCACTGCTCATGCCAGGAATAGTGATAGTGGGCGCCCAGTGGGGCGATGAGGGCAAGGGCAAGATCACCGATCTGCTCGCCGAGCACAGCGACGCCGTCGTGCGCTTCCAGGGCGGCAACAACGCCGGCCACACGATCGTGCGTGGGGATGAGGAGTGGAAGCTGCACCTGATCCCCTCCGGGATCCTGTACCCCGGCAAGCGCTGCGTGATCGGCAACGGCGTGGTGATCGACCCGAAGGTCCTGATCGAGGAGCTCGACGCGCTGCGCGCACGACGCGTGGACGTCAGCGGTCTGCGCATATCCGCCAACGCACACCTGATCATGCCCTACCACCTGCTGTTGGATCACGCCGGAGAGGCGAAGCTGGGGAGCCTGCAGATCGGCACCACCCGCCGCGGGATCGGGCCCTGCTACGCCGACAAGGCCGCGCGCCTGGGCATCCGCGTGCAGGACCTCCTCGACGAGAAGATCCTCAAGAAGAAGATCGTCGCCGCGATGGAGCCCAAGCGCCTGTCGCTGCGACCGTTCGAGAAGGACCCCGCGCTCGACCTGCACACGATGACCGAGGAGTACCTGACCTACGGCCATCGGCTCGAGCAGCACATCGCGGACACCGCAAAGCTGATGTGGGAGATGCTCGACGACGGCCAGACGGTGATCCTCGAGGGCGCGCAGGGGGCGATGCTGGACATCGACCACGGCACCTATCCGTTCGTGACCTCCTCAAACCCGCTCGCCGGCGCGGCGTGCGTGGGGAGCGGCATCGGCCCGAAGGCGATCGACGAGATCTGGGGGATCTCCAAGGCCTACACCACACGGGTGGGCGCGGGGCCGTTCCCAAGCGAGCTGCATGACGAGATGGGCGAGACGATCCGCCAGCGCGGCGGCGAGTTCGGCACGACCACCGGGCGCCCGCGGCGCACCGGCTGGCTGGACCTCGTCGCGTTGCGCTACGCCGCACGCCTGAACACGCTCACGGCGCTGGCCGTCACGAAGCTCGATGTCCTGTCTGGGCTCGACCGGATTCAGGTGTGCACGAGCTACCGCGGCGCAGACGGCGCCGAGTTCGAGGACTTCCCCTACCACCAGACCGTGCTGCACCACACCGTCGCGAAGCTCACGGAGCTGCGCGGCTGGAGCGAGGACCTGGGAGAGTGCCGCACGATGTCCGATCTGCCTGACGGCGCGCGCGAATACCTCGACTTCATCGCCGAGCACGTCGGCGCCCCGATCACGATGATCGGCGTCGGCCCCGGGCGTGAGCAGACCGTGTGGACCGAGGCCGGGCGCCAGACGATCATCGCCGCCAACAGCGGGCTGCAGGAGCTGCATTCCTAGAGTCCGCGAGTCGCGTGGGTAGGGTATGGCCCGGTCGTGCGCACACGCAGTCCCGGGCCATACCGAACCGTCCCAGTGATGCCTTCGCGTTGCCCTACTGACCGAAAGCCCCGCCGAATCCGCGGCCACCGGCCGGCCACTGGAACTGGTAGGCGCGGTAGGTGTTCACGCCCGCCGGGAACTCAGCGTTGAAGATGAGCTGCCCCGACGGACTGAACTCCGAGAAGTAGGGCAGCGCCCCCCAGCCGACGACGAGGTTGCGCTGCGGCGTCGTCTGGGCGTTGCCCTGCGATGGTGCCGAGAGCCCCTCTGGTTGGTCCGCGGAGGCGACGAGCGTCGCGACTTTGCTCCACGGGTTGAGCTTCACCGTTATCGCTCGGCTGTACGGCAGCTCAGGCGTGCCGGAGGACTCGTTGTCGAAGAACGTGTACGTGTCATCGCCCAACGCCTCCGGGTCGTGCTGCCAGGCGAAGATCTCGCCCGCGCTGTCCAGGACCTGTCCCGGCGCCGCCTGGAGCTTGAAGCTCGAGTCCTTGCCACCGAGCTGCCAGAGGATGTTCCCGTTCCACGGGCTCACCTCGTAGGTGGTCCAGGTGTCACGTGCGTCGATCAACAGGTTGCCGTTGGTGTCCAGCTTGACCGCGTTGATGTGGAACCAGTCCCACGGGGTGCTGGGCGACGCCGGCAGCGGTTGCTCGCTCTGGCTGAAAGGAACGTGGTCCTGGCTGTTCCACTGGAACAGCACCTTGCCGGTGGCAATGTCGATCTCCTGCACGACGCCGTTGATCACCGTCTGGTCGGCCGGTCCACCGATCGACGTGAGGTTCGCGGTGGCCGTCGTGTAGGAGAGAATTAGGGCGGTGTTCCATGGGGTGATCAGGAACTCGTGCCCGTCGGCGCTGAGACCGTTGCCCGCGTTCACCGTCGCGATCTGCTGGTAGTGATCGTTGTAGATGTAGTCGGTGCCGCTGGAGAGCCCGCCAAGGCCCGTCCCCTGCCACCAGGTCAGGACCGGCTGACGGTCGTAGGTCTGGACGCGGAAGTCGCTCGCCTCCTCGCCGGCGGGAACCGCCTGAAACCAGACGACCTGCCCCTGGCTGTTGACGATCTCGGGGCCGTTCGCATAGGTACTGGCGTCGCCGTAGGGCGAGATGAAGAAGTCACCGCCGTGCGCGACGAATGGCGAGGACGTGAGGATGCTCACCGGCGGCGGAGCAGTGGGTGTCGCCGCCAGGGCGGAGCCGGGGCCGGTGAGCGCTATCGCTGCGGCACCGACGACGATCGTCACGGCGCCAATGAGCATTTGCAGGCGTCGTTGCAACCCGCTGCGGGGTGCGCTCGTGGACGTTAGCTGAAGCATTTCTGCCTTCCTTTTGTCGAGTTTGAACTGCGATCCAAGAGCCGTCGATCGACCTGCGATCGCGACCCTGAAGGCACGCTAGGACAGAAAGCCCACAATTTCAACTGGCTTTGTGATGAATTTTCACAGGCAGCTCCTACCAGCCGCGGCAGAACACGCTCGTGTCGAGCGAGTGGGGCGCCCCGAACACGTTCAAGGACGGCTTCGACCCGGCCGACGTCGCGGCCGGGAAGTACGGGCGGCGACTGCACTTCTGGGATCTCGAGCGGCGCGCGAAGGTGCAGACGATCGACCTTGGCGACGACGGCCTGATCCCGCTGGAGATCCGCTGGCAACACGACCCTGACAGCCGGCAGGGCTTCGTCGGCGCCACGCTTTCCAGCAACATCATCCGCTTCCACGGCGACGGAGGCTCCTGGGAGGCCGAGAAGGTGATCGACGTGGCCAACGAGCCGCTCGACGGCTGGCCTCTACCGGGTGGGGTGCCGGGACTGATCACCGACCTGGTCCTCTCGCTGGACGATCACAACCTGTTCCTGTCCAACTGGCTACACGGCGACCTACGCCACTACGACGTGAGCGACCCCACGCGCCCGCAGTTGCGCTCGCAAACGTGGCTCGGTGGGCTGCTCGGTCGCGACGGCGGGCACCCGCAGGCCGACGGTCCCCTCGGTGGCGGGCCGCAGATGCTGCAGTGCTCGCTCGACGGCGAGCGCGTGTATGTGACCAACTCGCTGTACTCGACGTGGGACAACCAGTTCTATCCCGAGCTACGTGGCTGGCTGACCAAACTCGACCGCCAAGCGGACGGCAGCTACGCGCTCGATCCTGAGTTCTTCGTCGACTTCCATGGGCAGACCGATGGCGCACGCCCGCATGAGATCCACCTACCGGGGGGCGACTGTACGACCGAGATCTTCCAGTAGCCGGCCTGCCGCGTCGCCGCGCCACTCGCGCGACTCAGTGACCTTCGAGTTCGCGCCGCTCGTTCTGGATGAAGAAGAGGCGGTTGCGCTTGCGCAAGAGCTTCGCCGTCTGGACCGCCAGCCCGTGCTGGCGCCGTTTGGAGCCGGCCGGCAGTTCGCGCAGGTGGCGTCTCCTCGCCCGGATTCGTTCTTTGACGACGCGCAAGTGGTGGATCTGTCGGGTCAATCGACCAATCCTCCGCGACGTCGAGGCGGAGAGCTTGCTCGTCGTCCTGGGCTGGAAGGCAGAGGTCACTTCCGCGCTGACTTCCGCAGCTTCTTCCTGGGCTTCAGCGGCTTCTTCGGTCTGTTCCGTGGCGGCCGGGTGAACCGCTGTTGGGAGAAATGAAGTTGCCGCTGCGGATCCTGCCCACGTCATGCATGCAACGGTCAGTGACGTCGCAAGCGTGACAGCGAGCGCTACGATACGAGCCATCCGCACAGACTGCGTCACTCGCGCCCCATCCAGGAGAGCCAGGTGGCGAGAGTATCAGCGGCGAAATTAGACATTTGCATCGTTTACCGGAACGGGGTGCCCACTAGTGATGGTGGCCAGGCCAGCCCGCCGGCGGCGTGCTCGCGTTCCGAAGATCGGACTATACAGGCTAAGCTGATTTTGGCGTCCGCGATGCCCGTGTAACCGCACGGAAGGGCTAGAGATCGCCTGCCGCTTGGCCGCTTCAGATCGCAGGCAGATTCTGCCTATAATGCAGGCATGGCAAGAATCCAGTACACGATACGCCGCGTGTCGCCTGCCCTCGATGCCGAGCTTCGCCGCGAGGCGAGCGAGACCGGCAAAACCCTCAACGCCGTGGTCGTGCAGACACTCGAGAACGCGAAGCTCCCCTCCGCGGCCAACGAGTACGACGACCTCGACTGGTTCATCGGCCGCATGCCGGCTGGTGCCGGCGACGAAGCCGACGCGCAAGCGTGGCTCGACGCACTTCCGGTCGAGCCCGTCGCGTGAAACTCGCAGTAGACACGAACGCCTACAAGGCCCTCGGCGAAGGCAACCAGCAACTAGCCGAGGAAGCACGCACAGCTGACGCCGTCGGTCTACCGATAATTGTGCTGGGAGAGCTTTGGTTCGGCTTCATGAACGGAACCAAGCTACGCCAGAACGCCGCCACGCTCGAACGCTTCCTCGCCACGCCCCGCGTTCGTGTGCTCGAACTCGACCGCCAGAGCACTCGCGTCTTCGGCGAGATCGCGACCCTACTCCGACAAGCAGGTATTGCGATACAGCAAAACGACATCTGGATCGCGGCGCTGTGCAAACAACACGGATTCGCTCTCGCAACCCGAGACCATGGCTTCCAACACGTCCTCGGACTCGAGGTCATCGAGTTCACGGTGCACATGCCAGAGACTCGAGGTAGTCGGTGACGTCCGAGAAAGTGGGCCGTCCGGGAATCGAACCCGGAACCTTGGGCTTAAGAGGCCCCTGCTCTGCCGGTTGAGCTAACGGCCCGTGAGCGCACCGACAGCATCTGCCGGCTCGAAGCGCCGATTCTAGCCAAGCTGGGACGTCGGCTACTTTTTCGTGGTGCCCGACGTTTTGCTGCTCGTGCCAGACGTTTTGCCGCTGGACGTCGTTTTCGCTTCAGTGGCCTTCAGTTCGCCTTTGGAGTTCAGCTTGCCCGTGTAGGTTTTGCCGTTGGTGGTCGTCGTGTAGCTCTTTTCCCCGGTGGGGTTGGCCTTAACTTCGGCGAGCTCGGCCTTCACGCGCGCACGGTCGGCGGCGGGAGCCAGGGTGACGGCCTTTTCGGAGGCGAGGTCGCCGATGCTGGTGTTCTTCGCTTTGTAGGCGTACTCCGCCAGCGCCGCGTACAGAGCCGCGTCCGTCGGTTTCGCCGCCACGGCGACCTGCAGGACTTCGACCTCCTTGGCGGGTTCGTTCAGCCCGCCTTCGCCGTAGACACTCTCCATCAGCTGCGCCAGTTCGGTGTCCGTCTTGGCCGGTTTCAGCGCGATGTAGCTGTCCCAGGCAGCGGCTACCTGCTTGAACAACGCCTTGCCCTTGCCCGTCACTTCGCCGGCGCTCGTCGTATACGGTTCGTTGCCCGCTTCGTGGTAGAGGTTCTTGGCGAGCAGCTCCCAAGCGCTCGCGTCGCTCGGTTTCTTCTGGGTCAGCTTGCGGTACTTGGCGACTTCCTTCGCGTAGGTCGAGCCGCCGCCGCCTTCGCCTTCTTTGCCGATCGAGCTCAGCAGCCCTCCGCCGCCGAAGCCGCCGCCGATCCCGAAGCCGACGAGACCCACCCCCATCAGCAGCGCCAGGCCCGTGTAGATGACGCGCACCGTCCGACGACGGCCGCGACCTCGCAGGTCGAACAGCATCAGCTCGACAGCTCTGGGTCTATGTGGTCGATCAGCTCTTGCACGGTCGGCTCCGCTCGATCCTGCGTCGGTGGCGCCGGGTCCTCAGCGGGATGCCGGGTGCCTGCATTGGTTGTGCTCCCCTCGGCTTGTCGGTCGAGATCCTTTCGAGCAACAAACGTCGCAAGCAGGATACTCGCCTCGTAGAGCAGATACAGCGGCACCGCCTCCAGAACCATCGTGATCACTTCACCCGGCAGCACCGCCGCGATCACCGCGCAGGCGACAAGTGCGTAGCGGCGCGCTTTGCGCAGCTGTTTGGGCGTCACCAGCCCGGCACGCGTGGCGCCGAGGATCACGACCGGGACCTGGAAGATGAGCCCCATCGCCAGCAGGATCGTCGCCGCTAGCCGGTAGTAGGGGCCGGCCTGCACGATCACGTTGAACTGTTCGGAGTTGAAGTTGACGAAGAAGTGGATCGCGGCGGGCAGCACGACGAAGTAGCCGAACGCCACACCGACCGCAAACAGGAACGGGACGGCGGTGAGCAGCGGCACGGCCGCGCGTCTCTCATTCGGCTTGAGCGCCGGCAGCACGAAGCCGTACATCTCGTACAGGATCACCGGGAGGGAGATGATCAGGGCGAAGATGAGCGTCACGGTGATCGTGGTCGTGAACGGTTCGCCGACACCCAGCGTCGCCGGCTTGTCCGCCGGGACGCTGCGCGGGATCTTGGCGACGTCCTTCTTCAGCGCCTTGGCAAGCGCGGAGAGCTGCGAGCGCGAGGATGCGGACAGGCCGCTGTGCGGTCCGGAGAGCACGCCGAGGGCAGCCTGCGTGTCGGCTGCGACTTTCAGCAGGCCTCGTTGCGCAAGCGAAGCCTGGCCGACGGTGCCGTCACCCTTCAGCACCTGCTTTTTGGTCTGGCTGGTGAGCGGCTTGTTGATCACTTCCAGCAGCACGTGGTTCTGCCACATGCATACGCCGAAGGCGACGGCAAGCACAATCCCGCTGACGATCAGCCGGGTGCGGAGCTCTTCCAGGTGGTCGACGAGGCTGAGTCGATCCTCGTGGCTGATCGTGCGGATCGCGCTAGCCATGGGCCCAATGAACCTACCACCGCTACAGCTCGTGGCCGTCGGCTAAAGGCCCTTGCTCCACGCGTCGATGACGACTCAGAACGCAATGGAATCGGAGAAGGACCCAGACATCAGACACGGCCCGCCCGCCCCGGTGGGCAAGCCCGCGAACGCCGTCTACGGCGATCAGCGCCAGGGCGTAGACGGCACCTGCTCGCCGGCGCAACTGCACGTCTGCTTCCACTGCGCGGGTGAGCTCGTCTACCCGCTCGACTGGTCGGAGGAGGGGCCGCGCCACTGGCGCATCGTCCTGCGCTGTCCCGAGTGCGAGTCGCGGCGCGAAGGCGTGTTCGACCAAAGCTCTGTGGAACGGCTCGACGACGAGCTCGACCGGGGCTCCAGCGCTCTGCTCGGCGACCTGCGGCGCATGACGCACGCAAACATGTCCGAGGAAATCGAGTTCTTCGTACGCGCGCTGGACGCTGAGCTGATCATGCCCAGCGACTTCTAGAGCGACGTCCGCCGCACGTCAGCGGTAGCGCTCGACGACGGCGTCGGCCACCAGGCCGAGCTGTGCCGAGCGCCCGTCCGGGAGCATTCCCGGTAGCGCGGCCTTGGCCTCGGCGACGACCGCCAGCGCTCGCTCACGCGCCTCCTGCAGTGCTCCGGTGGCAGCTATTCGTTCGCACAGCACCTCTGCCTGTCGAGGACCGTCCGGGCCCTCCAGCGAGCTCAGGTCGAACGCCGCCAGCTCTGGCTCGCGTTCGCGGGCAAGGATGAACGGCAGCGTGACGGTGCCGTCGAGCAGGTCCGTGCCGCGAGACTTCCCCGTGCGCTCGACCGGGCCTGAGACGTCCAGCACGTCGTCCAGCATCTGAAAGGCCAGCCCGATGCGGCGTGCGAACGCGCCGAGTGCGTCAGCAAGGCCCTTGGACGCCTCCACCGCGGTCAGCGCCCCAAGGCGACAGGCGGCCTCGAACAGCGCCGCCGTCTTCAGCTCACAGCGGCGCAGATAGCGCTCGACAGCGACATGCGCGGCGTAGGCGTCCTCGCGCTGGAGCAGCTCGCCTTCGGCAAGCGCCGAGCTGGCCTGCGAGAGCGCCCAGAGCTGCTCCACGTCTTCGTTTCGCGCGAGCTCGGCAAACGCCCGGGAGAACAACAGGTCACCCGTCGCAACCGCGACCTGGCGCCCAGCCACCGCGGCCACCGTCGGGCGTCCGCGGCGCAACAGGGCGCCATCGATCACGTCATCGTGCACGAGCGTCGCCGAATGCACGAGCTCAACCGCAACAGCAGCGCGCACGAGGCGCTCAGCGCCCTCGTCCGTCTCGGGCGGGCCGCCGGCCGACTCGGCGGCCAGCACGACCAGCAGCGGCCGCAGGCGCTTGCCGGCCGGATTGACCGTGGCGTTGGCGTGGACGGCAAGCGGCGTGCCAGCCTCCGCGGTGACCCGCTCGAGGTGGCGCTCCGTGCGTCGCATCCAGCCGCGCAGCCTCTCCCCGCCGCGTTCCATGATCGCGTCGAGGCCGTCCACGCCCGCAAAGCCGCCGGTAGCCGTCTCGCTCACCACGACCATCATGCACGCTCGCCCGGCACCGTGCCGGCGTGAATCGCCACGATCCCGCCCGCCGTGATCACGTAGCTGATCTCCGACAGGCCCGCCTGCTGCAGCTCGCCGGCAAGCGCCGCCGGTCCGGGGAAGCGCTTCACCGAGCTGGGTAGGTAGGCGTAGGCGTCGGCGATCGCCGTGTCGGCAGGAGCGTTGCGCAGGCGGGCGGAAAGCCGCATGACCGCGCCGGTGAGCAGTCCGAGGCCCGGAACGATCCTGTCGAACCACAGCCGATAAAAGAGCGACAGCGGCAGCCGTGTCGGAGTCGTGATCTCGAGCACCACCACGCGCCCGCCCGGGCGAACGACCCGGGCCATCTCCGCGAGACCGCGACCGAGATCGTCGAAGTTGCGTGCGCCGAAGCCCACCGTCGCCGCGTCGAAGGAGTCATTGTCGTAGGGCAAAGCCATCGCGTCCGCCCATTCGAATCGTGGGCTGACGCCGCTCGTCACGCGCGAGGCGACCTTCGACCGCGCTCGGTCGAGCATGCCCTCGGCGAAGTCGCTGCCAACGACCTCGCCGCCTGGAGCTACACGGCGGGCGAGCTCGATCGCGAGATCGCCGGTCCCGGTGGCGACGTCCAACACGCGGCTGCCCGGCCCCACCAGCGCCAGATCCGCCGCCCGCGAGCGCCAGCGGTGGTGCAGCCCCGCGGTCATGGCGGTGTTCAGCGGGTCATACACGCCGGCGATGCGATCGAACATCGCGCGCACCTGAGGAGCCTCCAGCGTTCCGGCGCCGCGTGGCGACCGAGCGGGCATGCCTGCGCTACTTGAGCGTGGCGAGGAAGTCGACGACGGCTTTGAACTTCTTCGCCGGCAAGCTCTTGAACGAGGGCATCGGCGCCGTCGGGTTGACCAGGGTCCGCGCGATTCCCTCAGAAGGGATGCGCGAGGCGATGTGGGTCAGGTCCGGACCTGGGCCCACGTTTCCGTTGTCACCGATTTTGTGGCAGGCCTCGCAGCCCGACTGGGCAACGACCTCCCGGCCTTCGTTCCACTCGGCGACCGCCGCTTTGCCGTCTTCGTGCACGACTTTCGGCACCGGCCATTCCAACGCATCCGGCGTACCGGCGGTGGCCCCGTTGTATGTCAGGTACCCCATCGCGAAGATCACGATCACACCGGTAATCGTCGCCACCGGACGGCGCTCGGGGCGCCGCTCGGGCCCGCGGTCGTAGAACGGCAGCAGGAACAGCAGGATCATGAACAGCGTCGGCAGGCCGATCGTGGCGAGCTGAATGATGCTCGACACGCGGATGATCCGCAGGATGTCGAACAGGAAGAAGAAGTACCACTCCGGACGCGCGTCGTAGCTGGTCGTCGTGGGGTTCGCCTTCGCTCCCAGCTCCGCGCCGAGCACGAGTGACATCGCGATGATGACCGCCATCACCACACACGCCATCGCCGCGTCCTTGGCCACCGCGTAGGGGAAGAACGGCTTACCTTCGGCCTTCAGGGCGGCGTACTCGCGGAGGTACTCCTCCTTCTCATGCTGGTTCATCGCGCGACCCTAGATCTCTGTCTCGCGCATCTCTGAGCGCGTGTGAGATTTTTTCCACGGAGGCGCGGTGGTGCCGAGCTTGGCCACGAGGTAGAGGTGGGCGCCGATCAGCGCCGCGAGCAGCCCCGGGATCAGCAGCATGTGGATCGCATAGAAGCGCGACAGCGTGGTCGCGCCGATTTCCGAGCCGCCCCGCAGGAAGTCCGAGAGGTAGGGGCCGATCAGCGGGCCGGTGCCGTTGATGTTCACGCCGACGATCGTCGCCCAGTAGGCGCGCTCGTCGAACGGCAGCAGGTAGCCGGTGAACGACATCGCCATCGTCAGGATCAGCAGCACCACGCCGATCACCCAGTTCAGCTCGCGCGGATACTTGTAGGCGCCGAAGAAGAACGTGCGCCCCATGTGCACGAACACGAGCACCACCATCACGCTCGCGCCCCATTTGTGCATGCCCCGCACGAACTGACCGAGAAACACGTCGTTGGTGATGTAGCGGATCGATTCGTACGCGCCGCCGTTTGCCTCGGGTCGGTAGTACATCGCCAGGAAGACGCCCGTGACCGCCTGGCTGAGGAAGGCGAACATCGTCGCCGACCCGAGCGTGTAGAACCAGTTGGTGCCCTTGGGCACCTTGCGGAACATCATCCAGCGGGCCGCGCCGCTCAGCGATGTGCGCTCGTCGACCCACGCGACGGTGGCGATACCCGCCTGCTTGGCTTCGTCGAAGGGACCGGCCTTGCCGTTCTCGCTGGGACGCGGCGGCGGTTCCTGCAGAGGCCCCGGCAGCGGGGGAGCGGGCAGCTTTGGCAGCTTGGGCACGGTCGAGCTCTCCCTCGCCTATTTCCGTGCGTCGGGTCGGGATGGGTAGAAGTACTGCCCGATGCCGTCCAGCGGCTCGCCGGGGTCTCTCGGGGAGAAGCGCCGCAGCTGGCTGTTGACGCTGAAGCGTGGCCCGACTTCGACGTTTTCGCCGGTTACGCGCGTGTAGAAGCGGTCGAGGGGGCGCACCGGAGGGCCCGCCACAGGTTTGCCCAGGAGGTCATAGACGCCGCCGTGGCATGGGCAGATGAAACGCTCAGCGGCGCTCACCCAGCGCACGGGACAGCCCAGGTGCACGCAGCGATCGGAGATCGCCACGTAGGGCGTGTTGCGGTCGTAGGAGTCGGTGTCGATTTCGGGGTTGTGCTTGCGCATGTAGACGGTCGTCTTGCCCGCCTCGCCGATGCCGGGTGTGACCGTCAGGACCGTCGGGACGTAGTTGTCGTCGGTGAACTCGTCCACCGTCCCCACCGTTTCCCAGCGAATCACGTTGTGCTCGAAGATCGGGCCCAGTGCGAAGCCGAGCGCCGGCAGCGCGAACGATGCGGCCGCGACCGCTCCGGCGGTGTGCGCGGTCCCGGTCATGAACCTTCGCCGCGTGATCGTCTCACCCTCGAATGCACCGGGAATTCCCCGGTCGAGCGTGTATTTGGACTTGTGTTTAGCTCGCTTGTCTGGCACCGCGCGCAAACAATACCGACGCGCGATTCAGTGCGCCGCCGAAGCGACCGTCGCGCTTGTGCGCATCGCCTCGAGGGCCTCGGGGGCGCCCGCCAGCACGAGCTCCTTGGCGCGGGTGTGAAGCTCGCTCGCCCCCCAACCGACGGCGCGCGCACCGGCCTGCCAGACGGCGTCCGCCAGCTTGACGCTGCCGGCGCCCTGGGCGAGAGCGCTCAAGGTGATCGTGTCTGCCAGCTCGGCCACCGCGCACGTGTCGCCGAGCTCCACCAGCCGGGCCAGCCCGACTGCGTACAGGCGATCGCCCGCCAGCAGCCGCAGATCGGCATCCGGCACGCGCACCACGCGCGGCTCGCCGTAGTGGAGCAGGTAGCCCTCGTAGATCGCCTCCACGAGCAGCTCGTAGTCCTCGCGCCTGCCCGCCGCCCTCGGTCCCTCGGCGGCGATCGCAGCCGGGCTGGGGGCCTGGCTCGGATCGAGGTCGGGGTCCGCAGCGGAGCTGGACTCCACGAGCCTCGCCATCAGGCCGCCGCCCTCAAGCAGCAGCGCGCGCAGTCGCCCGATTGCGCCCGCGGCCGTGGCCTGCCCCGAGGTCATGCGCCCGGCGCCGGTAGGGCCGAGAAGGCGTCCGCGGCGGCCTCCAGCGTGCGCTCGAGGTGCTCGGGGGAGTGCGCCAACGAAGGGAACCACGCCTCGAACTGAGAGGGCGGCGCGTACACGCCGCGAGCGAGCAGCTCCCGACACCAGGCCGCGTGCGCGGACTGGTCACACGCCTGCGCATCCGCGAAGCAGCTCACCGCCCCCGGGCTGAAGAACACCGTCACGAGGCCCGGTGCGCTGCTCACCTGGACCTCCTGGCCAGCGCTCACAGCAGCGTCCCGGAGACCGTCTGCGAGGCGAGCGGTGATCGCACCCAGGCGCGCATACGCGGACTCGTCCAGGAGCTCCAGCGTCGCCAGGCCGGCCGCGACCGCGACCGGGTTGCCGGACAGCGTTCCCGCCTGGTAAACCTCGCCCGCAGGGGCCAGCATCTCCATCAGCTCCGCGCGGCCGCCAACAGCCGCCGCGGGCAGCCCGCCGCCGATCACCTTGCCCATGATCACGAGGTCCGCCTCGACGCCCAAGAGCTCCTGAGCGCCCCCGCGGGCGACGCGAAAGCCGCTGATCACCTCGTCGAGCAGGAGCAGCGCGCCGCTCGAGTCCGCACGCTCGCGCAAGAGCTCCAGGAATCCTTCCGCGGGCGGAACGAGACCCATGTTGGCGGGCAGCGGCTCGGCGAGGATCGCCGCGAGCTCGTGGCGCTCGATGGCGGCGATCAGCGCGTCGGGGTCGTTCCACGGCACGATGATCGTGGCCGCCGCCGCGCTCGCCGGCACGCCCGGGCTGGCCGGCAGCGCCTGCGTGGCCAGGCCCGAGCCGGCCTGCGCCAACAGTCCGTCGGAGTGTCCGTGGTAGGCGCCGGCGAACTTCACGATCGCGTCTCGCCCCGTGGCCGCGCGGGCCAGCCGGATCGCCGTCATCGCCGCCTCGGTGCCGGAGGAGGTCATGCGCAGCATCTCCACGCCGGGCATCCGCCGCTTGACCTCCTCTGCCAGCTCGACCTCGGCGGGCGTCGGCGCACCGAAGCTCGTCCCGCGCGCCGCTGCCTCGATCACCGCTGAGAGGATGTGCGGGTGGGCGTGGCCGTGGATCAGCGGCCCCCACGAGCAGACGTAGTCGATGAACCTGTTTCCATCGACGTCCACCAGCTCTGCGCCTTCGCCCTTGGCGATGAAGATCGGGTCGCGACCGATCGCGCGCATCGCGCGCACGGGCGAGTTGACCCCACCCGGGATCGACTCGAGCGCGCGCCTGTAGAGCTCGGCTGAGCGCGTGTCGGTGAGCGAGGCGGTCACGACCCCGCGCTCAAGCGTGCGCGCTCTCCCAGTTCTTGAAGTCCTCTGTGAAGTACAGCAGCCGGATCTTCTTGAACTCGGTGGAGGAGTAGAGCGTCGCGCGCTCGCTGATACCTGTGCGCTCAGCGATCGAGTCGAGCACCGCGTCGCACTCCTCCTTGGAGCGCCCGTGGGCCATCGTGAAGACAGAGTACGGCCAGTCCTCGTAGGTCGGGCGCTGGTAGCAGTGGGAGATGCCGCGCACGGCCGCCATGCGGCAGCCGATCTCGAAGATCTGCTCGTCCGGGACCTTCCACACGCCCATGCCGTTGGCTGAGAACCCGGCACGGCGGTGGTAGAGGATCGCGGCCACGCGGCGTAGGATGCCGCGCTCCTGCATGCCGGCGAGGTGGTCGAGCAGGCGCTCCTGGGTGATCCCGAGCTCGGCCGCTGCGGACGCGTACGGTTCCTCGACCACCGGCATGTCGCCCTGCAGCGCTCGGATCACGGCGACGTCGAACTCGTCGTAGGGCTGGGGCTCGAGCTCGATCGGCTCCTTAACCTCTGCGGTGCTGGAGAGCGCGTCGGTGCCTCCCTCCATCTCCAGATCCATGCGGATCTTGAACAGACGCAGGGTTGGCAGCTGGCGCACCGACTCCGCGCCGGCCTCGCGGGCGAGCACCTCGAGCGTGCCCTGGAGCCCAAGCTTGGAGTCGGGCTCGGTGGCGATCGTGAACCACAGGTTGAACTCGTGGTTGCGCAGGTAGTTGTGCGAGACGCCCGGGTGCTGGTTGATCACCTGGGCGGCGCGGTGGGGGTGCTCGGGATCGACCTTGGCGGCGACGAGCATCGAGGAGTAGCCGAGCGCGCGCGTGTCGAAGATCGGGGTGACCTGGCGGATGATGCGCTTGTCCAGCAGATGCTGCACCCGCTCCATCACCTCGAGCTCTGAGACGCCGCCCTTCTCGGCCACATGCCGGAAGGGTCGCGGCGCGATCGGGAAGCTTCCCTGCATCAGGTTCAGCAGCTTGCGGTCGACCTCCTCGAGCGGGATCGCCGCGCCGTCAGTCCGGCTGCGGAGCTTTGGCGTCGCAGTGATCGGACGCGTGGGGTCCGCGACGTCCGCGAGCGCCGACTCGACAGCGGGCTCGGACTCGGTGCTCATGTCTGCTCTGCTAGCCATCTGGCTGCGTCCTTTGCGTGGTAGGTGATGATCGTGTCCGCGCCGGCTCGGCGCAGCGAGGTCAGGATCTCGAGCACCGTGGCGCGCTCGTCGAGGTAGCCGGCTGCGGCTGCCGCCTTGACCATCGCATACTCGCCGCTGACGTTGTACGCCGCCACGGGCAGGTGCGTTGCGTCCTTGACCGCACTGATCAGGTCGCCGTAGGCCAGCGCCGGCTTGACCATGACCATGTCGGCGCCCTCCTGGACGTCGAGCAGCGCCTCGCGCACCGCCTCCCGGCCATTGGCGGGATCCATCTGGTAGCCGCGGCGGTCGCCGAGCGCGGGGGCGGAGTCCGCTGCCTCGCGGAACGGCCCGTAGAAGGCCGAGGCGAACTTGGCCGAGTAGGCGAGGATCGGCGTCTCGGAGAAGCCTTCGCCATCGAGCTCCTCGCGGATCGCGCCGACACGGCCGTCCATCATGTCCGAGGGAGCGATGATGTCGGCGCCGGCGCGCGCGTGACTGACGGCCGTCCTCGCGATCAGCTCGAGCGTGGCGTCGTTGTCCACCGACGGCTCTGCGCGATCGGTGCGCAGCACGCCGCAGTGCCCGTGAGAGGTGTACTCACACAGGCAGACGTCGGTGATCACGAGCAGCTCGGGCAGCGCCTGCTTGATCGCGCGCGTGGCGAGCTGAACGACGCCCTCGTCGTCCCATGCCCCCGAGCCGTGTTCGTCCTTCTCGGCGGGCAGGCCAAACAGCATCACGGCGGGGATGCCCAGCGCGGCCGCCTCGCGCGCCTCCTCGATCACGGCCGTCAGCGACAGGCGCTCGACGCCAGGCATCGTGGCGATCGGCTCGCGTCCGGGCCTCTGGCCCGGTTGCTGCGCCGGCTCCACCTCGGTCACGAACAGCGGCAGCACAAACTGGCCCGCGCCGACGTCGGTCTCGCGCACGAGCCCACGCAGGCCGGCACTGGCCCGCAGTCTGCGCATGCGCGTCTGAGGAAAGGCCATCGCCCTTCTCAGGTTAGAGCGTCGCGCTCACTCCGGGCGCTGCAGACCCACGCGTGCGAGGCCGCCGAACACGGCCGCGAGAACAGCCAGATGCGCGACCGAGAGCCCGATCGACGGCGAGGCGCCGTTGACCGCTGCGTCGAGCGCCTGCAGCGACGCCTTGAAGGGGAAGACGAAAGAGAGCGCACCGATCACGTCGTAGAAGCCGCTGGAAACCGCTCCCGCGGGGACAAGCGCCAGGAACGCGAGCGGCAGCGAGAGCAGGAAGGCGAGCAGGGAGGCCGCGCGCACCTCTCGCACGAGTGCGCCGATCGCCACACCCAGCGCCGCGAACGCGACCGCTGCGACCGCCAGCGCCAGGAGCCAGAGCCCGACACGCGCCCAGTCGAGCGCCACGAACGCGCCGATCCCGGCGAGCATCGCAAACGCGAGCACGAACGAGCATCCCGCCGCCAGAAGCGTCTTCTCGGCGAGCAGCGCCTCGCGTGAGATCAGGTGACCGCCCCGACCGGGCGTGCCGCGAATCAGGCGCGAGAGGGCGCGCTCCTCGCGCTCGAGCGCGACCGCGCCGGAGGCGAGCAGCACGCACACGAACATCAGCGACACGCTCACGGCCACAACCACGGCGAACGTGTTCAGCGGCGTGCGGCGACCGTGGAGCAGGACGCTCTTGACGCGGATCGGCTGGCTGATCGTGGAGAGGACGCGCTTGGCCAGCGTCAGGTTCTGCGCCGCGAAGCCCGCGAACGCGTCCACCCGTTCGAGCTCGCTGCGGTCGTGGCCCCTCGGCTGGCGGGCAATGATCGCGCCGAGCGTCGATGGGATCTCGCTCAGGCCGATCAGATTTTCAGGCGCTCCGATCGTGGCGAGGTTGCCGCCCTTCAGCAGCGTGCCGATCGCGCCGGCCGCCGCCTGCTGGATCTGTTCGGAGAAGCCCAGGTTGGCTTTCGCGAGGGCCGAGTTGAGCGTCGATTGCACGAGCGACTGCTCGAGCGCGTTGCCGTTGTAGATGACTTCCAGTCGCGCCTGCTCGACATCGGAGGCGAGCCTCGCCGCGAGATCGGCTGGGATCACGACGGCGGCGATCACCGCCCCCGACTGGATCTTCGCGACGGCCTGTGCCCGCGAGGAGACTTCCACCGCCTGCACCTGACTGAGAAGCTGCCGCACGTACTGGTTCACCGCGACGTGCTCACCGCCCACCGGCACGGTTTCACCTGGCGCCGTCTCGTCGAGGATCGCCACGTGCGCACGTGCCGGGCTGCGCGAGATCGCCAGCCCGATCAGCAGCGCGATTGCTATCGGGTAGATCACGAGCAGCGCGACCAGCAGCCTGGAGCGGCGCAGGATCATGAGGTCCTTGCGCAGCAGCCACCTCACAGCTCGGCCCCCGGGTGCGCGCCGGCTCGGGTGCAGGAGCTCGCGCGCTCGCGCAGGAAGCGAACCAGTGCGCCCTCGAGGTCACCGCCGTCGCCTTCGCCTCCCGCCGCGAGCAGCTCTCGGGGAGCGCCATCGAACACCAGCCGCCCGTCGGCTAGCACGAGCACGCGTCCGGCATGACGCTGCGCCTCGCTGACGTTGTGAGTGGAGAACACCACCGTCGTTCCGTGCGCCTGCAGGCCAGCCACGAACTCCCACAGGCGCTCGCGCTGCTCGGGATCGAGCGACGCAGAGGGCTCGTCCAGGAGCAGCACCTCCGGTTCGCCAAGGAGCGCGACGGCGACGTTCACGCGCTGACGATTGCCGCCGGAGAGCCGCCCCACTGCGGCTCCCGCGCGTTCGCGAAGGCCTGTCTGATCGAGCATTCGCTCGACCGCCGCGCGCGGGTCGGAGACCTTCTCCAGCCGCGCGAACAACTCCAGGTTCTCGGCAACCGACAGCTTGGAGTACAGCGCGGGGTACTGCGGCGCCCAGCCGACGTCGCCGGGCGCACGGCTGATCGTGCCCGCGCTCGGTCCCTGGATCCCGGCGATGATCGACAGCAGCGTCGTCTTGCCGGCCCCGTTCGGCCCGATCAGAGCCGCCAGCTCTCCCTCGTGGATGTCGAAGCTCACTTCTCGCAGCGCCTGCAGCCCGCCGTAGCTCTTGGCGAGCGCCCTGACGCTCAGCACCGCGCTCACAGCAGATTGCCGCGGCCGCGATCCCAGGGTTCCAGGGTCAGGTGACGAGCGAGGTAGACCGTCGTCTCCCGGAGCACCGCGAGGATCGGCAGCGCGATCAGCGCCCCGACGATCCCATGCACCTGCAGGCCGAGCAGCAGCGCGAAGATGACCAGCAGCGGGTTAATCCGCAGCGTGTGACCGAAGATCTGCGGCGCCACCACGTGACCCTCGAGCTGTTGCAGCCCGACGAACAGGACCGCCACCCACAGCGCGGTGATCGGGTCCGTGAGCAGCGCGACGACCACGGGGGGGATCGCGCCCAGGATCGGTCCCACGTAGGGCACCAGCTCCATGACGCCGTAGAAGACAGCAAACGCGATCGCGTACTTGCTGCCGTACGGGAAGATGCCGAGCACCCCGAACACGTACAGGGAGATGCCGGTGGAGGCGCCCATGATCGCGCTGAACGAGAGCTGCCCGCCGACGTAGCGCGTGACGGCGCGCTGGACGAGGTGGGGATAGTCGTCGGCGTTCGAGCCGTCGCCGTCCGGCAGCACACGACGCACCAGCGACCCGATCTGCTCGCCGTAAACGAGCATGTACACGGATAGAACGAACACGAGCACGAGGTCGAAGATCGCGCTCGCGGCTTCTGTCGCGAGCGCGCCGCCGAACGACGCGAGTTTGCTGGCTTCCTTGGCGACTTTGCCCTCGATGCTCTGCAGCGCGGTTTTGCCCTGTTTGACCAGTTTGATGTGGATGCCGTCGTGGTTGAGTTTCGTCTGCAGGCTCGCAAGCGTCTTGTTGGCTTCGTTGACGATGTGCGGAAGGTTGTTGCTGAACGTGCGAACCTGATCGGAGATAGGGTTGGCAAGGAGGAAGCCGATGCCGGCGAGCGTGAGGAAGAACCCGAGGTACACGGCCAGCACCGCCAGCCCGCGCGGCAGGCGCGAGCGCTGCATGAACGCGACGGCGGGATTGAGGATCAACGCGATGAGCCCTGCGATGATGAACACCAACAGCACTTTCCCGGCCGCTTTGGCAAGCGCCCACGCGGCCAGCACGGACAGCGGCAGCAGCACCAGCTGTATCCAGCGCGGGACGACGACCCGCGGCGGACGTTCCGCCGGCGGCGCCGGCTCGGAGTCCCCCTCCGGGGACGATGCCGCCAGCTTCTGCTCCTCCTCGTCCGGTGGCGCCGCCGGCGAGGCGCTCTCCGAGACCGGCTTCACGTGCCTCCCACCATCGCCAGAGTATGGCTGAGGGCGAGGCGGCCGCCACGGGTTCGGTGGCGCCCGTGGCAAGCCCCTCCACGAGCGAGCGAACGCCGACGGCAGAGACGCGCATCCTGTTCGTGGGGGACGTCGTCGGCGGCATCGGTCGGCGCACGCTGCTCGAGTGCCTGGCGGTTCTGCGCGAGCGTCACGCGCCGACGTTCGTGGTGGTGAACGGCGAGAACGCCGCCGGGGGCCTCGGCATCACCCCGAAGATCGCCGAGGAGATGTTCGCGAACGGCGTGGATGCGATCACGTTGGGCAACCACACCTACCACCGCCGTGAGATATACCCGTACCTCGACTCCAACAAGCCGATCGTGCGACCTGCCAACTTCCTGCGCAGCCAGCCGGGGAGGGGCGTGTGCATCGTCGAGCATGGCGGCGTGCGCCTGGGCGTGGTCAACCTCAGCGGCAACCTCTACGTGCGCGCGGGACGCTCGGCGTTCACGGAGATCGAGGTTGCGCTGGGCGAGCTGCGCGACGTCGATCAGATCCTCGTGGACATGCACGCGGAGGCGACCTCGGAGAAGGTGGCGATGGGCTGGCACCTGGACGGGCGCGTAACCGCCGTGGTGGGCACACACACGCACGTGCCGACCGCGGACGCACGCGTGCTTCCGGGTGGCACGGCCTACATCACGGATGTCGGTATGACGGGCCCCCGCGGCGGCGTCATCGGGGTCAAGCGCGAGCAGGCGATCGAGTCGCTGCTAACGCAGATGCCGATCCGCTTCGAGACCTCCGAGGAGGACCCGTGGCTGATGGGCGTGCTGATCAGCTGCTCGCAACGGTTGCGGGCATACTCGATCGAGCAGGTGCTGATGCCACGACCGGCTCAGGATCTGAGGGGTCGCTGAGAGACCCCAGCAGGGCCACGATCACGAGCCCGAAGAACCAGGGGATGTACAGGTAGAACCAGTGTTCGAGGCCGAGCTCGACGAGCAGCATCACCGCCCCGCACGCCGCCGCCAGCCCGACCAGATCCGAGCGGCGGGGCACGAGCGCCAGCGCGACCGCGGCCACGACGGCCGCAACCTCGACGACGCGCTCGGCGCCGTGCCAGCCGTACAGGCCCCACGCGGAGAACGGCGATTCGCGCTTTGACTGGTAGACGATCGTGCGCTCGTAGATCGTGTGCAGGGAGTCGTGGCTGAGCGCGGGGATCGAGGCGAGGGCGACTGTGCCAGCGAACGCGAGCAGGTAGAGCGCGAGCGTGCGCAAGCGGCGGGCGAGCGACATCCCGGACATTCCGTGCATGGCAAGGATCGGCGCGAGCGCCAGCGGCGCGACCTTGGTGAGACCAGCGAGCGCCGCCATCGCGCCGCGAGCAGCGGGAGCGAGCTTTGAGCGGTAGCCGGCTGCGAGCACCGCGCCCAGCACGAGCACGGCGACGAGCGAGTCGTTGGAGTTGCTCTCCAGGTCATACAGCGTGAACGGGTAGGCGGCCCAGGCGTAGGTGAGCGCGATCCCCAGCGTGGGGCCGCGCATACGCCGCCCGATCAGGAACAGGAGGGCCATGGCGAGCAGGTCGAACACGATCGCCGCCGCGTGCGACGCCGGCAGGTCGTCCCACGTGCCGCCCCCACCGAAGATCTGCTGAAAGGGAACGTAGGCCTCGTAGTTGAACGGGCCGTAGGTGTCGCCGTGTTCGTTGTCCGATGGATAGTGGCCATACAGCGGCTCGTCGTGGACGATCTTGCTGGCGCCGATCACCCCCGCGTAGCCGACGTCGATCACGTTCGAGTCGGTCACGTTCAGCGCAATGCGAAAGCCGATCAGGAACACGATCCCTAGCGCCAGCCATGGCGCGGGAACGAGCAGGCGCAGCCGTGGCGGCGGCCTGCGCGCGGAGCGCGACGCGCGTGCGTGTCCCCGCCGTCGCAGCAGCGCGAGCATCCGCGCCAGCAGGTACAGCAGCGGCGGGTAGCTCAGCGGCACCGACGCCCAGATGTTCGCGTGGTTGAAGAACGCGAGCGAGACGGAGAAGGAGAGCAGCATCAACAGGTCGAGGTGCAGCAGCTTCAGCGGCCTGCGGAAGTCGAAGAAGGGCAGGAAGAACAGCAGACACATCGGCAGCCAGATGTACAGGGCGTTGACGTGCCTGCCGAAGGCGCCGGGGTAGCCGCGCGCCATCGTCCACGCGACCTGGAAGCCCGTCCACTGTTCGACAACGCGCCCCGAGAGGTCATCGATGATGACGAGGCCGATCTCCTTCTTGCCGTTCTTGGTGAAGTAACTCACCTGCCACTGGAAGCCACCCTTCAGGTAGACGTCGCCGAAGGAGCCCTTGTATTCCTTCTTCAGCCCGCGCATCTTCGCGAGACGGCCGGCGATCGCGAGGACCTGATCGGAGGACAGCTTGTGCGCCGCCGGAGGGACCGTGGAGAGCGCCACGGGGATCGGCGTTTCTGCGCTGGTGGAGGTGGTGAGAGTTGAGGTGTGCGTGCTTCTCCTCACCGTCGCCGCGCTCGCCGACGCGGGGGTGCCGGCAACGCTGAGAAGCGCGGCTGCCGCCGCAGTGGCGAGGAGGCGCATCGGGCGAGATTAACGGGGCAGCGCGCGCGCCCGCCGCACGTCAGCCGGCCGGGTCGATCCCGAAGTGCGCGAGCACCAGCGGCGCGACATCGCGGATCGCCCACTGTTCGGGCTCCGGCTCGGGCAGCGAGACGCCGCTGAGCACGAGCGCGCCCAGCGAGTCGCTCGCGTGCAGCGAGCCATGGCTGCCGCCGCCCACGTGGGCCTGCCCGCCCCAATCCAGGAACTCGTATCCGGGCGCGGCGGACAGCAGCACCTCGCCGGAGTTGGGGCAGCTGAGCGCGGCCCACGCGCGGGCGAGCGCGTCGGGATAGTCGGGGGTCAACAGACGGCCGTCCTCGACACGGCCGTCGATCGTCGCGAGCGCTCCGGCCACACTCCAGCTCTCACCGCGCGGGTCGAGCAGCTCACCGCCGGGCGCGAAGCGCAGCTCGCCGTGCTCGGGGCTGGAGATGACGCCCTCGCGGGGCGCGTCGTGCGCGTCGCGCTCGAGCCACATCACGAGATCCACCCCCTCCACGGCCAACACGCGGGCCACCACCGACGCACGCATCGCGTCGCGCTCGGTCTCGTGCAGCGCGTAGACCATCGCCCCCCGCTGAGACGGACACACGGCGATCCTGGGCTCGTCCTCTGCGGAGCCCTCCGATGCGCGCGCCGATCGTTCGGCCCGAGAGCTGCGCGCGGGACCGAGGACCCCCAGCTCGGCGAGCTCGTCCTGGAGGGAGATCGTGGCGGTGACCGGCGCCTGCGAGTGGTCTGCCATCACGATCATCGCGTGCTCCTCGAGGAACGCGTCGATGCCACCGGCGGCGTTCATCACGCGCGCGAGCTGCAGGTCGGCCTGGCCGATCGACTGGACCTGCCCCTCGGGGCCGCGCTTGTGGGAGAACCAGTCGTTGTCGGGAAGCGACAGCAGCAGGAAGTCGAACAGATCGTGCTCGACCATGTACGCGGAGACGCAACCGGAGTGGCGGTCGCGCACACCGGGCATTCCCAGCCCGGAGCGGCAGCCGGTGGGGCGTGAGGCGAAGATGTCCGCGTAGAACAGCTCGCGCGGACCCATCACCGCGTGGCGCATCAGCGCGGAGGCGACGCGCGTGAGCGTGGTGTCGCGCTGGGGCTCGTGACGGTATCGGCCCCTGTACATGAGATAGGTGGTGCCCGCCGTGCGCACGTCCGCGTCGTCCAGCGTCTCGAACACGGTCGGCGTGTGCTCGGAGAGGTGAGCGCGGTTCATGTTGTACACGGTGTCGGTGAGCTGGCGGGTGATGCCGAAGCGCTGCGCCGCGCGAAAGCTCGAGCCGTACTCGACGTAGCGGTGCTCCTCGCGGTGAAACCAGTTCATGCCGGGGATCTCGTGGGCGTCCTGACCGACGCCGGTGACGATCGAGGCAGCGCAGACGGGTGTCACGGAGGGAAACGCGGCGACGCAGTCGGGGACGTAGCGTCCTTCGCTCACGAGCCGCTCGAGCACCGGCGCGACGCCCGCCTCGATCGCACGCTCGAGCATCTCCGGCGCCATCGCGTCGATCACGCACAGGACCAGCTTCCCCCTCGAGGGACGCCGTGGCGAGGAGGGGCTCACGAGGGGCGCATCAGCGGCGCAGGATGCGCAGCCCGGCGTACTTTTCATCCGCGCGCGCGCGCCCGCGCCACGCGAACCATGCGAGCAGCGCCACCAGGACGTAGCCGAGCGGATGCAGGAGCGCCACCAGCGCGGCGGCCACCAGCGCGGCGGCATCCAGGTACACCGTCAGCGCCTCACGCGCAGAGCGGTCGCTCAGCCGCCCGCGAGCACGCACGAGCACCGGCCAGGTGGCCCGCTGCGCGAGCGCCGCAGCGAGCAGGCCACCGATCACGCCGGGCCACCAAGCATCGCCGTGCGCCGCGAGCGTCCCCGCGAAGACGAGCGCGCCCGCACCGAGCCCCAACCCAGTCAGCGACGCCGCCAGCGGGTCGGCCTGGGCCCTGCCGGCCCCTGGCTCGACGATCGGCGTGAGCCGCAAGAGCAGCTGCGCGGCGTAGGCGATCACGAGCACGACCACCACCGCGAGCAGCCACCAGCCGGCCTGCAGGAAATGAAAGCTCCCGTGGCCAAAGGTGACGCCCAGAACCTTGGCCGAGCCGAGCGCGCCGGCGAGCAGGATCGGCAGGAACGGGCGCAGCCCACACGCCGCAGCGAGGCCGGCGCCGAGGCCGATATAGAAGACGAGACCGTTCATGCAGAGTGCATTTGGAGGTGCGCTACCGTGCGGTAATGCGCGGGCAGGACGATAGACGACGGGCACGCCCGGCGGCACATGAGCTCGCTCGCTACGAGGCGTTGTTCGCAACGCGCACGCGCGGCATGAAAAGCTCGGCGATGCGCGACATGATGGCGCTGACCGAACGCCCGGACGTGATCTCGCTGGCGGGTGGCCTGCCCGACACGACGACGTTTGCGCCGGAGCTGTACGCAAAGCTGATGGCGCAGGTCGCCGCCGAGTCGACCGCGCGCGCCCTTCAGTACGGGCCGACGGAGGGATTGGCCGCGACGGTGAGCTGCATCGTCGAGGTGATGGCCGCCGAGGGGACGGTCGCGGATCCCTCGGAGGTGATCGTGACGACCGGCGGTCAGCAGGTGATCGACCTCGTGTGCAAGGCGCTGATCGACCCCGGCGATGTGATCGTCGCAGAGGCGCCCACCTACCCGGGCGCGGTGCCCACGTTCGGCGCCTACCAGGCGGAGGTGGTGCAGATCGAGATCGACGGCGACGGCATGCCGATCGACGAGCTCGAGCGCACGCTCGACCGCCTCCAGAGCGAAGGTCGCCGGCCGAAGTTCATCTACACGATCCCCAACTTCCAGAACCCCGGAGGGGTGACGATGTCGCTGCCGCGCCGCAAGCGCCTGGTCGAGGTGGCGCGCGAACGCGAGCTGCTGGTGCTCGAGGACAACCCCTACGGTCTGCTGCGCTACGAGGGCGAGGCGCTGCCGACGCTGTACTCGCTGGACGCCCAGAACGCGAGCTCTGGCACCCAGGATGCGAGCTCCGATCTGGTGATCTACCTGGGCACGTTCTCGAAGATCCTCTCGCCCGGCCTGCGGCTCGGCTGGGCGCTGGCGCCACGGCCGGTGCTGGAGAAGCTCAACCTCGGCAAACAGGGCTCGGACCTGTGCAGCTCGCCGATGACGCAGCTGTTCGTCGCCGCGTACTTCGCCGAGACGGGCGCCACCGGACGGCCCGCGTGGATCGACTACGTGGAGCGCCTGCGCGACCTCTACAGGCGCCGGCGCGACGTGATGCTCGATGCGTTGGAGGAGCACTTCGGCGGTCGCGCCAGCTGGACGCGCCCGGAGGGCGGGTTGTTCATCTGGGCAACCCTGGATGGAGGCGTCGACACCACCGACCTGCTGGCACGCGCCGAAGGCGTTGCGTTCGTGCCCGGTCGTGCCGCGTACGTGGACGGGCGCCGTGGCGGCAGCTCGATGCGCCTGAACTTCGCCGGGGTCGCCGACGAGGACATCCGCGAGGGCATTCGCCGGATCGGCAGGATCATGGGCGGTGACACCG
>DATBZG010000138.1:0-3101 GCA_036513335.1 Solirubrobacteraceae bacterium | reverse complement strand
TGCTACTGACATCCGCACACCTCGCTCGACTTAAACCCGCGATCTCCCAAGTCGGAAGTGACCGTAGCGGCGAACTATGCAACGGCTCGGATATTTGTCAATGGCCGCCTCGAGCAGGTATGAGGAGGGGGCGCCAAGAGGGTCGTTTTGCAAGCAAACTTCGTTGATCCAACTCCGGAATCATCGAGGACCATCGGAAACAACGCGGCGATCCTCTGGTCAGGAACAGCCGTTGCGCCCGGAGCCCTCCCTAGTCGTTTGCGGTGACCGCGTCGAGTAGCTCGGCGAAGCGCTCGCGGGCCTGCTCGCGGCGCCTCGGCAAATGCTCGCTCGGCACCCCGTCGGCCGGAGCCTCATATCCGCGCAAGAGGTGGCGCGCGACCGACTGGCGGTGGACCTCGTCGGGACCGTCGTAGATGCGCGCCGCGCGGGCGAAGCGATACATCTGCTCGAGCGGCAGGTCCGTCGAGTAGCCGAGCGAGCCGTGCACCTGCACCGCGCGATCGACGACGTCGTGGAGTACCTTCGCGCCGTAGAACTTGATCAGCGCGACATCCGTGCGCGCGGCGCTCGCGCCCTGGGTGTCCATCACCCACGCGGCTTGCAGCGTCATCAGCCGTGCCGCTTGCATCTCCGCCGCGCTGTCGGCGATCCAGTTCTGGACGGTCTGCTTCTCAGCCAGGATCGAGCCGTGCGCGTGGCGGTAGGTGGCACGCTCACAGAGCATGTCGAATGCCCTGCGCGCGACGCCGAGCCAGCGCATGCAGTGGTGGATGCGACCCGGCACCAGGCGGTGCTGGGCCAGCAGGAAGCCTTCGCCCTCGCCGCCGAGCAGCGCCTCCGCCGGGACGCGAACGCTCTCGTAGGCGATTTCCGCGTGACCCCCGTAGCTGCCGTACTGCTCCCACGGATGCTCCATCGTCGGCACGTCGCGCACGATCTCAACGCCCGGCGTGTCCGTGGGAACGATGAACATCGACGCCCGCTGTGCCGGGCGCGCGTCGGGGTCGGTAACCGCCATCACGATCAGGAAGTCCGCGATCGAGCCGTTGGAGGAGAACCACTTGAGCCCGTCGATCACCCACTCGTCGCCGTCGCGCACCCCGCGCGTGCGCAGCTGCGTCGGATCGGAGCCAGGGGTGTCCGGCTCGGTCATGCTGAACGCGCTGCGCAGGTCGCCCGCCAGCAGTGGATGCAGCCAGTGGTCCTTTTGCTCGGGCGTGCCCGCCAGCGCCAGCAGCTCGGAGTTGCCCGAGTCGGGGGCCGCGTTACCGAACGCCAGCGGCGCGATCGGGGAGCTGCCCTCGATCTCGTGCATCAGGCCCAGACGCACCTGGCCCATGCCCTGGCCGCCCAGCTCCGGCGGCAGGTGCGTCGCCCACAGGCCGCGCTCCTTGACCTGCTCCTGCAGCGGCGCGATCGCGCGGCGCAGGCCGCCGAGGCCGAGCTCGTGCCAGATCGACTCGAGCGGCCAGATCTCTGTGCGGACGAAGTCGCGCATCCAGTCGAGCTGCTCCTGGAAGTCGGGGTCGGTGGAGAAGTCCCAGCTCATGAGGTTGCGTCCTTCCGGTCAGCCTGCGGTCGTATCGTCAAGCCGAAGCCTACGCCTTGCGCTTGGCCTTGCGGTGCGTCTTGGGCTTGGTGCAGCCGGACACGGCGAGCTTTGTCGTCTGTTTGAGGACCGCGCCGTTCTGGCCGGTGATCTCGGTGGGCATCGCGAGGCTCTGTCCGCACATACTGCGCCTGGCCCTCGCCGGCAGGTTCGCCGCGAACAGCGAGTGTGGCCCTTCCGTGAGGACCAGACCCAGGGTGGAGATCGGCACGTCCGGCAACGAGCGGAACGTGGCAGCGAGGATCCCGTGCTGCAGGCTCGTCTGCCCGACCTCCTCGACGGTCACGCCTTCGCCCTGGAGCACGAACTCCACACCCGGCGACGCGGATCGGCCGTGGGAGACCACATAGACGGGCCCAACCAGCGGCTCGTGCAGGACCGGCGTGATTACGGTCACGCTGCCGACGATCGACGCCGCCGGACAGCGTGCCGGGTCCACTTCGATCACCGTGGCCAGGCAAGCGTCCTGCAGCGTCGACAGGCGCGGTGTGAGCTGCTTGGGGAGATCCACCTTCAGCTTCGCGATGTTCGCCTGGCCGCCGGCTGAGACGATCCTCACGTGCAGGTAGGCGCCGTGCTCTTTGCTCGTGTTGGCGTGCGTGAGCCCGCTCAGCTTCGGCGTGAACGCCAGCGCCGCGCAGTTGGCGGCCTGGAAGCGCGTGGCGATTGCGGCGCTCAGCGATTGGGCGCTTTCGGCCGTACCCTCGAACGCCAGCGGTTCGCAGTCGGTCGGGTTGAACGTGAAGCCTTCGCGATCGATGTCGATGTTCACCGTCCTGATCTGAAGCGGAACGCCATCCAGGCTCTGAGGCAGTGAGCCGCTGGAGATCGTCAGCGCCGCGGTGGCGGGATTGACCTCGACCTTCGCGCCGACGACGATCGTGCCCAGCGAGAGTGGGCCGACGGTGGCAGGCACGACGATCGAGAGGCCGAACGGTGCGCCTTCGTAAGGGCCGGTCAGGTACACCGCTCCGTTGACGAACGCCGGTTCGGGACCGGGCCCAGCTCCGACGGTCGCGGTGCCGATCTCGCTCTGAGCTGCGCAAGTGCCCGCCCTGGCCTGCGCTTCTGGGCAGAGCTGGACCTTGGAGAGCATGCCCAGCAGTCCCGGCGGCAAGCGCACGCTCAGCGACCGCAGGTCCTCATCCTGTTCGCCGCGAGACAGGGTCAGCGTCAGCGGGCTGAAGCCGCCGGCCTGGTTGTTCGTCGTGCCCGCCACCAGCGACGGCTGGAAGCTCGGCGAGGGACAACCGCTCAGCTCGAACGGTTCGCTGGATGGCTGGGCCTGCGTTTCGCTGCTGTACGGGGTCAGGGACGAGCTCGCCGAGAGCGGCACACCGCAGACGGAGGCGTTCGCGAGCGGTGCGCGGGAGCCGCCGTTGAGCATCAGCTTCAGGTCTTCAAACGGGAGCTGCGGGCTTTCACGGAACGTGACCGTCAGCTGGCCGGTCGCCTGGTCGATCGACGCGGAGCCTTCCAGCTTGACCGT
>DATBZG010000137.1:0-20059 GCA_036513335.1 Solirubrobacteraceae bacterium | reverse complement strand
GCGGCCGGGAGAGCTCGCGCGAGCGCCGGGACGCTACTCGTCCAGCCCGGGGATCGGCTCGATCGGAAGCTCGTCGTAAAGTGCTTCCAGTTCGACGAGATCCAGACGATCCTGAGGTCGTCCCGCCAGACGCTTGAAGCCAACAACGCTGGGAAGGGCAGCGATGCGAATGGTCTGTCCGTCCCAGTCGGTTGTCTCGGCGCGCTGGGCGACTGTGTCGTAGTCGAGCGGGGGAAGACCGCCACGCATGATGTCGACGATGCCATGACAGCTGTTGATCCGCAGACGCTCCGCGCTGGCAACATCCTCAACCGTAAGCGACTTATCGTCGCGCAATCGCTTACCGTCAACCCGCTCGAGGAAGCGCAGCACTGCGGCATCTGCGTCGGGACCATCTGGCACAAGCAGGTCACTGTCCTTGGTCGCACGAACATGCCCGTGGTAGATCACGGCGAACCCGCCGATCACGACATATTCGAGCCCTACGGCGTCGGCGTCCGCGACGACACCGGCAAGGTCAGGACCAGAGAGCTCGTCTTGGGGCATGGCCGGCCCTTATGGACGCGGCGAGCAGTGAGACCGCCTGCTGGGAGAGCCGCTGACCGACCTCGAGACGTTGTGCAGGCGTCAGGGCCATGTTGCTGGCGCGCAGCTGTTCGGCCTCTTCGCGATTGATCTCAGCCCACTCCTCCTCGTGACCGACCGACATCAGCGGCGTGTTCCGCGCGGGCTCCATGCTTCCATTCTACCCGCGGTCACGACTGACTCTGCAAGCTCGCCGCCGCCTACCGCCCAGCAGCCCGCCGGTAGCGCGCGACGGCGAGCGGCCCGAACACGGCGACGATCGCGATCGACCACACGGCGGCGCCCCAGACGCTGTCGCCGGCGGGCGCGCCGAGCCACAGGTGGCGCATCGCGTCGACGATGATCGTGAAGGGGTTGACTTCGGCGAACTGGCGCAGGCCGTCGGGCATGGAGGCGACGGGCACGAACGCGGAGGAGATGAAGGTGAGTGGGAAGACGGCGATGAAGCCGACGGAGTTGACCGATTCGGGTGACTTGACGAGCAGGCCGATGAAGGCGAGAAACCAGGAGAAGCCGTAGCCGAACAGGAGCAGCAGCGCGATGCCGGCGGCGGCGTTCAGGAAGCTCGTCTGGAAGCTGAAGCCAATGATTACGCCTGTCACGAGCAGGATCGTGATCGACAGCGAGTTGGTGACGACGTCGGCGAGCGTGCGCCCACCGAGCACCGCGGCACGCGACATGGGCAGCGAGCGGAAGCGGTCGATCAGGCCCTTGCTGACATCCTCATTGAGGCCGAGCGCGGTGGCGAAGCCGCCGAAGGCGGTGTTCTGGACGATGATCCCCGGGATCAGGAAGTCGACGTAGCTGTAGCCGGGCGTCCTGATCGCACCGCCGAAGACGTAGCGGAACAGCAACACGAACATGATGGGCTGGATCGTGAAGCCGATCAGCAGTTCGGGCGCGCGCGGCAGACGTACGAGGTTGCGCTCGGCGATGATCAGCGTGTCGGTGACGAAGCGCCTCACGCGGCCTGCTCCTGTTTCTGCTCGGCAGGCGCTTCTTCGGCGGCGTGGCCGGTGAGCGCGAGGAACACGTCGTCGAGCGTGGGGCGTCGCAGCGCCAGGTCCTCAACGCCGACGCCTGCCTCATCCAGCCGGCGCACCGCCTCCATGATCGCGCCGTCACGCTCGCGCACGCTCACCCGCACCAGCTCGCCTTCGACAGCTGGCGGCTCATCGGACATCGACGCCAGCGCAGCCACCGCCTTCTCGGGTTCGGCGCCCTCCTCGAGGCGGATCTCCAGGCGCTCGCCGCCGAGACGGTCCTTGAGCTCATCAGAGGTGCCCTCGGCGATCAGGCGGCCGTGGTCGATCACTGCGATCGTGTCCGCGAGCCGATCGGCCTCGTCGAGGTACTGCGTGGTGAGCAGGGCGGTGGTGCCTTCGGCGACAAGCCCTTCCAGCACCGCCCACAGGCTCAGCCGGCTGCGGGGGTCGAGGCCCGTGGTCGGCTCGTCCAGATAGAGCACCGGCGGTTTCGCGACGAGCGCCGCGGCGAGATCCAGGCGCCGGCGCATCCCTCCGGAGTAGGTCTTGGTCGGCCGCCCGCCGGCCTCCACGAGGTCGAAGCGCTCGAGCAGCTCGCGTCCCCGCGCCTTGGCGTCCTTGCGCTGAGCGCCGTACAGGCGCCCGACCATCGTCAGGTTCTCGAGGCCTGTGAGGTTTTCATCGACTGCGGCATACTGCCCGGCCAGTCCGATCCGCTCGCGCAGCGCGGCCGCGTCGTCGCGCACGTCGAGGCCGAGCACGTGCGCGCTGCCGGCGTCCGCCTGCAGCAGCGTGGCGAGGATGCGCACGAGCGTTGTCTTGCCGGCTCCGTTGGGACCCAGCAGCCCCACGATCTGGCCCTGCCCGACGGTCAGATCGACGCCGTCGAGCGCGTGTACCTCGCCGAAGCGCTTGACGAGGCCGCGCACCTCGATCGCGGGCGCATCGCTCACCCTGCGCAGTCCCGGCAGGCTCCGTGGAGCACGATCTCGTGCTCTGAGACCGACAGCGGCACACGCTCTGAGAGGCTGGAGATGGCGCGCTCGAGGTCGGGGTCGGAGAACGGCATGACGACGCCGCACTCATCGCAGACGAGGTGATGGTGGTGCTCCGCATGCTCGCAAACGCGCTCGTAGCGGACCATCGCCTGGCCGGTCTCCACGCGCTGCACGAGCGCCAGCTCCTCCAGCTCGTCGAGGATCCGGTAGACGCTGGCGCGGCTCACCGGGCGCGGCGCACGCGCGCGCAGCACGTCCTCTATCTCAGGCGCGGTCAGCGCGCACTCCTGGCGCGCGAGCAGCTCCAGTACCGCGCGCCGGGCGCCGCCGCGCTTGCGCCCCGCTGCGCTCAGCGCGAGCTCGGCGCGCGCCAGCCAGTCGCCTGCGGGCTCGGCTGTCTCTGCGGTGTGGGCGGCGTGAGCGCTCATCGTGAGGATGGTAGAGGTGCCACGAGCGGGCGTCCTTCGGCGGGCTGCGCACGCCCGAGCACCCGCCGCCGCCACGCGGCCCACAGGCGCCCGAGCACGTATACGCAGGCGCTGACCGTGCCGACGAAGAAGCCGACGGGGTAGTTGGTCTCATAGGAGGCTGCGATCGCGACCCACACGGTGAGCAGCGCGATCGCCACGGACAGCGCCATCGCCACCAGCGGCCTGCTCGTGAACGAGCGTGCGGCGGCAGGCGAGCCGATCATCAGGCTGAAGATCAACAGCGTGCCGACGACGGGCACGGTCATGGTGCTGGCGAGCGCCACGACCAGCAGGAAGCACAGCTCCATCCTGAAGGCGCTCACCCCGCGCGCCTCGCCGACCTCGGCGAGCACGGAGGAGAGCATCAGCGGCCGGTAGAGCGCCGTCACCGCGGCAATGCACACGAGCGCGAGGGAGGCCGTGGGCAGCACCTGGTTGGCGGAGATGCCGAGTACCTCGCCGAACAGCAACGACTCGATCTCGGGCTCGTACTCGACGCTCAAGCTGAGGAACAGCGAGCCCAGCCCCAGCATCATCACGAGCGCGAGCGCGGTCACCACGTCGTGGCGCCCGCGCCTGCCGAGCACACCGATGCCGAGCGCCCCCAGTAGCGAGAACACGCCGAGGCCGACGAGCGTGCTGACCCCGATCAGGCTCGCGCCGGCGGCGCCCGCAAAGGAGCCGTTGGGCACCGCATGCGCGACGAACGCGGAGCCGCGCAGCACGACGAAGAAGCCAACCGTGCCGGCGACGACGGCGACGATGCTCGCGACCTCCCAGGCGTTGACCATGAAGCCGGAGAACATCACGCCACCCGTGCGCGCCGGGCGAGCAGCCCGGGCAGGCCGGAGAGCAGGTATCCGAGGAAGATCACCGTGACGACGAAGAAGCTGACTGGCCAGCCGGTGCCGACGGGCGCCCAGTTGAAGCTGTCGTAGGCGAGCACGATCCCCAGCCACATCGCCCCCACGCCGACCGCAGCCGCGGCGGCGATCGCCATGGCGGGCCGCCTGGTCACGCGCAGCGCGGTGGCGGCGGGCCCGACGAGCAATGCCGTGGAGAGGATCGAGCCGATCGTCAGCGCCGCGAGCGCGACTGCGAGGGCCAAGGCCAGCAGGTAGGCGATCCCGAGCGCGCGCACGGGTAGCCCGCGCGCGGCGGCCATCTCGGAGCTGACTGAGCTGAGCAGCAGCGGCCGGTAGAGCAGCGCCACGGTGCCCAACGCCAGCGCGCCGAGCGCCGCGATCAGCGGCAGCATCGAGCTGGACACCGTGAAGACGGAGCCGAACAGGATCGTCTGCGCGGCGCCGGTGGTGTTGTGGAGGGTGGCGTCGAGATAGAAGAGCAGCGCGGCGAGGCCGAGGAAGAAGCCGAGCACGATGCCGGTGGCGAGATCACGCCCCCGCGGGCGCTGGATGCCGATCAGCTCCATCGCCCCGGCGGCTGCGACGCCGACGGCGACGAACCCCCACAGCGGCGCGACCCCGGCGAGGTACGCGGCGGATCCCCCCGTGGTGTTGACGTCGCCGAGCGCCTCCCCGGCAAAGGACTGGCTGCGGAGCACCGTGAAGACGCCGACCGTGCCGGAGACCACGGCGACGATCGTGCCGACGAGCAGCGCCACACCGACGACTTCACTGGAGAAGAAGCCGCGCGCGATCAGCGAAGCGAGCGCTGTGCTCACGAGATGATCTCCACACCGGGTACGACGACGTCGTGACCGTGGCTTGCGATCTGCGATCGCTCCGAGTCATCGCCGGCGCCGGCCACGACGAGCACGCGCCCGTGCACGTTGAGCACGTCCACGTGGCTGCCGTAGAGCTCGCTGAGCACGTCCGCGCGCACGACCTCCTCGGTGGTGCCGCTTGCGGCGCGCCCGCCCGCGAGGTAGACGATGCGGTCGAGCACGGGCAGCAGCGGGTTCATCTCGTGGGCTGAGATCAGCACCGCGACCTGGCGCTCCTTTGCGATCCCGGCGAGCAACTCGACGACCTCGCGCCCGGCGCGCAGGTCGAGATTGGCAAGCGGCTCGTCGAGCAGCAGCAGCTCGGGCTGTGAGATCAGCGCGTGGGCGATCAGCACGCGCTGCTGCTCGCCACCGGAGAGCAGCCCGACGCGTGCGTCTGCGAATGCGCCCGCGTCGACCGCCTGCAGCATCTCGTCTATGCGCGCCCTGCGGGCGCGGGATGGCAGCGGGATGCCCAGCCGATGGGCGTCGAGGCCGAGGCCCACGAGGTCGCGTGCCCGCAGCGGCATGTCGGGGTCGAGCAGGAACTTCTGCGGGACGTAGCCGATCAGCGAGTTGCGCCGCGAGCGCGGCCGCCCGTCGATCAGCACGCGCCCGGCGCTCGCCGCCTGCAGGCCCAGGATCGTGCGGAACAGCGTCGTCTTGCCTGAGCCGTTGGAGCCGATCAGGCCCGTGAGCTCGCCCGGTGCGATCGCGAAGCTCACGTCGCGCAGCACGTCTCGGCCGGACAGGCGCACGCCGACCCCCTCAACGGAAAGGATCTCCCCCACCCCGGCGCGCGGCGTGCCGTCTGCGGGCATGTCGCGGGGCCCGCTCACAGTTTCTCCGTGGAGATGCCTTCCGCGACCGCCCTGCGCAGCGCGCGCACCTCGGCGAGCATCCACGACTGGTAGTCGTAGCCGGGCGTGGGCATCGTCTCGTAGACGCCCACCACGGGCACGCCCGCGCGTTTGGCGGCTCCCAGGAAGGACTGCGTGAGCGAGTCGGTGACCTGCTGGTTGTAGACGAACGCCTTCACCTCGTGCCCGGTGAGCAGGACGTCCTGCGTGCTCACGTCCTGCGGTGCGGGGTCGATGCCGTTCATGATGTCCGCCTGCAGCGAGAACGGCGTGAGGTTGAGGGTGCCGGCGGCTTCGAGCATGTAATCGCCGACGGGCTCTGTGGTGGCGACCGGGGCACCCGGGTATTCGCTCGCGAACTGCTCGAGCGCGCGATACCACGGAGCCAGCGAGCGTTCGAAGGCAGCTGCGTTTGCCTTGAAGTAGGCGGCGTGCGCCGGCTGCAGCGCGGAGAGGTCGCCGGCCACAGCCCGCGCAACGGCGGGCATCGTCTGCGGCTTGTACCAGAGGTGCGGGTTGCGCGTGGTGTTGGACAGGCCGAGCAGCTTCTGCACGTCGATCACCTTGCGCGAAGCATTGGATCCCACCCCCCCGGATGCCGACTCGATCTTTTCCATGAACGCGTCGTAGCCGACACCGTTCTGCACGACCAGCCCGGCCGCGGCCACCGTCTCGGCGACGCTGGGACTGGCCTCGAAGGTGTGCGGGTCGGTGTTGGGGTTGCTCTCGACGGCGCTCACCTTGACGTAGCGACCGCCGACCTGTTCGATCACATTGGCGTATTGGTTCTCAGCGCCGACCGCGAGGATCTTGCCGCCGGCCGTGGCCGCCTCCCCGGCGCCGGCGCACCCGCAGATGAGCACGGCCACCACCAACGCGAGCGCCGCGCCGGCGGCCTTCCCGGCGCCGCCGTGGCCGGCACGCCTGAGCCGGCCGGCACTGGTCGCGATGGCGTGACGTCTTGACGCGGTCCGCATATCCGCGCCAACCTATCATAAGACTGAGTCTTGTTCTTGTTCAGTAATTGTCTGCGGTCGCACGCCGGCGACGCACGAGAACGAACCCGGCGATCAGCAGGATCACGACGACGACGATCACGATCCCGCCCACGATGTAGCGGAGTTTGTGCCCGGGAGATTTCTTGACCACTGAGACGTTGTGCGCCTTGAGCTCGGCGCGCAGCTTTTTCGCTTCGCTGGGGGCGTAGAGGAGATCGGCGTGGTGCCCGTTGCTCAGGTTCAGGTGCAGCGAATGTGACTTCGACCGGACGGTGGCCGACTTGATTTCCCCGGCTTCGAGCTGCTTTTCGAAGACGGCGAGCGTCTCGGTGTTCGCCGGCGGGGGCGCTTTCTTGGCAGCCACGGCGCCGGAGGCAAAGACGCCGAGAGCGCTCGCGACACAGGCGAGCACCACAGCCAGCTTGACGCTAAGGGACATTCGTTTTGCGTGACTCATCTGGCCGTACCTTACCTGCAGGATCGGTGACAGGCGTTGCCGACCGTCGCGCTGCCCGCGCTCACAGGCGGCCGGTGTCGCGCCGGTAGGCGCGCGCGGCGAGACCGCTGAGGAGAACCGTCCAGGCGGCCATCACGATCCATGCCTTGGCCGGCCACGGATGGCCGCCGAGGCCGATGTGACCTGCCTGCACGAGCCAGTAGGAAGGTATGAACTGCGCCAGATCGTGCAGGAAGCCGTGACCGCCGATCGGAAACCAGGTGCCGCCGAGCAGCGCGAGCAGGGAGATGCCGCCGCCCATCGCGGGGCCGATCGAGTCGGGCGTGAGCATGTGCCCGAGCACGATCCCGAGGGCCGCGAAGGGCACAAGCCCGACGAGGATCAGCCCGGTCATCTTCAACCACTCGTCGGCCGTCAGCCTGACGCCGAGGGAGGTGCCGGCCGCATATAGCGCGAGCAGGCTGATCAGCGCCATCATGTAGCCGGTGAGCACCTTCACGCGGAAGTACGCGCGGGGGCGCAGCGGCGTGATTCGCAGCTGCCGGTTCCAGCCGACAGCGCGCTCGGCCGCGATGCGCGCGCCACACGAGAGCATGGCGCTCATCGTCCCGAACGACGCCAGCCCGACCATGTAGTACAGCGGGAATGAGATGCCGCTCCCGTCGAAGTTGTGTACATGCCGATTTGGGCTGACGATGACGAAGTACAGGATCAAGGGAAAGCCCAGCGAGAGCAGGAAGAAGCGCCGGTTGCGCAGGGTGCGCAGCAGCTCATAGCGGGTGTAGATGAGGGGCATCAGCCGCTCTTCTCGTGCGCCGTCGTGGTGACCGGCATGCGCTTGCCCTCGCCGTCTCCGGTCAACACCAGGAACGCCTGCTCGAGCCCGGCGGCATTGATCTCGATGTCGCGTGCGTCGGGGTGCGCCGCCAGCAGTGCTCTGATCGCCACGTCGGAGTCGGCGCAGTGCAGCACCGCCGCTTCACCGCGACGCTCAGCGCTGCTCACGCCGGGCAACGCCTCGAGCTGGCCAACGTCTACCGCCGGCAGCGTCGCGCGGATCGTGCGCGTGCCGACCATCGCCCTGATCTCGGTCGTCGGTCCGTCGGCGACGATTGTGCCGTGCGCCATCAGCACCGCCCGGTCGGCGTACGCGTCGGCCTCCTCGAGGTAGTGCGTGGCGAACACGATCGTCTTGCCGCGCGCCGCAAAGGCGCGCATCGTCGTCCAGAACGCCTGGCGTCCCTCCACGTCCAGTGCGACGGTGGGCTCGTCGAGCACGAGCAGCAGCGGATCGCTGACGAGCGCCACCGCCAGGCGCACGCGCTGCGTCTGGCCCCCGGAGAGCTTGTTGGTGCGCTGACCGCCGATCTCGGCGATGCCCGCCAGATCGAGTGCCTCATCGACGTCCAGCGGTGCGGGGTACAGGGAGGCGATGCTCGCGACCAGCTCGCGTGCCGAGAGGTCCCTGATCAGTTGGCCGGTCTGCAGCATCCCCCCCACGTCCCCGTGGGCAACGGCCGCGGAGGGCGTGCGTCCGAACACGGACACGCTCCCCTCGTCCGGTGGCAGCAGCCCCAGCAGCATGTCGATCGTGGTCGACTTGCCGGCGCCGTTGGGGCCGAGCAGGGCAACTGTCTCGCCGGCGGCGATCTCGATGTCGACGCCGCGCACAGCACGGATCGGTCCGTCGGGGCCGCGGAAGGACTTGACCAGCCCGCGGAGCTGGATATCGGTCGAAGGCGCGTTGCGCAGACCCTCGACCGCGACGCTCATTTGCGCGCGGCCCTAACTGCCTTCAGACGGTCCACCTTCGACAGCACCACCTTGCGCATACGCACGGTGGCGGGCGTGGCCTCGACCGCCTCGTCCTCGCGGACGAACTCGAGCGCCTCGTCGAGCGTCAGCTTGCGATGAGCGTCCAGACGCACGAGCACGTCGGAGGTGGAGGAGCGCATGTTCGTCAGGTGCTTTTCCTTGACGGGGTTGACGTCGAGGTCCTCCGCGCGCGCGTTCTCGCCGATGATCATGCCTTCGTAGACCTCCTCGCCGGGACCGACGAACAGCGAGCCGCGCTCCTGCAGCGTGAACAGCGAGAACGTCACGGTCTCGCCGCGGCGGTCGGCGACGAGCACACCGCTGGTGCGCGTGAGGATCTCCCCCGCCCAAGGCTCCCAGCGGTCGAACACGTGGTGCATGATCCCGGTGCCGCGCGTCTCGGTCAGGAACTCGGTGCGAAACCCGATCAGCCCGCGCGCCGGCACGAGGTAGTCCATACGCACCCAGCCTGTGCCGTGGTTGATCATGTGCTCCATGCGGCCTTTGCGGGCGGCCAGGAGCTGCGTGACGGTGCCCACATACTCCTCGGGCACATCCACCGACAGGCGCTCGACGGGCTCGTTGCGCTTGCCGTCGATCTCGCGCTCGACGACGTGCGGTTGCCCGACGGTGAGCTCGAAGCCCTCCCGGCGCATCATCTCCACGAGCACCGCGAGTTGCAGCTCGCCGCGTCCCTGCACCTCGTAGGTGTCCGGTCGCGCCGTGTCCTTCACGCGCAACGACACGTTTCCGACGAGCTCCTGATCCAGACGCGCGCGGATCTGACGGGCGGTGATCTTGTCGCCCTCTTTGCCGGCCAGCGGCGAGGTGTTGACGCCGAGCGTGATCGACATGGCGGGCTCATCGACGGTGATCACGGGCAGCGGGCGAGGGTCGCCGAGGTCCGCGAGCGTCTCGCCGATCGTGACCTCTGCGATGCCGGCGACGGCGATGATCTCCCCGGGGCCCGCCTCGGGGGCGTCGACGCGATCGAGCGCGTCGGTGACATAGAGCTCGGCCACGGTGACGCGCTGGATCGAGCCGTCGGCGCGGCACCAGGCGATCTGCTGGCCCTTGCGGATCGTGCCGTGGCGTACGCGGCAGATCGCGAGGCGCCCGACGTAGGGCGAGGCGTCGAGGTTGGTGACGAGCGCCTGCAGAGGGTGTTCGGGGTCATAGGTCGGCGCGGGGATACGCTCCAGCAGCAGGTCCAGGAGGGGCGCGAGGTTCTCCTCTTCGATCGGCTTGGCGGGGTCGTAGTGCAGCGAGGCGACGCCGGCCTTGGCGTTGCAGTAGACGATCGGGAACTCGATCTGATGCTCGTCGGCATCGAGGTCCAGGAAGAGCTCGTAGACCTCGTCGACGACCTCGGCGACGCGCGCGTCAGGCCGATCGACCTTGTTGATCACCAGGATCACTGGGAGTTTCGCCTCCAGCGCCTTGCGCAGCACGAAGCGCGTCTGCGGCAAGGGCCCCTCGGAGGCGTCGACGAGCAGGAGCACGCCGTCGACCATCGTCAGCCCGCGCTCGACCTCCCCGCCGAAGTCTGCGTGACCGGGGGTGTCGATGATGTTGAGCTTGACATCCTTGTAGCGAAGGGAGGTGTTCTTGGCGAGGATCGTGATGCCCTTCTCGCGCTCCAGGTCCATCGAGTCGAGGACCCGGGTGGCGACGTCCTGGCCGACGCGGAAGGCGCCCGACTGCCAGAGCATGGCGTCCACGAGCGTGGTCTTGCCGTGGTCGACGTGCGCCACGATGGCGACGTTGCGGATGTCATCTCTTGTAACTAGCACGGCCCGACAGGCTAGCGGCGCGGGAGCTCCACCCCGGAGCGGGCGCTCGCGGGCCCGCCGCGGGCGTCCCGGCTAACGCCCGACGCGCACGGCCCGTAGCCCCGTGCGCAGCCCGAAACGCGCGAGCGCGGCGGGATAGTGCTCAGCGGCGGCGATCGTCTGCTCCAGGGCCGCGGCGAAGCGACGGATCTCCGACTCCTCGACCGTCAGCGCGGGCAGCGCCTTGATCACGTTCATGTGGTGACCGGCCACCTGACAGAAGATCTTGTGCTCGTGAAACAGCGGCACCGTGACCAGCTGCGAGAAGAGGCCGGGCTGGCGACGCTCGACCCGCTCCCACAGCCGCCGAGCGCTCGAGCCGGCGGGCGGCCCGAATTCGATCGCCCACATCAGCCCCATGCCGCGCACGTCGGCAACCACCTCGAAGCGATCCACCAGCGGCCTCGTGAGCTCCATCAACAGCGCGCCCATGCGCTCGGCCCGAGCCGTGAGCCCCTCCTGGTCGATCACACGCAGCGTGGCCAGCCCGGCGGCGGCCGCCAGGTCGTTGCCGCCGAAGGTCGAGCCGTGGCGCACGGCCCGCTCCATGCCGTCGAAGACCTTCTCGAACGCGGCGCGCGAGACGAGCACCGCGCCGATCGGCACGAGCCCGCCGGAGAGCGCCTTGGCCACGCACACCATGTCGGGCTGAAGATCCCAGTGCTCGAGCGCGAGGAAGCGCCCCGTGCGGGCGATGCCCGTCTGCACCTCATCGCACACGAACAACGCGCCGGCTTCGCGACACAGTCGCTGGGCGCCCTGCAGGTAGCCCTCGGGCGGCAGGTTGACGCCCTTGCCCTGGATCGGCTCGACGATGAACGCCGCCACGTCTCCACGCGCGAGCTCTCGCTCGAGCGCGTCGAGGTCACCGAAGCCGACGGGGTCGCAGCCGGGCAGCAACGGCCCGAAGCCCTCGCGGAACTCGGCGCCGCCGTTGAGCGACAGCGAGCCAAGCGTGAGGCCGTGGAAGGCATGCTCCGCATAGAGGATGCGCGGGCGCCCGGTGGCGGCGCGGGAGATCTTGATCGCCGCCTCGACGGCCTCGGTGCCGGTGTTCGCGGGGACCATCGCCGCCACGCTCGCCGGCGCACACGCGAGCAGCTGCTCGGCCAGGACGCCGCTCAGAAGCGTCACGCCGAGCTGCGGCATGTTGCCGGTGCGGGCAGCCATCACCTGTTCGATCGCGGCGATCGCGTCCGGATGGTTGCGCCCGATCGCGAACACGCCGTACCCTCCGAACAGGTCGAGATAGCGCTCGCCGTCGGCATCGATCAGATGCGCCCCCTCGCCCCCCGCCCAGACCTTGTCGAAGCCGAGCGTCCGTAGGATCCGGCCGATCTGCGGGTTGAGGTAGCGGTCGTTGAGCTCCAGCGCCTCGCCGCCCCGCGCCGCAAGGATCTCCTGCACGCTGGGCAGTGGCTCTCGGGGCATGCGGTTGAGCCTAGCTCCCAACGGTCTGTCCTCGACTGCCGAGCGCGCCGCGAGGGACGGGCTCCGACTGTGAAAGGTCTGCGAAATGCCGACGGTGCGAACCCGCCGCAGAACCGAGAGGTCCCCATCGTCCCCGATTTTGCAGACGATCGTCATAGCTGTGCATCCGTTTGAGCGGCCGGGCAACTGCTCAAGGCCACGGAAACTCCCGTCGAAAGCGTCGATATGCAGGAAGGATCATGGCTCTGTCCGACTGAGCTCGACCGCGCGCGCGTCGTCGACGCCAACGACCGTGTGCGCACGATCAGGATGGTCGGCACCGGCGCCGTGGGGGCGGCGCTGTTGATCTCCACGCCATGGCTGGGCTGGTGGACGTTCCTGCTGCTGGGCCTTTCGATCCTGAACTTCGTGAACGTGGATCGGCGCATGGCCGACAGCGCGCACCCGGAGCGCGTGAGCGCCTGCGCGATCGTGATCACGCTGCTGGTGATCGCCACGGGCGCCGTCCTCAGCGGCGGGCCCAAGAGCCCGGCGCTTCCCTGGCTCGTGCTTCCGGCGGGGATGGTGGCGGCGCGCTTTCGCCCGCAGGTGGTGATCGCCGGGCTAGCGCTGACGACGGTCGTGATCCTCGCGGCGACGCTCGGCGTCGACTTCCACGCAACGATCGACGATCCGGTGCCGGTGATCGCAACGCTGGCGCTGCTCGCGGGGGTGGTCTCGATCGTATGGGCGCTGCAGGCGGCGGAGCTGCACCACCGCGACGAGGCGATTCTCGATCCGCTGACGGGGCTGCTGAACCGAAACGCCCTGGCCACGCGCTTCAGGGAGCTCTCGCTCCAGGCCCGCGTGGCGCAACAGCCTGTGTGCCTGATGCTGTGCGACGTGGACAACTTCAAGGCGATCAACGACGAGCACGGTCACGATCGCGGCGACGCCGTGCTGCGTGACGTGGCCTACACGCTGCGCAAGCAGCTGCGCTCGTTCGAGCTCGTCTACCGCCTCGGAGGCGAGGAGTTCCTGGTGGTGCTGCCGGGGATGGACATAGCGGGGGGACAGGAGGTCGCGGAGCGGGTCCGCGTCGCCGTGGAGCAGGAGAAGCCGGGGGGCGTGGCGCTGACGATCTCGCTGGGAGTGAGCGCAGCCCACGGCGAGCAGGTCGAGTATGAGAGCCTGTTCAAGGCCGCGGACACGGCGCTGTACGCGGCCAAGCGCTCCGGGCGCAATCGCACGGTTGCGGCACAGAGCTCGGCCGACGAGGAACGCGAGCCCGCCCAGAGCGCTCCGCCCCGCCCGCTGGCGACGAGCGTGGCGCTCAACGCAGCGGCATCGGCGATCGAGCACGCCTGACATCGTCCGTCCAGGCGCCGACACAGGGCGGCGGGGGCGGTACAATCACCGACGGCGCTGCAGTTCGCAGACGGATGTGTAGGAGACGTCGAAAGATCGACGTTTGAAACGCTCCGATTTCGGGAAGGGAGTAAGCATGTCAACCATGACCGCCACCCCCCAGACGGCGCTCGGCGCCGCACCGGCAACACAGGATGACGTTGGCGAGCTGTTCGCTCGCTGGCAGCGCGACGGCGACACACGGGCACGCGAGCTGCTCGTTCGTCGCTTCATGCCGCTCGCACGCAGCCTCGCACGCCGTTACGGGCGCTCGTCGGAGCCGTTCGAAGACCTGTTGCAGGTCGCATCGCTGGGACTGCTGAAGGCCCTGGACCGCTACGACGCGGACCGCGGCCACTCCTTCGCGTCCTTTGCCGTGCCGACGATCCTTGGCGAGATGCGCCGTTATTTCCGCGACTCCGGCTGGGCGGTGCACGTCCCCCGAGGCGCACAGGAGCGCGCTCTGAAGGTGCGTGACGCGCAGGAGCGCATCGCGAACGAGCAGGGCCGCGCACCGACGGTCAACCAGCTTGCCGAGTACCTCGAGTTCGACTCCGAGGACGTGATCGATGCGCTGCAGGCACTGCAGTCCTACGAAACGCTCTCACTGGATGCGCCTCGGCCGAGCGCCGACGGTGACGTCGTGTCATACGGGGACTCGATCGGACACGAGGACGAGCGCTTTGAGCTGGTGGAGCTTGACGCGACCGTGACCTCGGTCCTGCGACACATTCCGGCCCGTGAGCGCTTGATCTTGCGCATGCGCTTCGTCGACGATCTCACCCAGACGGAGATCGCAGAGCGTGTGGGCATCTCACAGATGCAGGTGTCGCGTCTGCTTCGCCGCTCGCTGGAGCAGCTGCGCACGCTCACGCAAGCGGCGGGCTGAGAACACAAAGCACAGGGCCGATGTCCAGTTGCAGCCGTCTGACAGGCCCGTCCCGTCGGTGCCCCCGCCGGATCGGGTTGATCGCAGCAGCTCGATGGCCGAGATCCCTAACGTCTGTCTGAGCCTGCCAAACAGGCCAGAGAACGTGCTCGTCGTCCGTCAGGCGCTGACGGGCGTGGCGGGCGCCATCGGGCTGGACGCGGTCGAGACGAACGACCTCAACACGGCTGTTACGGAGGCGTGCAACAACGTTGTGATGCACGCATACCGTGGTGATGAGGGGCCTCTGGAAGTGGGCGTGTACGTGCTCGAGGATGCGGTTGCGGTGGTGGTCGGCGACCGGGGCGTGGGGATCGGCCCTCTGCCGGAGCTCGACGATGGCGACGAGCTGAGAACGGGGCTTGGTCTGCCGGTGATCCAAGCGCTCGCTCGCGAGGTGGAGATCGGCGAGCGTGAAGACGGCGGCACGTTGGTGCGGATGGAGTTCCCCGCACCGACGGCCGGCTCCCTCGAGCCTCTCGCCGACGGTGAGGGATGCTCGTCGCTGTTCGCCGACATATCCGCGCCCGCCAGCGACGTGGAGCTGCGCCTTGCGCCAAACGCGCTCGCACGGGCGGTGCTGCCGCGGGTGCTGAGCGCGCTGGCGGCGCGCGCCCGCTTTTCGACGGACCGCATCTCCGACGTTCAGATCGTCGCCGACGTGCTCGCAGCGAAGTCTCCGGAGTCGATCAGCGGCAGCCACCTCGACGTGGGCGTGGCAGTCGCGCCGCGCGATCTGCGCCTACGCCTCGGCCCGCTGCACTCCGGGCGCGGGCAGAGCCTTCTGGAGGCGGCGGCGGACGGCAAGACACCGGTCATCGAACAGCTCACAGATGGGCACGACTGCGTGCTGCGCGACGACGCGCAAGAGATGCTCGAGCTGCGCCTGCTCGAACGCTGAGCCGGTTCGGTGGTCCGCATGGAGGCGTTCGGGCTCGGCGCGCAGGACGGGTATCTGTACAGCGAGTCGCGCAGCGAATACGGGCGCCATCGCATGCACCCCGATCCTGAGCGCATCTGGGTCTACACGCAGCTGGAGCATCGGCAGACATGGCGCGGCTGGGACGACTCGGGGCTCATCCGCGAGCAGACGGGACCTCCGAGGTTTTTCACTGCGGACGGACAGCGTCGCTGGGAAGCGGCCGGCAGCCCGGAGCTGCCGGCCGGACTGCACCAGATCGTGATGGCGCCCGGCTGTATGGAAGGCCGACGATCACGGCAGCGCGCCGCGCGGCTGCCGACTGACCCGGTCAAGCTGCGGGCTGCGATCACGCGAGAGCCACGCGGCGAGCGTTCGCCTACGGAAGAAGACTTCTCGACCATCATGCAGCTGCTGCGCACCCCAGAGGCATCGGTTGAGCTCTGCCTGGCGCTTCACCACCTCGTGTGCGGTCTGCCCGACGTGGTCGAGCTTGGAACGGTCCTGGACCGCGCGGGCCGACCGGGACTCGGGATCGAGACTGAGCTCGGCGGTTATCTGCACGAGGTCGTGTTCGACGCCGTCACGAGGCGGCTGCTCGGAGAGCAGGAAACCCTGGCGAACCCCGAGTTCGACTACGCCCCGGTCGACACGATCACCGGCTGGGCCGTCTATCTCAGAGAGGAGCGCGTCGCCGCTCTGCCGGCCGATGCGCCCAGCGTTCCGGGGCCGCCGTGCCTGCCCGGCCAGACCAGCATCATGCGTGACGTCGAGCCTGGCCTCAAACACGCCACAGGCCGCCCCAACCCCAACGGCTAGCGAGCCGCGCCAGAGTCCGGGCGCTCAGGCCGCTCAGCGCTTCACGGACAGCGACACGGCAGACGGATTGTGCCCGGACTTCGCGGTGAAGCCGATCTTCAGCTTGTGCTTGCGGGCATGTCCTGTCATCGGCACACTGATCTTGACCTCGCCGGCCTTCTTGACCCGCTTTCGCAGGCGCTTCACGCCGCGACCGCCGATCGTCAGGAGTCCGGCCTGCGGCGTCCAGACGGTCAGTCTAACCCTGCTGCCACGGCGCTTGTGGGAGATCAGCTCGATCGCACAGCCGCTGACGGATATCTGCGTGTTCTGCGTGATCTTGGCGCCGCTCTGGGCGATGATCGCGGTCGGCGCGAGCAGCTTGGTTCTGCATAGGCGTCCGTCGGTGTCAAGCGTAGAGTCGGGCCCCATCGGAAGATCGACGGTAACGCTCGAGATCGGGACGTCGGGCAGGCTTTCGAAAGTGGAGGTTGTAATGCCGGCGCTCGAGATGTGCGTGTGACCGACGAGCACGACCTCCACTCCGTCTCCCTGGAGCACCAGGTCGAGATCGGGAAACGATTCGCCGCCGTGAGAGATGAGATAGGCGGGTCCTTTCAGCGTCCCGGGCAGCACGGGTGTGGTCACGGACACGGTGCCCACGTCCGCGGTGTGGGCACAGTTGCCTGGCGGAAGCGAGGCTTCGAAGCTGGCGGCTACACACGCTTTCTGGAGCGTCGTCAACCGCGAGGGCAGCTGTTTGGGCAGTTGCAGCTGGATCTCGTGGATGTTGGCCTGACCCGCCGGCTGGGTGATTTTGACCACGAGGCTTGCACCGCCGAGTTTTGTCGGCCTGCCACCACTGGAGACGCCAAGGCTAGGCTTGAACGGGAGAGCGCTGCAGTTGCCGACCTGGAATCCGCTGGTCAGCGCCTGCGCGGCGCCGAGGGTCGAGATGAGCGTGGATTCGGTGCCGAGCGGGCCGCAGCTGGTGGGGTTGAACAGGAATTTCGAGCGGCTGACATCCACGTTCAGGCTCTGGAGCCGCAGCGGCACCCCTTCGACGATCGTGGGCAGCGTGGCGGTGACGGTCACGCGGCCGCTGTACAGGCCGACGGTGATGCCCCCTCGAGTCTTGACCTCACCGAGGTTGTAGGGACCAGCCACGGCGGGAACGACGACGGAGATGCCGTAGGGCGCGCCGTCGTAGGGGCCTGTGAGGTACGCGTGGCCGGTGAAACCATAGGGTTCCGGGCCCGCTCCGGCAGCGACCGATACCGTCCCGATTTCGCTGCTGGCCGGACAGGCGCCTTCGTTGGCGGCCGCTTCCCCGCACAGCGGGACAGAGGAGATCGAGCCAAGCAGCCCTGCGGGCAGCGTGGTCGAGATCTTGGAGAGATACTGCTGACCGCTCGGCCTGGTGAGGCTGAACGTGGCGGGATCGTACGCACCAGCCTGCGCCGGAGCCTGTGGCGCAAGGCTCTGCGTGAGCGAGAACGGCAGCGTTTCGGCGCACGGGCCGCCGGCTCCGTTGCCGTCGACCACGAATCCGCTGGTAGCAGCGCTCGCCGGTGCCTCGCCGCCATAGGGCGCGATCGTGGCTGCGGGTTCGGCTGCGCCACAGCTGAGTGGGTTGGCGAGCGGCGCTTCGTTTTCGCCACGGAAGTGCAGCGTCAGCGATTCGAAGGGCACCTGCGGGGCGTTTGTGAAGACCGCCGTCAGACGACCCGTCCCGGTGTTTGCCTTGACGCCGCCTTCCAGGTGCAGTCCAACGCCGAATTCTGTGGCGTCTCCATACAGGAAGATCCGGAACTCCTTGCCGGATTCGGGGCCTTCTCCTGGTTCGGGCGAGCCGACGTAGACCCCACCCGTGAGTGACCCATCGGGAATCCCGGGAGCGTTCAGCGCGAACGTGCCAACCTCGGAGTGGGCGGGGCAGTTTTCGCCGGCGAACTGTTCGTTGCTGCAGCCTTCGAGAGCTTTCGCAGCGGAGGGATTGAGGGTCATGCCTTCCGGCAGCGTCACTTCGGCGGTCTGGACATCGGGCGAGTTAGGCTTGGACGGTTCGTCGGTCTTCTGGGGGATGGTCAGGTCAGCGCTGACGCCGTCGGGCTGGTCGGACTGGGTGTCTCCGGCGGTCAGCGCGAGCGTCGGGTTGAATGCCAGTTCGTCGCAGCCCGTCGCGGCGACCGGCGTGGGGTTTTTGTATTCCTGAAAGTTCCCGGGATCTTCGTAGGAGTCGACGTGCAGCGTCGTGATCGGCTTGCTCGAGCACGTGCTGGGGAGCGTGAGGAAGGCGTGGCCGTCAACGACGCCTTCGAAGATCAGGCGCGACTCGATGATTTCCGGCTGCTGCGGAATGTTCGGGATCGTGAAGTACTCGTGGTAATCACCTGTCGTGACGCCTTTGTTCTCACTCGTTTCGGCTTCAGGATGCCAGCTGATGCCGCCTTCGAGGTACACATGACCCTGGAGTTTAAGGGCTTTCAAGAGCGTGCTGGACACTTCGACCCCGAACCGCGCAGGCTGGCCCGGCTTGCGTTTCATGGTGTAGACGGGAAATTCTTCGGTCACGGTTTCCTTGATGCCCAAGGCGATTTCCGCCGTGCCCGTTGCCTTGTCCACACCCACTTTGCTTTCTGGTGGACACTTTTCTTCGTCCAGATTAAGCTCTGCTTCGGTGCAGAAGACGAGTTCGCCTTTGCTGTTCTTCGTCGCTTCGGGGTTGACCGCGAGGCCGGGCGGCAGGTCGACCCGAACTTCTTTTACGCCTTCGCCCTCGGCTTCTTTCCACTTTTTGCCGAGCAATTCCCTTTCCACGGACGCAAATTCGAAGTCAGTAATCCCGTCGGAGGGATGACCGGCGGCCTGCGTGTAGAAGGCAGCGGACGAGCCGGCGTCGGTACAAGTCGACACCTTGCACGTGCCGGCTTCCCACTTTTTCACTCCAAATGCCTGCGCTCCGGCGACAAGCCAAAGAGCGCCGACCGTGGCCGCCACAACAACCACGAGACGCGCGGCACGGGCTCGACTGGGCGCAAGTTGCACCTCCACCATCCTGCTGGTCATCGTCTCCTCCTTGAGCCTCACGGAGCGGAAACCGTCCGGTGACTGCGCTCGAAGTACACGCCGCCGCGCCCGACCCGGGCGACGACGCTCGATATCGATCCGCCGACAATCAGGTAGACGACGAGCGCGATGCCCCAATCGGCTGTGATGGCGCGCTTGGGGTGACCGTTGAACCGGATCAACCCGGTGAACGCGCCGGCGAAGAAGTTCGCACCTTCGTGGATGCCTTTGACGATCGTGTTGTTCGCGTTGGCATCTACGTCCCGCAACACGATCGCCAGCAAGATCAGCAATGCGATCAGGCTGGCCACGGCCATCACCAGCCGCGCAATGAGCAGCACACCTGCTCCGGCGGTGCCAACCGCCGCGGCGGCGGCGTCTCGGGTGCGTTCCCGCCGCCCGGCTGCTCCGACGGCGCTCGCTTCGCCCGCGCCCGCAGACCTGCTCTGCCGTCTAAGCCTCATAGTGCCCACGTCCTTTGTGCTGGATCTCATGCGACTGCATGCTCAAACCCCTCCCCAGGTTCCCTCTGCTCACTACCGGCTTACCCCGTCGCCGCCGAAGCAATCCCCCTTGGCGAATCAACCGCCATCAAGGCGCCGCTCCCGGCAGACCACAACGACGCGCCCTTCGCGCCTGCCCTGAAGCGCAAAAGGAAGAGGGCGGCATGCCGACAAGGCGAAACAAATGTCGGCATGCCGCCGTGCCACTCGGGTTAGTTGGGTGACGATCACCGGGGGACGCGACCGGCACCCGCCCTAGGCACTGCAAGATGGGACTGCCCCTATCGGGACTCGCCTA
>DATBZG010000136.1:0-2019 GCA_036513335.1 Solirubrobacteraceae bacterium | reverse complement strand
CTCGGTGACGGCAGCGAAGTGCGTGCCGAGCGCGACGCGCTCGCTCACCGCCTTGACGATCGCCGGGTTGGCGTGGCCCTGGACCATCGAGCCGAAGCCGTTGTGGAAGTCCCAGTACTCGTTGCCGTCGATGTCGGTGACGCGCGGGCCCTCGCCGGTGGCGAGGTAGATCGGCCAGGGGTCACGCAGTTGGTAGGAGGACGCGACGCCGCCGCTAAGGGAGTTGCCGGCGCGCTCGTACATGGCGGCCGAGGCCGCAGTGCGCTCGTTGAGCGTCTCGAGCTCGCTCTGCGTGAGCTCTTCGACTCGAGCGGCGTCGATCTCGATCGGGGTCACGGTTGACATTGGCGTACAGACTACCTATCGGGCGCAAAGTCGCAGGTCCGAGCTCCCTGCCCCCGCGTCCGTGGCTGGATGCCTCGGCGCGCTCGGCCTGGCGGCTCGCCGCGCGAGACACGCCGGCGCTTGCGTAGCCTCGATAGTCCGATAGCCGGCAATAAACGGACGATTTGCGACCGCCGGCGCCTGCGTGGCAGTTCGAAACGCGAGGACCGTGCGGCCGAGGCGAAGCTGGTCTCGATTTCGCATGCGGGCGCGCCCTGTGACGCGCTGACCGTTGAGAAAGGTGCCATTTCTCGACAGGCCGTCGTCGACGACGATCGCCTCGCCGCCAACGCACTGCAGTTCCGCGTGGAGCCCAGAGACCTCCGCGTCCCAGGTGATTGCTACGTCCATCTGCGGGGTCCGATCACGAAGATAGGGCGGCAGCGACCTTGCCGCCGCGCTTGCTGAGCCGCAGCCAACCACTGCGCAGCCACAATTCGGCGAGCCCAGCGCGCTCAAGCTCGTGCGCGGCCACGACGGCAGTACGCCACGAGCCACGGTCCACGAGCAGTCCGGGGAGGATGTGACGGAGGGCTGAATCATGCGCGTCCTGGCGCAGCAGCTCCAAGAGGCCGATGGCTGACGGGCTCAGCGCCTGCACACGCGCCCGATCTGTCTCGCGAGGCGTGCGTGATGTGATCGAGGCCACTCTCCGTGCAGGCGTTCCGTAGGAGGGGACAAAGCGCGCACACGACAATGCCCACCAGTTGCATGCCTTCCCGGCCAGCGGGCGACCGATCAGGGTTTGCAGACGCGCGGCACGCAAACAGGTGGCGGCCATCAACACTCTCGTCCCGGCCGGCGAAGGTGAGAACGGTGTGGAGTGCTCCAATGCCAGCGCCTCGTCCGATTGGCGTGCGAATCGGAGCATGTCCGCCTGGTGTCGCATCGGCGCTATCTCTAGATCCACGTGCAACGTGGCGAACGCGGCGCGTGCACGACGGTATGCATCGCGGGCACCGTCGAGCTCTCCTTCGGCCTCAAACGCCACTGCTACCGAGTGCCAAGCCACGCCCGCATCCGCGGTCAGATCCGGCTTCTGCGCATTGTCAGCGCCCGGCTTGGCGTCCAGCAGGCTCAGCGCGCGGCACGCCAGGTCAGGATCATCACAGTCGAGCGCCCCAGCGGCGATACCCAGCACAGAAGCTCCATCGAGCTCCGGGTGGAGGCGCTCGGCGAGCTCGCTTCGGAGGTCAGCGACAGGGCCCGCTCCGCCGGTCAAACGCTGCTCAAGCGCACGGGCGATCGCGGCATCGATCGACTGCTCTTCCCCGTCGATTTTTCGCAACAAGTCGAGCGCGGCTTTCGCGTCGCCGTCGATCGCACAGAGCTGCGCACCGAGCAGTAGCTCCTCGGCGCGCCGCGGACCCTGCGTTGGGTAAAGGTCGCCTGACCACAACAGTCGCATTGCGTGCTCAGCACGAGCTGTGAGCCTCCGGCCCGTCGGCTCACCGGACACGAGACCAGCAAGGATCAGCTCCTGCGTTGCCTCGCTCCCGGGCTCGGCCTCCGCGCCCACCGCCAGCGGCACCCGCGCGTCCCCATGACTCAGGCGCACGAGCCCGGCGATCGCAGTTGCGCTTAGCGCGCTCAATGCGGCAGCGACGTCTGACCCAACGGCTGCTCCTCGCGCGC
>DATBZG010000135.1:0-2149 GCA_036513335.1 Solirubrobacteraceae bacterium | reverse complement strand
AAACCACCGACCAAATCCTCGCCAAAGCCAACAGCCCCAGGCCAGGAGGCCCAATGCATCGCGGTGAAGTCTGGTGGGTTGATTTCGACGAGCGCCGCCCCGTTCTACTGCTCGGCGATGAGGAACCCTCGGGCTTTCGGGCAATACAAGTGGTCGCTGCCGCCCCGACCGACATCACCGGCGTCGCGTTGGAGGTCGCAATAGGCAACGTCGAAGGACTGCCTTTCGAAGGCGTCGTGCGCGTCGCGCTTCCGCGTCCAGGTCTCGTCCCGTGCACCTGGCTGACAACGCTGTCCCGTTCAGATCTCCTCGAACCAGCGGGCGCCATTCCCCTAACGAAGCTCGACGAGATCACGGAACTCCTCCACCTCGCAGGACTCGATTACGCGCGAGAAGAGTGGGCCTGAGTGAGTAATGCCGGCTACGGCTTCGGGCTCAGCACCTTTGTAGCTGGCGTGGTTCTAGTGCGGTTCTCAGCGCTGGGTTCGTTTTCTGGCAAGCTCACCCCTCGCCTACGCGAACGGATCGTCGCGCTCGTCCTCCTGGGCGGCGGCTCCGTTGTTGTCCTCGTCGCTTTCGCCGTGTTCGCGTCTGCTTCCCATTCGCCATGCCCGGAGTCATCCTGGCCGTCACCCCAGAAAGGGAGACGTCGAGCGCGATGAGCTTCAACAAGGTCGTCCGCAGCGTCGCGTTCTCGCTCGGAAGCGCCTTCGGCGGCCTAATGCTGGCCGCAGGCACCAACACCGGGCATAGCTCCCCAGTCGACGGCGTCTAAACTACGGCAGCACTGATCGGCATTGCGGCAATGGCGCTCACGGCGATCACCAGCATCGCTCTCGCCCGCCAACAAGCGCCCAAGATCACACCGCCCGCGAGGTACCCCGGGGACGCCTCGGAAGATAGGACCTCCCGCAACCCGAGCGGAGCACCCCCGTCAGCGCGAAGCAGGTGCCACGGCCAGCAGGCTGACCGCCCTCGTATTCGCCAGAAGCAGTAGCGGCTTGGCGACCTCAAGGCCGTCATCAAGAGACCTGCCTTCACGAAAACTGAGCCACCTCGCGGGCCGATCGTCAGCGAGGCGACGCTTCCCCTTCGGACCGGCGCGGCATCGAAAGAGCAGCGCTCGCGATACGGCCGGTCGGGCGACAAAGGGCACTCGCGCGTGGTGGCGCAAGCCGACGCGTGGCGATTGAGTTCACGCGATAGCGGTCACGACGGCGGTGGCCGCCGGTTGCCTGCTGCCTACGCACCGGTCCCTGTCGCGAGATTGCTTTGAAAGTGCTGGAAGTTCGTGGGAGCAGCACTGACGCCGTGGCTCGAGCGCGGCCTGAACTGCTCGGATGCGGTGGCGTGGTCGAGACTTACCGGCGGAGCCACACGCTGGGAACCTGACGGCGCGGAGCGCGCGCCACCCAGCCCGCGGGCGCGTCATCCTTTGGTCCATGCCTGACCGTGCCGGCGCGTGAGAGTTGTGCCCGGCTAGAGCGTCACAGCTGCCGTGTGTGAGGCGGGGGCGTGGGCGCTGTCACCCGAGTACTGGGCCTGGATCGTCCACATTCCGGAAAAAAGCAGAGTCCCAGCGGGAGCGTTTAGCTGGTCGCTGAAGGTGCCGTTCGGGGCTGTGGTCGCCGTGTGGGCCGTGGTCGACCCCGAGAGCGGCTCGTAGGTGAGCTTGATTTGAGTCTGGCCGAGTCCTGCGCCTTGGGAGGTCAGCTGGCCCGTGCAGGAGATGAATCTCTTGTTGGGGTCGGGGGTGCATTGGAGCGAAAGCGTGCTAGGCGGCCGCGCGACGGTGAACTGGCAGAGCGCGGCGGCGGGCGTGTGGTTAGCGTCGCCGTTGTAGTGCGCTTCCGCCTCCCAGGCGCCAGGCTGATTGGGGGCGAACGCGTCGGTGAACGCACCGCCGGTGCCGGTGATCACGTCATCCGTGCGCACGGCTCCTGACGGAGCGATGTGAAGCACCGCGAGGAGCGCGTCCGCGGGGGCGCCCGAGAGCGCGCCGGAGAACGGGCTCGACGCGCCGATCGCGGCGGCCGACGGGCACGTGAGCGTCACATGCGTTGGCGCCGTCTGCACCGTGCCGCCACAGGGCTGCGTGGCCGCCGGCTGATGCGTTCTGTCCCCACCCCAGCTCGCGACCACGATCCAC
>DATBZG010000134.1:0-30493 GCA_036513335.1 Solirubrobacteraceae bacterium | reverse complement strand
TGCCAAACGGCGTCGTCACGGTGTCGTAGGCGATCGATCCAACCACGGTTATGGGCATGGGCGCGCACCTTAGAGCACGCGCTAGCCTGGGGCCGCGATGCGTGCCATCCAGATGACCGAGTTCGGCGGCCCGGAGGTACTTGAGCTGGCCGAGCTCCCGACCCCCCGGCCCGGGCCCGACGAGGTGCTGATCCGGGTCGCCCGTGCGGGACTCAACTTCGCGGACACCCACACGCGCACCAACTCCTACGTGCAGAAGGCCACGCTGCCGCTGGTGCCCGGGGGGGAGGTGGCGGGCGTTCGCGAGGACACCGGTGAGCGCGTCGTCGCGCTCACCGGCAGCGGCGGCTATGCCGAGTATGCGATCGCACCCGCGGATCGCGTGTTCGCGATCCCCGACGGTGTCGAGGACGGCACCGCGCTGGCGCTGATCATCCAGGGGACGACCGCGTGGCACCTGTATCGCACCGCCGCGCGCGTGCAGGAGGGCGAGAGCGTTGTCGTGCACAGCGCCGCCGGAGGCGTCGGCTCGATCGCCGTACAGCTCGGCCGACGCATGGGAGCCTCGAGGCTGATCGCCACCGCGACCGGCGAGGAGCGCCGCGCGCTGGCGCTCGAGCTCGGAGCGGACGTCGCCGTCGATCCCGCGCCCGAGGGGCTGACCGAGCGCTTGATCGAGGCCAACGACGGGCGCGAGACAGATGTCGTCTTCGACATGTCCGGCGGCGCGGTGTTCGACGCCTCCTACCGCACGCTCGCGCCGTTCGGGCGGATCGTCGTCTGCGGCATCGCCACCGGCGAGCCCAACGAGGTGCGGACCGGCTCACTGCTGCGCCACTCGCGTTCGGTCGTGGGCTTCTACCTGTTCCACTGCCTCCGTCGCCCAGGCATGTTCGCGCAGGCGCTGGTGGAGCTGTTTGCGCTCGCAGCGCGCAACGAGCTGAAGGCGATCGTCGGACATACCTATCCTCTTGAGCAGGCGGCGCAGGCGCAGATGGATTTGCGTGCCCGGCGAAGCACCGGGAAGCTACTGCTCGACCCGTCCACCTAAGCTCATCACTGTCATGGCCAAGTCCTTCTCCGAACTCGGGCTCTCCGAGTCGACACTCCAGGCGCTGCGCGACGTCGGCTATGAGTCGCCCAGCCCGATCCAGGAACAGGCGATCCCGGCCCTGCTGGAGGGACGCGACGTGATCGGCCAGGCGCAGACCGGAACCGGCAAGACGGCGGCTTTCGGCCTGCCGATCATGGAGTACATCGACCCCTCGGAGAAAACCGTGCAGGCGCTCGTGCTGACCCCAACGCGCGAGCTCTGCATCCAGGTGACACAGGCGCTTCGGACCTACGGCGCCCACACCGGCATCGATGTGGTGGCGGTCTTCGGTGGCGCTCCGATCCGCACGCAGCAGGCACAGCTGCGCGCCGGCGGGCACGTGGTCGTGGGCACGGTCGGTCGTGTCCTGGACCTGATCTCGCGCCACTCGCTGGTCCTGCACGATTGCCGCTTCCTGGTCCTCGACGAGGCCGACGAGATGCTCGACCTCGGCTTTTTGGAGGACGTTGAGAAGATCCTCTCGTTGACGCCCTCCAGCCGTCAGACGGCGCTCTTCTCGGCGACGATGCCGCCGCCGATCCGCACGCTGGCTGACCGCTACATGTATGACCCGGAGATCATCCAGGTCGAGGCCGAGACGCTCACGATCGACACCGTCGCCCAGTTCCAGCTCCCCGTTGAGACCAAGGGCAAGCCCGACAAGCTGGTCGAGGTGCTGCGCGCCGAGATGGGACCGAAAGGCGAAGCAGAAGGCCACCAGGCGATCGTGTTCGTGCGCACGAAGATCCGCTGCGACCAGCTCTTCCGCACGCTGCGCGACCGCGGCATGAACGTGCGTGCGCTGCACGGCGACATGTCCCAGGGCTCGCGCGACGGCGTGATGCTGGCGTTCAAGGGCGGGCGCGTGCCGATCCTCGTTGCCACTGACGTGGCTGCGCGCGGATTGGATATCTCGACGGTCACGCTCGTGGTCAACTACGACGTGCCGACCAGCCCCGACACCTACGTGCACCGCATCGGGCGCACCGGGCGCGTCGGGCGCGCGGGCCGGGCGATCACGTTCGTGGAGGACCGCCAGAAGCGAGAGCTGGAGGCGATCGAACGTCACATCGGGACGCACATCGCCCAGTGGGAACAGGGCGCGGTGGCCGCCCCCACGCCCGTGCGAGAGCGCCCGCGCCGGCACTCCAAGCCGCGCATCTCCCGCCGCGACGAGCAGGAGCCCTACGCGAAGCTGGTGCTCGGCGGCGGAAGCTCCGCCGGGCTGAGCGTCGCTGACATCGTCGCTGCCGTGACATCCGGCGCGGGGCTCGACGGGGAGGCGGTACGCGACGTGCTCGTGCTCGACCGCTTCTCCTTCCTGTCGGTGCCCGCCGCCGAGGCCGACCGCGTGATCGAGGCACTCGACGGGCACTCGATCGGCACCGGCGACTCCCACGCGCTCAGCCTCGAGCGAGTAAAGGCTCGATAGAGCGTCTCGCTATCGTGGCCGGCTGATCCTGAGCGACCCAGAGGAGACCTGCGGAAAATGTCAATCGCCACCATGCAAACCACAGAGGGACCGATCGTCTTCGAGCTGTTCGACGAGGATGCGCCGAAAACAGTCGAGAACTTCCGCAAGCTCGCCTCAGATGGCTTCTACGACGGGCTCACCTTTCACCGCGTGATCAAGGACTTCATGATCCAGGGAGGCTGTCCGCTCGGGACGGGCACGGGCGGTCCGGGCTACACCTTCGAGGACGAGTTCAACGACCACAAGGTCGTCCGCGGAGCGCTCGCGATGGCGAACGCGGGGCCGAACACCAACGGCTCACAGTTCTTCATCGTCACCACCGACGCTGCCCCCTGGCTGGACGGTAAGCACACGGTGTTCGGCCAGGTGACCGACGGGATGGACGTCGTGGACTCGCTCGAGGGCGTCTCCACCGACGGCTCGGACCGCCCCTCGGAGCCGATCGGGATCGACTCCATAGAGCTATCTAGCTGAGACTCCCATATGAGCTAGCCTTGTTCGTCACAAGCCTTCAGCGAACAAGGGGAGCCGAGATGGCGAGCGTCGAGCAGCACGTCGAGCAGGAGATACTCCAAGCCGAAAGCCCCATCTCCCGTCGAGGCGACGAGATAGCGGTCGAGAACCCGGCCACGGGTGAGACGGTCCGCACGGTCCCCGACCTCGGCGCGCAGGACATCGCGGAGATGGCCGCACGGGCTCGGCGCGCGCAGCCGGAGTGGGAGGCATACGGCTTCGACGGGCGCGCCCGGGTGCTGTTGCGCGCGCAGAAGTGGCTCATGGACAACTCGCAGCGAGTGGCCGAGACGATCGTCTCGGAGACCGGCAAGACCTTCGAGGACGCCAACCTCGCGGAGATCGGCTACGCGGGCAATGCGTTCGGTTTCTGGGCCAAGCACGGCCCCGAGTACCTCGCCGATGAGTCGATCAAGTCCAGCCAGGTGCTGGTCAAGGGCAAGAAGCTGATCCTGCGCTACCGGCCGCTGGGGCTGATCGGTGTGATCGGGCCCTGGAACTATCCCCTGACGAACTCCTTCGGCGACTGCATCCCTGCGCTGATGGCAGGAAACAGCGTGATCCTCAAGCCATCTGAGATAACGCCGCTGACCTCACTGCTGATGGCCGAGGGCCTGCGCGAGTGCGGGCTGCCCGAGGACGTCCTGCAGATCGCCACCGGGCGCGGCGAGGCGGGCGCGGCGTTGATCGAGCACGTCGACATGATCATGTTCACCGGCTCCACCAGGACCGGCAGGAAGGTCGCGGAAGCCGCCGCCAGGCGCTTGATCCCAGCCTCGCTGGAGCTCGGCGGCAAGGACCCGATGATCGTGCTCTCCGACGCCGACCTAGAGCGCGCGGCCAACTTCGCCGCGTACTTCTCCATGCAGAACGCCGGTCAGACGTGCATCTCGATCGAGCGCGTGTACGTTGAGGAGCCCGTCTACGACGAGTTCGTGGCGAAGGTCTCCGAGAAGGTGCGTGCCCTTCGGGTCGGCTCTCCCGAGGGCGGCTTCGGCACGGTCGAGGTGGGGGCGATCACGTTCCCGCCGCAGCTGGACATCATCAAGGACCACGTCCAGGACGCCGTGCAGAAGGGCGCGCGCGTGCTCACCGGCGGTCGCCAGATGCCCGGTCCCGGACGCTTCTACGAGCCGACGGTGCTGGTCGACGTCAACCACACGATGAAGTGCATGACCGAGGAGACGTTCGGGCCGACGCTGCCGATCATGAAGGTCGCAGACGCCGACGAGGCGGTGCGGCTCGCCAACGACTCGCCCTACGGCCTCGGCGCCTCCGTGTTCTCGCGCGACGCCGCGCGCGGCGAGGCGATCGCCAGGCGCATCGAATCGGGTGCGGCGAACGTCAACGACGCGATGATCAACTACACCGTGCTCGAGCTGCCGATGGGCGGCGCCAAGACGTCCGGCATCGGCTCGCGCCACGGCGCCGGCGGGATCCGCAAGTACTGCTCACAGCAGGCGATCGTCGTCACCGCGAAACTGGCCATGAAGAAGGAACTCTTCATGTACCCGTACAAGACGCGCACCTCGCGGCTGCTGGCCGGGCTGTTCAAACTGCTCTACGGTCGCGGCAAGCGGGCCTAGACGACCGTAGGCGCGGCGCGAGGCTTTGTCCTCGGTCGCTCGCGTGCGAAGCACGCCACGCTCTCTGCGTCCGCGCCTCGCTTGGTCTACGGCCATCTAGGCAACACCGTCCACACTCAAAGTCGTGCGAGCGACACCTCAGCGTGCTCGCGGTCGCGCTGAAGGACGGCCAGAAACGCGTTGACCACGCTGGGGTCGAACTGGCTCCCGGCGCAGCGCTCGAGCTCGGCGCGAGCGGCTGCGTGCCCGATCGACGGACTGTACGCGCGGTCGCTGGTCATCGCCTCGTACGAGTCAGCCACCGCCAGGATGCGCGCCTCGATCGCGATCTCCTCACCGGAGAGCCCCAGTGGATAGCCACGGCCGTCAGGGCGCTCGTGATGCGTTTGCACCCACCCGCGCACGTCGGCGAGACTGGCGTGTTCCAGGATCTGGGCGCCGAGCTCGGGATGGCGCTTGATGATCGCGAACTCCTCCTCGGTGAGCTTGGCCGGCTTGCCGAGGATGCTGTCCGGGACACCCACCTTGCCGATGTCGTGCAGCCGGCCCGCCAGCTGCACCTGCGCCGCGCGCTGCTCGGACAGGCCGAGCTCGCGGGCCATCATCTCGGCGTAGCGTCCGACGGTCTCGGAGTGTCGCGCGCTGCCGCTGAAACGCAGGTCGACCGTCTCGGCCAGATCGAGGACGACCGCGATGAAACGCTCCGCGTGGATGTCGCGCGACTGCGCGTCTGACCGCGGCGCCTGCTGGAGCGTGTGGCTGTACAGCACGGTCATGTCGCGGCCGTTCGCCTTCGCCGCGTAGAGCGCCTCATCGGCGCTCCGCAACAGCGAAGCGGCTGTCTCGCCATGCTGCCCGTAGCTGGCCACGCCAAAGCTGATCGTCACCGCCACGGCGTCCCTCGAGAACTCGTCGCGCACCTCGCCGCGCAATCGCTCGGCGACCGCCAGGGCGGCGTGAAGGTCGGTGCCCGGCAGGATCAACGCGAACTCCTCGCCGCCGACCCGTGCGAGACCGTCGATCCCTCGCTTCCCGTCCTGCAACAGACGTGCCACCCGCTGCAGGGCGGCGTCGCCCGCGCCGTGGCCAGAGCGATCGTTGACTTCCTTGAAGTGGTCCATGTCCCCGACCACCAACGTCATCTTCCCAGTGCCGCGGCGGGCACGCTCGAGCTCGAGGTCGAGCAGTTCGCGAAAGCCGCGCCGGTTCGCCAGCTTCGTGAGCGGATCGGTGCGGGCGGCGTCGTAGAGACTCGCGATCAGCAGCTCGACCCGTTCTCGCATCGAGCGGATCAGGACCGCCGCGACGAGCAGCGTTCCCATGCCGACCAGCCACCACGCGGGGATGCCACTGGACGGCGGCCTGGCGGTCAACAGGGCGGCGAACGCGACCCCGACGTAGACGATCTGGGCCGCCATCTCCCGGCCGCTGAAGAAGTACGCCGAGTACAGGAACACCCACAGGTAGAAGAAGACCAGGGGGCTGGGGCTTTGTGCAGAGAAATACGCGACTGCGGTGATCAGCGTGCTGCCCAGCGCCAGCGCCACGCGCAGGATCCAGCCCGGGACAGTGTCCGCAATCCAGAAGAGCACTCCCGCGACGACGTAGGCGATGCCCACGATCACGAGCAGGCCCAAGTCGCTCGCGCGCGCGGGATGTGGAAGCGCCACCGTGAGTAGGGCCAAGGTCGCCCCCGCCGCGAACAGGCCGGCCAGCGCCCTCGTCATCAGGCGCGCATCGAAGCCCGTGTCGACGGTCGCCGAAGTCCCCAGCCGAGCGCGCGGCTCATTGGCAATAAGCAGCGTCACCGTCCATATTTCGGCGCGAGCATGCCCACACATGAGCATTGACGCGGCGCGACGGCGCTTGCTGTGGACGGCGGGAGCTACTGTCCCCGATCGACGGGCGTTCGATGGCCGATCTTCGATCGATCGCCGTGCCCTCCCAGTGGGACTCCCAGGAGCTCTTCCAACTCGGGGATCGTCTTCTCCGCGCTCGTGTGATGGATCGTTGCCATCCCCATCTCCTGCGCGGGCGTGAGGTTGAACGGCAGGTCATCGACGTACACGCAGTCCGCGGCCTGTGCGCCGGCGCGCTCGACGCCGAGCTCATACATGCGTCGCGCCGGCTTGCGGATGCCCTCCTCAGCTGAGATCACGACGCCGTCGAACAGCTCGTCGAACAGCTCGTGCGGGTAGCGGTGCACGCCCCAGGAGTTCGACACGAGCGCCGTGCGCACCCCGGCCGCGCGGGCTCTGCGGACCGCGTCGACCATCGCAGCGTCGGGGTGCACGCCGGCGAACAGGCCGTCGATCAGGCCTTCCGGCTCGACTTCCAGTTGCGCGGCGAACTGCAGCTCGAACGCATCCTCCTCCAGATCTCCCGTCTCCAACGCGATCAGGAGCTCACGCGCGGCCGGGTCTGTCCTGAAGCGGTTCATCAGCTTCTCCGGAGGTATGCCGGCGGAGAGGCAGTAGGCGTGGAAGGAGGCAAACAGATTGCTCGTGAGGACGCCGCCCCAGTCGATCAGCAATGCCGTCCGGGAGGGCCCTTCCGGCTGGACGGGCTCAGCCACCGAGCGCCATCTCCTCGGCGCGTTCAGCCAGCTCGAGCACGCCCTCGCCGAACTGCGCCAGGTAGGGGTCGTCGGTCGTGCCGGCGATCGCGCGCTTGTAGTTGCCCTCCATGAACACGATGCTCTTCCACACCGCCAGGGTCGTGTACCAGCGCATGTCGCTCATCGAGCGCCCCGAGCGCTCCTCGTAGCGCGCGATCAGCTCGGCGCGGGTGGGGAAGCCTTCGGCGCGCGTGACCTTGCCGAGCTGCTCACGCAGACCGCCGGCGGGATCGCTCGCCTCGGTCCACATCATGCAAAGGTAGCCCAGGTCGGCCAGCGGGTCGCCGATCGTGGCCATCTCCCAGTCCAGTACAGCCGCCAGGCGGGCTGGCGTCTCATCGGCGAACAGCGTGTTGCCGAGCCGGTAATCCCCGTGGACGATCGTGGCGGGGCCGGAGTTCGGCACGTGCTCGGCCAGCCATGTCCCGACGGTCTCCACAGACGGGATCTCACGCGTCTTGTTGAGCTGCCACAGCCCCGAGAAGCGCCGTAGCTGGCGTTCCAGGTAGCCGGTCGGCTTGCCGAAGTCCTCGAGGCCGGCCGCGCGCCAGTCGACCGCGTGGATCTCGACCAGCGCGTCGATCAGCTGCTCGCCGATTCGTCGACGCTCGCCCCGAGTGTCGAGAGCCTCAGGGACGCTCGAGACGATCACGTCGCCCTCTACCAGCTCCATCACGTAGAAGGGCGACCCGATCGTTGCCTCATCCGCGCATACCGCGAGCACATCGGGAACGCGCGCGGGCGTATCCCGCAGCGCCCGCAGCAGACGCGCCTCGCGCAGCACGTCGTGCGCGCTCGGGGGCAGTGGCGGGCGGGGCGGGCGACGAAGCACGAGCTTCGTCTCGCCACGCTCCACCAGATACGTGACATTCGAATGACCCTCGCCAATCGGGGTCGCGCGAATCTCGCCCTCCCCGAGGCCGTGGGCGTCCAGGAACGCTACGAGCGGCTCCAGGACGAGTAGGGGAGGTCGGCTGTTAGCCTGCGCCTCCTCAGGGGTCTGGACGATGTCGTCTGGCGCGATCGGAGTGCTCACGGCCCCCAACCTACAAAGACCGCAACCTTCTCTGCGCTGAGGTGTCTCAAGCGACCATGCCCAGAATCCGAACTCTCCTCCTCTCACTGCTCGCCACGGCGCTCGTGGCCGGCTCCGCCGGCGCCTCCCAGGCCCTGGCCTCGAGCAACCAGACAACCTATTTCGAGGGCGCCGCCGTGCTGCTCAATCCCAGCACCCGCCCACACGCGATGGAACAGCTCCAGCACCTGGGCGTGAAGGCGCTGCGCGTCGAGCTCAACTGGGAGTCGGTCGCCCCCGCGCCCACCAGCGCCACCAAGCCCGCGTTCGAAGCGGCCAACCCCGGTAGCTACGCCTGGGGGCAGTACACGGTCCTGCTCGCCGAAGCGGCCGCACGCAAATGGCCGGTGCTGCTGACCGTCACCGCGCCCGCGCCGCGGTGGGCGACCTCCAACCTCAAAGCACCGTACGTGACCCGTCCCGACGACAAGGACTTCGAAGAATTCATGACCGCGGTCGCCCGCCAGTTCGGCTCGGAGGTCTCCGTCTACTCGATCTGGAACGAGCCAAACGAGTCCGTGTTCCTGATGCCGCAGTGGACCTCCAAGGGCGCTCCTGCCTCCGGACGCATCTATCGCGGCCTCTACCAGGCCGGCTACGCAGGGCTGCAGGCGGCTGGGCTCAGCCACCCCAAGGTCCTGTTCGGCGAGACGGCGCCTGCGGGCTACGACAAAGTGAACATCCGCAAGGAAGGCGCGAAGGGGTATAAGCACCCGGTGGCGCCGCTGGCGTTTATGCGCGAAGCGCTCTGCCTGAACGCCAAGTACAAGAAATCGAGCTCATGCAGCGAGCTGCAGATGGCCGGCTACGCCCACCACGCGTACACGCTCCCCGCGGGGCCGTACTACGTCTTCCCGCAGAAGGACGACGTCTCGATCGGCTCGCTCTCGCGCCTGTCCAACGCGCTCAACCTCGCCGCTCGCGCGCACGCCATCCCGGCTAACGTGCCGATCTACCTGACTGAGTTCGGGGTACAGAGCAAGCCGAACAAGTACCTCGGCGTCTCCCCTGCCAAGCAGGCGGAATTCGACGCGATCGCCGAACGCATCGCCTACGAGAACCCCCGTGTGGCCGCGTTCTCCCAGTACCTGCTCGCGGACGACCCGGTGGGGGGCCCGGAACCAGGCGCCAGCTTCCAGACGGGGCTCGAGTACATCAACGGCACTCCCAAGCCGCTCTACTCCGGCTGGCCGATCCCGCTCACCGTCACCAAGAAGGGGCACGGGGTCTCGCTCTGGGGCCTGGTGCGCCCGGCGACGGGAGCGACGAAGGTGACGGTGCTGGTGCAGCGCAAAGGCTCAAAGCGCTTCAAGACGCTCAAGACTGTCACCACCAACAGCCTCGGCTACTGGAGCTTCAACTCCTCGACCGCCGGTAGGGACTGGCGCGTGCGCTGGACGAGCCCTGCCGGCGTGAAGTACGAAGGGCCCTCGATCGCCGCGTACTGACTGGACGGGTGTCCTAGTTGACTTTAAGTCTGCTGGCGGGGGTCTTATGATCGGCGCCACATGCGGCGGACAACGAATGCAGGTGTGGATCGCGTCGTGGCGCGTTGAGGCGCGCGCTCTTGGCGGCGGTGCTCGCGACGTCCCTCTGCGGAGTGTTCAGCGCGGCCGCGGCGGCGGCGACCTGCACCGACGAATTCAGAGGGCCCAACGACGCGCAGTGGTCCGAACTGTCGTACTGGTCAGCCGGACGCCCCACCTTGAGCTCTGTCGTGTGCTGGCCGTCAAACATCACGGTCCGCGTCACGCTGCCGTACAACGGCTTCGGTGGTGAAGCGGCCTCGATCCAGGGTGGGGGGCTTGAAATCTCAGGCGAAGACGCGGTCTACTTCGGTAATTCCGCCGGAGTCTCGACCCTGACCTCCCTCACCCAAGCCGTCAAGGGCTACATGCGCGGACCCCAGATCCTGGAAGTAAGCGGTCCCGTGAAGTGGTCCAGCGGACAGGAGGAAAAAATCGAACTCCGCCAGGGCGCGGACAGCACCTTTTCGATCGAACCGGGCCTGTACCCGGATCTCGACCCGGGTAGCACGATCATGACGGCGAGCCCGATTACGATCGAAAATCCGGACTTCGAGTTCGGCGGCGGCTCCAGCTTCGTGACCACGACGAGCACGATCACGCTGGCCCCCGGCCTCGATCTCTACACAGGAGGGGGAGACGACGGCACCTTCACTGCCGCGGGAATCGGACCGAACTCCGGACCCAAATACGGCCTGGGTGGCGACAGCCTCGTATTGACGGGTGGCACGACGACGGTCGCGAGCGGAACCACCCTGGAAACCGGACCCCTCACCCTCGAAGGCGGAGGCCTTCACGACGACGGCACCATCGGTCAGTTCACGTTCGGAGAAGTCACGACTCCGGTGCCGATCACGCTCGCGGGAGGCACCCTCGGCGGCACCGGAACGGTGGCTGGTTCGCTCACCGCCACAGGTGGAGTCCTCGCTCCGGGAGATGCCCCCGGTCCGCTGCAGATCGCGGGCGAGTACACCGAGGAAAGCGGCGGCACGCTCGCGATCGGGATCGCGGGCCCAACGCCGGGCACCGAATTCGATCAGCTGCTCGTGGGCGGCGCTGCGTTGCTCGCGGGCGCCCTCTCGGTGACCGAGGAAGGCGGCTACGAACCTCCGCTCGGACAGACATTCAAGATCATCAGCCATGCGCCGCTCAGCAGGGGATCGTTCTCCTCGATCGGCGGTCCGAGCGCGGCCATCTTCGGGGTTGCATACGAACTAGAAGGCGTCACCCTCACGACGGACGTTGCGCCGGTCGTCCGCGGCGCTACCACGACGGGCGGCACGACGACGACCACTACCACGACCGTCACGCCACCGACGACGACCGGCATAGCGACGAGCCCCAAGGCGATCGAAGAACTACGGTTGGGCTGCAGCAATGCGCAGTTGGTCCTCAACGACGTCTACATCCACGGGAGTCGCGTGCTGCTCGGCGGCAGCGCCGCCACGAGCCTCGTGGGCAAGAAGGTCAGGATCCTCTTCGGCACCAGGAACAAGCAGGTGGCCACCGCCACGGTCGGCGCAGACGGAGAGTTCACCACCACCGCGCCTCTGCCCCCGGCAAAGCTCCGGGAAAGCGTCGACACCCGCTACACCGCCGCGATCGGCAAGCTGCGGTCGCTGGCACTCAAGCTCACGAGACGCCTGCTGCTCGAAGCGCCAAAGGCCACAGGAACGACCGTCACGCTCTCCGGGCAGGTGACGCTCCCGCTGACCAAGCCGATCGCGCCTGTGATCGTCGAACAGCAGCTCGAATGCGGCAAGACGACGGTCGCCAAGACCTTCACCCCGGCCGCGAGCGGTCGCTTCCACATCACCCTCAGCGTCCCGACGAACGCGAAGGCTGCGATCTACAGGCTGAAGAGCGACGTTGCGGCCAACGCCCACGCAACCAAACACGGCTTCGCGACCTTCAGCCTGCCGTTGCCGGTTGCGCTGGGCTAGCTGCGGGGGGTCCCTCCTACGATGGATAGAGAATGCCCGAGCTGCCAGAGGTGGAGATCACCGCACGCTTGCTGAACTCTGCTCTTGCCGGCACGCGGATCGAGTCGGCGAAGGCGCCGGGGATAAACGCGCTGAAGACCTTCGACCCGCCGCTCTCGGCGCTGGAGGGCATGCGCGTCTCCGCCGTGCGTAGGCGCGGCAAGCACCTGATCGTGGAGGCCGACAGGGGTGGGGGAGACGCCACCGGACTAGCGCTGCTGATCCACCTGATGTCCGCGGGCCGTCTGCAGCTCTACGACAAGCCCGCCGGGCCACGCGATCGCACCTCGCGCCTGCTCGTCGGCTTCGAGGACGGGCGCGAGCTGCGTCTGCGCGAGTTCGGCTCCAAGCAGGCCGCCTGGGTGAAGCTGCTGCGGGCCGACGAGCTCGAGCAGGAGGACTCGCTCGCGACGCTCGGGCCGGAAGCCTGGCCGCAGCCTCCGGAGTTGAGGCCCCTGCTCGACGCGCCGCGCCCGCTGCACACGCTGCTTCGCGACCAGCGGGTGATCGCCGGCATCGGGCGCTCGTGGGTCGATGAGATCCTGTGGCGGGCAAAGCTCTCGCCGTACAAGCGAGGGGCGGACCTCGACGAGCAGGAGGCGCAGCGCCTTCGCGACGCGACCGTTGAGACGCTCGGCGACGCGATCGCCCACTACGAGCAGGCCGTCAGCCTGCCGATCCCCGACAAGCTGCCGATGCCGCTGCAGGTGCATCGCCACGAGGGGGAGCCGTGTCCGCGATGCGCCGCCACGTTGCAGGCCGTCCACTTCGAGGACTACGTGATCGCCTACTGCCCCGTGTGCCAGACCGAGGGGCGGATCCTCAAGGATCGACGCCTGTCGCGCCTGTTGCGCTGAGCGCCGCTCTACGACGGCTCCGCCGGCGGACCGTCGCCCTCCGTGAGGAAGCGCTGCGCCCAGGCGACGTCGTGCCATCGCCCATGCTTGAAGCCGACGCGCCTGTAAATGCCGACGTCGTCGAAGCCCATCGCGCGGTGCAGCCCCAAGCTGGCGTCGTTGGGCAGCGTCATGCCCGCGGCGGCCATCCAGTAGCCGCGCTCACGCAGCCGCGGCAGGAGCACGTCGTACAGCGCTTTGCCGGCGCCGGTGCGCCTGCGACCCAGCTCAAGGTAGACGCTGACTTCGCACGCCCAGCGGTATGCCGCGCGCTGACTGAAGGTGCCGCCGTAGGCGTAGCCGACGACGCGTCCGCGATCCTCGAGGACCAGCCATGCGTGCCGCTCTGAGGCGCGCAGGATGCGCCCCGCCATCTCCTCGCCGGAGGGCGGCTCGGTCTCGAAGGTGATCGCCGTGTCCATCACATACGGCGCGTAGATCGCCGCGCACGCCGCGCCGTCGCGCTCGGATGCGTCGCGTACCTGCAGGTGGTCGGCCGTCATGGCGCCAGGATGATCGCAAAGGGGTAGGAGGAAGGGTCGGACGGCGTCACGTGCGTGCAACAAGTGTATTGGAGGTTATGCACTAATCTCTAATAAGAGCCTATTGTGTCGGAGCTTTTGAATCGTCATTGGCAAAGCGAGGTTGCAGGCAGTGGAGTGTCGCGACGCGACCGTCGCTCCTGCGATTACGCCGCCTACCTTCCCGATCCGCTGCTCGAGCGCCGTTTCGTGCTCGACGGAGAGGTCGCCGCCGACATCGCCGACGCCGAGGCCTCGATCATCCGGTTGAACGCTGAGGCAATTGCCCTCGTCGACACGGACGCGCTCGCACGGATTCTGCTGCGTGCCGAGTCCGTAGCCTCCTCGCGCATCGAGGGGCTCGAGATCGGGGCGCGGCGGCTCCTTCGTGCTGAGGCTGTCCGTTCGATGCACCAGCCGTCTTCTGATGTAACGGCAACTGAGGTGCTGGGGAATATCGACGCGATGCTCTACGGAGTCGAGCAGATCGGGCCAGGAGACGCGATCACCGTGGACCTGCTGTTGGAGATCCACAGGCGCCTTCTCGCCGGCACCCGTCTGGGGGCCCACGGAGGCAGCTTCAGGCAGGTCCAGAACTGGATCGGCGGCAGTGACTACAACCCATGTTCGGCGGACTACGTTCCGCCGCCTCACGAGCTCGTCCCGGATCTCATGGACGACCTTTGCGCCTTCTGCAATACCGAGGAGCTACCCGTGGTCGTACAAGCCGCGCTCGCCCATGCGCAGTTCGAGACGATCCACCCCTTCGTGGACGGCAACGGTCGCACAGGCCGCGCGATCATCCACCTGGTGCTGCGTCGCAGAGGGGTCGCTCCACGCGTCCTGCCACCAGTGTCGCTCGTCCTCGCCACGCTCGCACGCGACTATGTTGGCGGGCTCACTGCGTCCCGGTATCTGGGCTCACCAGTTTCCTCCGATGCCACCAGGGGAATGAACACCTGGTTGGCGACCTTTGCCGCTGCCTGCGTCCGCGCGGCGGCCCACGCCGCCACGTTCGAGTCCCGTGTCGTCGCACTCGAGGGGGAGTGGCGCGAGCGTCTTGACCGGGTCCGGGCAAACTCGGCGACAGACCTGCTGCTTCACCGCCTCCCTGGAGCGCCGGTGCTTACGGCCGAGAGCGCAGCGACCCTGATCGGCCGAACGTTCAAGCCCGCCAACGAGGCGATCCAGCGCCTCGTCCAAGCGGGCATCCTGCATCAGATCACGATCGGCCGTCGCAACCGCGCATATGAGGCCTCCGAGATCATCGAAGCGTTCGCGGACCTCGAGCGACAGTTTGCGAGTCCCGCCAGCGACACGCGTATATCGCCTCCCGTCCGCGCTGTGCCGCGCCGGCTGTCGCAGTACGCTCCCACGATGGTCGAAGTGGGAAACAAAGCGCCCGATTTCGAGCTCCCCGATCAGGACGGCAAATCGGTCAAGCTCTCGGGGCTGCGCGGGCGTCCGGTCGTGGTCTACTTCTACCCCAAGGCATCGACACCGGGCTGCACCACGCAGGCGTGCGGCGTGCGCGATCACCACGCCGACTACCAGCAGGTGGATGCTGTGGTGCTCGGCATCTCACCGGACACTGTCGCCAAGGTCAAGAAGTTCCACGACAAGGAGAGCCTGAACTTCGCGCTGCTCGCCGACGAGGGACATCACGTGGCCGACACCTACGGCGTTTGGGTCGAGAAGTCGATGTACGGCAAAACCTACTTCGGTAACGAGCGCACGACGTTCGTGATCGGAGCGGACGGCAAGGTCTCCCGGGTCCTGCGCAAGGTGAAGCCTGCAGAGCACGACAGGCTCGTGCTCGAGGCGCTGGGCGAGCTCGCGCCGAGCAAATAGGTTCCTCAGCGGCGGAGTTCCGCGATCACGTGCGGCGTTCGCGTCAGGGGATCCGCAGGTCGTGCACCGCCGCGGCAGCTTCGAGCTCGGCCGCGGGGGCCGTCGTGCGGTCAACCCTGGTGACCATGCTCCAGTGATGCCCCACCGGGCAACGCTGGAAGCGCTGCCGCCCCAACCTAATCGCCTTGAGCGAGGCCAGCGGGATCCAGATCGTCGTGAACAGGTGGCCGTCGCGGCAGCGCACCGGTCGATCGAAGCCGTCGAGCATCCCGAGCACGCCCGCCGTGGCGAGGCCTGCGAGGATCAACAGCGCCGTTCTGTTCGATCGCGTGCGTCTCAACCTGCGGCCAATTCTCGCTGGCTCGTGGCGAGCTGACAAGCTTCCCGCGGCGGCGTATGCTCATCGGACAATTGAAAACCTACCGTGTTTTTATCTGCTCGGCTAGCTGCAAAGTTTGGAATCACCGGTACGATACCGGGCGAATCAACAATGGATGGCTTGTGTGCGGAGGGTTCGGCGGTGCCTGGCGAGCATGTCTTTGAAGAGCGGGGTGCGGATCTAGCGGGGTGCGCCGCGCTGCGATCGCAGGTCGCATGCGCGGTTCTCGGCCTGGTGATCGAGAAGCCGAGCCACGGCTACGAGATCGGTCAGCGCTTCGAGACGCGGTTCGGCGCATTCCTCAGCGCGGGTCGCTCATCGATCTACGCGGCGCTCGGAAGTCTGATGGACGCAGGGTTGATAGAGAAGATGGCCGGACGTTCTACCACGGGCGCTCGGCGGGGTGCGAAGGCCGGCGCTCCCTACCGTGCGACCGCCGCCGGCGCGCGTGCCTATCGCGCCTGGCTGGCGGAGCGCGTGCGCACCGATCCCCAACGTGTGGAGATGCTCGGGCGGATGACGCTCGCGGGTGTCCACAGCGTCGAGGCGGCGGTGGACTTCATCGGACGCTACGAGCAGGAATGCGTTCGCGAGGCGCAGGAGCTCGCCCGTCCGCAACGCAGCGACGGGGTCGTGTCGTTTGGGATAGCTGGAGTGGTCGAGCGCCTGCTGATCGAGGAGCGCCGCAGGATGATCGACGCGCAGCTCGCATGGATCAGCTACGCGCGCGCTGAGCTTCGCGCCGCGGAGTCCAACCATGGCGCAGAGAATGAACCACGATGACCCTGCTTTCGATAGAGCACGCAACCAAGCGCTATCGACGTGGGCGATTGGAGCACATCGCGATCAAAGACGTCTCGCTGGAGATGGAAGTAGGCGAGCTGGTTGCCGTATGGGGCGCGCGGCGCTCGGGTCGTAGCACGCTTCTGCGTGTGGCCGCTGGGATCGAGCGGCCCGAAGAGGGCACGATCAGCTTCGAAGGTCGGGATCTCGCGCGCTGGCGCAACAGCGTGCTTGGTAGCCGCATCGGCTACTGCCAGACGAGCTTCGCCTCCGGCGGGCGCGGGCTCGTCGTGGAGCACATCGCGGCAGGACTTCTCGCCCAGCGCGCCTCGCCAACGGACGCCATGCGCCGAGCGCAGGAGATGCTCGTTCGCGTCGGCGCAGAGCGCTGCGGCCAGCTCGAGTGTCACGAGCTCGATGGCGCTGAGGTCGCACACGTGGCGATCGCGAGCGCACTCGTCACCTCGCCTGCTTTGCTCGTCATCGACGAGCCGACCAACGGCGTCGATCTGCTCGAGCGCGATCCGCTCCTCACGCTGTTGCGCTCGATCGCCAACGAAGGCACGGCGGTTTTGATGAGCACCGGCGAAGCGCAGGGCCTGTCGGGCGTCGACCGCGCGCTGTCGATCGACAACGGAGAGCTGCGCGGAGACGTCAAACCCCGCGACGCACAGGTCCTTCCGCTGCGACGCGTGAGTTGGCGCGGCGATGTGGCAGAACCTGGAGCGCGCCGGCAGTGAGCGGGCGCGCGCTCGGCGCCGTCCTCGAGCTCGAGCACGTCGTCAAGCACTATCCGGGCTACGGGGGCCAGGTCGTCCACGCGGTCGACGGGGTGAGCCTGGGTGTCCGCGCGGGCGAGATCGTGGCGCTGCACGGACCCAGCGGCTCCGGCAAGAGCACACTGCTGATGCTCGCCGCGGGGATGGCTGAGCCGGACGCCGGCATCGTTCGCTTCGAAGGGCAGGATCTGGCTAAGCTCTCCGCCGGCGAGGCAGCTGACTTCCAGCGCCAGAAGATCGGCTTCGTCTACCAGTCGTTCCACCTCATGGCGGGCGTGCCGGCGGTCGAGAACGCGGCCATAAAGCTGCTCGCCGACCGGGTTGCGCTGGGCAAGGCCCGCAAGGCCGCGATTCCGTGGCTCGAGCGCGTCGGCCTCGGCGACCGTCTGAACCACACGCCCGATCAGCTCTCGGGAGGGGAGCGTCAGCGGGTGGCGATCGCACGTGCTCTGATCAACGAGCCGCGATTGATCCTCGCCGATGAGCCCACCGGGAGCCTGGACAGTCAGCGCGGCGGCGAAATCCTTGGGTTGCTGGCCGACATCGCTCGCGAGCAGCGGGTGGGGATCTTGCTCGTCACGCACGATCCCCAGGCCGCCGCGATCGCCGACCGCGTGTTCACGTTGCGCGACGGCAAACTGCTCATCGGTCAATCGGGTTTCGAGACGCCGGCGTATCTGCGCCGCCAAGCTTCGGGCTGAGCTCGATGCGCTTCTCGGGTCTGCTCTACTTCTACGGCAGGCGGCTGCGCACGCGCCCTGTGCAGGAGCTGCTCGCCGGCGCCGGGATCGCGATCGGCGTGGCGCTCGTGTTCGCGGTCCAGATCGCGAACAGCAGCATCACCGACGCATCGAGCGCGATCGTTCGCGGGATCGCCGGCACGGCCAGCCTGCAACTGCGCGCACGCGATGCCAACGGCCTGGACGAACGCCTGCTCAAGCGCGTGCAGCGGCTGCCGGGGGTCGCACTGGCGGCGCCGATCCTCGACCAGAACGCGTCGCTCGTGGGCAACAACGGTCGCCGCGTCTCCGTGGACCTAGCGAGCGCGGCGCCGAGTCTGTTGGCACTCGGCGGGGGCATCACGCACAGCATCTCGTTGCACGACCTCCACGTGCCCGGCGTGATCCTGCCGAGCGAGACCGCCGAAGCACTTGGCCTGCCACGCGGCGCGTCGCAGGCGTCCGGTGGTCCTTCCGAGCGCGTGACCGTCGAGGTGCGCGGACGCGCGAGCTCGGCCGCAGTTGTGGCAGTCTTGGGCCCGGAAGCTCTGGGCGGGCTTTCGGGCGCGATGGCTGCGATCGCACCACTGCGGTTCGTGCAGAAGATCGCGGGCCTGGAGGGGAAAGTGACGCGCATCGTCGTCACCACCCAGCCCGGGCGAGAGGCCGAGGTGCAAAAGGAGCTGACGTCTCTCGCGGCAGGTCGGTTGACCGTCGCTCCCGCTGACCAGGAAGTGGCGTTGATCAAGCAGGCCGTGGCTCCCAACACCGAGGCGACCGGGTTCTTCGCGCTCGTCAGCGGCATCGTTGGATTGCTGCTCGCGTTCAACGCGATGCTGTTGACGGTGCCCGAGCGCCGGCGCATGATCGCCGACCTGCGCATGCAGGGCGTGAAGCCCTGGCAGTTGGTGAAGCTGCTGCTCTTCCAGGCGGTCTGCCTGGGCATGGTCGCCTCGTTCCTGGGGCTCGCGATTGGCGACCTCCTCTCGCGCACGATCTTCCACGCGACCCCCAGCTATCTAGCCGTCGCCTTTCCGCTGGGGACCGAGACGGTGATCGGGATACGCCCGCTGCTGGTCTCCTTCGCAGGCGGCGTATTGGCGACGTGTCTGGCCGCCGCTCCGCCGCTGCTCGACCTGCGTCGCAGCCGCGCTGTGGACGCGGTGTACTTCGAGGACGGCGAACCTGGCCAGGCCCTGAACGCCGGTGCGCATCTGCGGCTCTCGCTGGCTGGAGCCACGCTGCTCGCCGCGAGCATCGCGGTCCTCGTATTCTGGCCATCCGCGATCATTGCGGCGATCATCGGGCTTGCTCTGGCCACGCTGCTCGCGATCCCGCTGTGCTTTCAGTTCGCACTGAAGCTCGCCGAGCTCCTCGCCTCCAAGACCCCGCGGCTGAACATGCTGACGGTCGCGGTGCGTGCGCTGCGCGCGACAACCGTCCGCTCGCTGGCGCTGGCGGCGACCGGTGCGATCGCCGTCTTCGGCTGCGTGGCGGCCGAAGACTCCCACCACGACCTGCTCCATGGCCTGTACCGGGATTACTCCGAATATGTCTACACGGCGGACATATGGGTGGTCAACGGCAACGACGAGCTCGCCACGAGCACCTTCAACGCGGGCCGCCTGCCGAGCCGCATCGCGGGTATCCCGGGTGTCGCCAGTGTGCGCCCCTACCAGGGGGGCTTCCTCGACTTCGACGGACGAAGACTCTGGGTCATCGCCCGCGCGGCATCGACGCCAGCACCGGTCCCTGCCAGCCAGATCGAGGAAGGCAACGTCATGGTGGCGACCGAACGCCTGCGCCAGGGCGGCTGGATAACCGTCTCCCAACAGGTCGCCGAAGCCCATGGGGTCAAACCCGGGGGGGTGCTCGTCCTGCCCACGCCGACGGGCGAGGTCGCCTACCGCGTGGCCGCGACCACGACCAACCTCGGCTGGAGCTCCGGCGCGATCATCATGAACCGCTCGGATTACACGCACGCGTGGGGTAACTCGGAAGTCAGTGCGCTGGAAGTTAACACGCGACCCGGCGCCAACGTTGCGTCAGTTCAGCACGCTGCCCAGAGGCTGCTCGGCGGGGATCGTGCGCTGGCGGTCGAAACGAGCCCGCAACGAGCGGGGAAAGCCGACGAGCTCGCGCGCGAAGGCCTCAGCCGGATGAGCCAGATCACTCTGCTGTTGATGATCGCTGCCGGCCTCGCGATGGCGGCGGCGATGGGCGCAGGGATCTGGCAGCGGCGCTCGTCGCTGGCGTCTCTGCGCATAAACAGCTTCAGCCCGTCGCAGCTGCGCGGTGTGCTCGCCTATGAGTCGATGCTCGTGCTCATCACCGGGGCCCTGGCCGGGGCTGTCGCGGGCGTCTACGGCCATCTGCTGATCGACCGATTCCTACGGCTTACGACCGGCTTTCCGGTCCCCTTCGCAGTCGAAGGCGTGCATACAGTTCAAACGATCTTGCTAATCGTCATCGGTGCTCTCCTGGCGCTGGCGATTCCGGGCTATATCGCCTCACAGGTTTCCCCGCAACTAGCACTCCAGGACTAGAGAGTTGATCGGTTGCACTTACTAGAACATTGATTTAGTTCGCTTAAGATGCGTCCGCCCCTCATACAAGCATGGGGGCATGCAAACCTCACGCACCGCCGGCGCACGCGAGTTCCTTGCAATGGTGACGACCGGGATCGAGTATTGGCTGACGATCTATCCCCTTGCCAGGCGCGAGATAAATCATTGGAAACGCCGCGCACGCCTGATCCCTGATCCCGCGCTGCGTGCCGCGGCGCAGGCGACGCTCAACAGCGAGCACCTCAACCCCGAGGCGGCGGCCTTCTTCGCGGTGCTCGCGTCACGAAGGTGCCGGGCTTCCCTGGTGCGCGTGATCGTGGACTTCCAGATCGCCTACGACTACCTCGACTCGATCAACGAGAACGACGCTTCGGCGCCCCTGCGCAACGGGCTGCAGCTGCACCGCGCCCTGATCGATGCCGTCAGGCCCGACGCGTCATGCGCCGACTACTACGAGCACCATCCACAGTCAGACGACGGCGAATACCTGGCCGAGCTGGTCCGCGCCTGCCAGGGCGCGATGCGCGAGCTGCCCTCGGCCGACGCGATCGAGCCGGTGCTCGTGTCTGCTGTCGAGCGCTGCGGTCAAGGTCAAAGCCGCAACCACGCGATGCTCGTCGAAGGACAAGCGCAGCTCGTCGAGTGGACCTCGACCCAGGCTGGCCGCGGGGGATACCTGTGGTGGGAGCTGGCCGCCGCGGGAATCTCGTGCCTGTCGGTCCACGCGCTGTTCGCGGCCGCGGCCTGCGAGACGACGCGGGCAGAAGCGGTGCGAGTTGACGAAGCGTACTTTCGCCCGATCTGCGCGATCAGCGCGCTCCTGGACAGCCTCGTCGACGCGCCTCGCGACGTCGGCACAACCAACCACAACTTCTTCAACCACTACGACACCTGCGCCCAGGCCGCCGAACGGTTCGCCGCGATCACGGCGGAAGCGCGCGCGCTGCTCGGCACGCTGCGCAACCACTGTCGTCACATGGTCATCCTCGCCGGCATTGCCAGCTTCTACCTCTCAGCCCCTGAGGCGAGCACTGACTTCGCTCGACCTGTCGCACTGCGGACACTCGACTGCCTCGGGCCGACCAGCGCGCCCATCCTGGCAGTGATGCGACTGAGGCGCCGGAGTGCCGACTGGTGGTGGCAACGCAACGCCGCCGGGCGCCGCAGGGAGGCAGGAACTGAGCGCGACCGTTCATCGCGGAAGCCTGTACTTGCGTGTGGAGGGGTCCTGCACGAGCAGCCCGAACGCCACGAGCGTGGATATGTAGCGGTGCGTCGTGCTGGGGCTCAGACCGAGCTGCCGCGCAACTTCCACGACGCCACGGCCCTCTTCACCGGAGATGAACAGCGCGAGTATCAAGAGGCCGCGGAACAGCGAGTGCGAGAGCCGGCCACTCTCGAGCTCCACCCAGTAGCGCTCTTCGAGGGAGCTCTCAGAGATCGCCTGCTCGGCGATCAGTCCGGAGAGCAGCAGATTGAGGCTTGGTCCACGGGCGTCAACCGTCGCGCGGACGATGCCTTCGACCTGAGCAGTGGTCAGCTCGAGCGAAACCTGCCCGTCGCGCGCACGGCTGCCCCCCCGGGCTGAGCGTCCCTCCCGAGTGGCTGTTGCCGCAGGGGCGTCGCTGGCATCGTCATCAAGCATCGCGCAAACGGATGATGCCGTTTCGTCGAGTGCCCGATAAGGTTGGAGTTGAATATTCCTATGCTGGACTATTCCAGAATCTCGCTAGTAGCGGCTTCCTTGCCTGTCCCGCGTGCGCTCGCGGTCCGACCCCAACCGGGCGGGTATCCCGAGTATGGTCACTCGTGATGGCGACAGACATAGACAACGACGACTGGCGCCTGACGGCGGAGCTGGAAGTCTCAGACAATGGCCGAGAGCTTCACAAGTTGATGGCGCACCTGCGTGGCAGCGACGGCGCCGACGTCATCGGCGAGGTCGAGGCGGCCGTGCCGCACGACGCGGTCATCACACACGACGGCAAGCTGCTGTTCGCCTACGCGGCTGACGAGGCAACGATCACCGCTGCCCGCGCGGCGATCGAATCTGTTCTCGCCCGTGAGCAGACCGTCGCCAACGTGCGCATCAGCAGGTGGGACCACGGTCTCGACCGCTGGCTGCAGACCGATCCGCCGCTCGGTCCCGAGCAGGCGGCCGCCGAGGAGGCGAAAGAGCACGAGGAGGAGGCGACGGAGACCCGCACGATGGTCGCCAGCTCCGGGAAGCTCGTGCGAGGCGAATTCGAGCAGACGATGCGCGAAGCCGCGGAGGGCCTCGACCTCGAGTGCGCGATCATCGAGCACCCGCACCTGCTGAAGACGCAGGTTGCGTTCACCGTCACCGGCTCGAAACGCAAGGTCGACGAGTTCGCCCGGGACCTCGAGGCGGTGGGCTGGGCGTACGTCCGCACCGAGCGAGCAGTGATGACCAGCCCGCTTTAAAGCCGGCGGTCGCTGTCCGAAAAAGATAGGCAAAACGTCCTATGTTCCACAGGCGGCCAGGCGGCTAGGCTCACGCGCTCGCCCAACATAGAAAGGACACATCAGGATGTCGCATCGCTTGAAGTCTCGTGCTTCGGTGAGGGGGTTGCGCGTCGCTCTAATTGCCTCGAGCACACTGCTCGCGCTCGCGGGCACGCTGTTCGCCTCCGTCTCAGCCCAAGCCACCACGCTGCCCGCGCTCACGCTCTCGATCACCAGCTCCTCGATCACGGTTGGAGGTGCGACTCAGTCCGGCGCGGTGAACGTCGTATCGACGGCCACGGGAGTCAAGGAAGCGAGCGCCATCCTGTTCCAGCTCAGGCCCGGCGTGACGGTGGCGGAAGTGGAAGCGGCGCTGAAGAACGGCGCCGGCAAGGATCCCAACAAGGTGACCAAGTACGGCTCGATCGTCTTCGACGCGGAAATGAGCCCGGGCAAGGCGAACGAAGCGCAGATGGAGCTCGAACCGGGAGAGTACGTCGCGCTTGCGGGAGAGGGCGAAGGCTCGCCCAAGTTCAAAGACGCGTTCACGGTCACGGCCGCCGCCTCTCCAGCGACCCTGCCCACCCCCGAAGCCACGATTCGCTCGATCGAGTTCGACTTCCGGGGGCCCACAACGCTGCACGACGGAGAGCTCGTCCGCTTCGAAGACGAAGGCTATCTCGTGCACATGGACATCGCGTTCCCCGCCAAGAGCAAGCAGGACGCCAAGCTGATCGTGAAAGGACTCCTCACAGGCAAGGAAAAGGGACTCGAAAAGCTCGTCTCCGCCGAACCGTTCAGCTTCACAGGGCCGGTCTCCCACGAAGCCTTTCAGCAGGAGACGATCACGGCCAAGCCGGGCTGGTACGTGCAGGCGTGCTTCATGGCAACCCAGGAGGGCGTCCCCCACACGCGCCTCGGCATGGAGCGCATCATCAAGATCGTCAAGTAGCTGACAGGGGCGGCTGCTCGAGCGCGGGCGCAGCGAGGCCGCCGACGAGCATCCCCGATCCGAGGTGGGCTCCCAGCACGGGGCCCACCTCGGTGCAGAACAGCGGCGGCGAGTCGAACAGCGCGGTTCCGTCTGCCACGAGGCGCTCGGCGTCATCGCGCGACTGCGCGTGCTGGACGACCCAGTGCGTGGCGCCGCGCTCGTGCAGCTCGCGCAGGTAGGCGACCATCCGCTCGAGCGCGCGCCGGTGCGTGCGCACACGCCCGACGGGCGCGATCTCGGTGCCGAAGGTGAGAATCGGCTTCACCTTCAGGGCGGTGCCGAGCGCCGCCTGCGCCGCACCGATGCGCCCCCCGCGGCGCAGGTACTCGAGCGTGTCCAGGCAGAACCAGATGTCGAGGCTCTCCCTGCCCTGCCGGACGCGGTCAACGACCTGCTCGAGCGAAGCGCCCTGCGCGGCGGCGCTCGCGGCCAGGAGCACGAGGCAGCCCAGGCCGCCGGCGCCGGTCTGGCTGTCGAGCACGTGAACGACGCCGGGCAGCCCCTCCTCGGCGGCGGTGCGGGCGGCTTCGCGCGCGCTCTCACACGTCCCGGAAAGACCGGCGGCGATGTGCACCGAGACGACGTCGTGCCCGGCGCTCAACAGCGGCCGGTAGCAGGCGAGGAAGTCTCCGACGGATGGTTGCGAGGTGGTCGGCAGCTGCGGGGACTCGTGCAGCCTGGCGTAGAAGGCATCGAGGTCCACGTAGTCGCGCTCGGGTTGCAGGTCCCCGTCCCAGCCGACGTAAAGGCTGACCTGCTCGATGCCCCAGCGCTCGATCAGAGCGGGAGGGAGGTAGGGGGTGCTGTCGGTCACCACAGCGACGCTGCGGTGCGCGGGGGTGTTGCTCTCGGCCTCTGCGGCGGACACGGCCCGAAAGCCTACGTTGCCTGACGCGGGCCACGCGTCAACCCTCAGCGGCCGTCAGCGGATCAGGCTGTCCATCCTTGTCTGCGTAATCGTCTCGCGCAACGTTTGCAGCGCGTCGTGGCGCGGGCGCCAGCCGAGCTCCCGTCGCGCCTTGGCGGTGCTCATGATCACCGGCTCGCGGAACGCTGCGATCCACTGTGCCTGCGCCGGCAGGAACCCGAGGCGCCCGATCAACTGGGCGGCGGCGTCCACCGCTAGCTCCGGCACGGGGATCGAGTACCAGCCGAGCTCCTCGGCGAGCAGCTTCACGGTCATCTCTCCGGGGCCGGCGAGGTTGTACACGCCGGGCTCCCCGCGCCCGAGCGCCGCCGCACGCATCGCGCTGGCGACGTCGTCGTGGTGCACGAGCTGAAACGGCACGCCTGGATCGGGCAGCACGGGCTTGAGGATCGGCACCCCCTCCAGCAGCGACAGCACTGGTCCCGGCAGGCGCTCGGAGATCTGCGTGTACGGCAGGCTGTCGATCAGCAGGGGCGCCTGCGGCCCGGCGACGATGCACGGGCGAAAGACGTAGCTCGCCGTCGAGCTGCCCGCGAGCGTGTGCGCGAGCAGTTGCTCCACTTCTGCCTTCTGCGCCGAGTAGTAATGCGCGGCGCTGCCCCGCGCCGGGACGTCCTCGGTCAGCGGCTGGGGGTTCTCTGCGTGGAAGCCGTAGGCGGCGACGGAGGAGGCGTACACCAGCCGCTTCGTCTTCGCCGCGACTGCCGCCTCGAACACGTTGCGTGAGCCGACGAGGTTGACGGCACCGCTCTCCTTGGCGCTGCCCATGATCATGAACGCGAGGTGCACGACCACGTCGGCGTCCGCGACGAGCGATCCCACGGCAGCGGGGTCGAGCACGTCGCCGCGCCGGTAGGAGACCTTTTTCCAGCCGCGTGCGGCGGGGTTGAACGGCCTGCGCGCCATGCCCACAATGCGCGCAACCTCGCGCGAGCGCTCGAGTGCTGCGACGACCGCCTGGCCGATCTCCCCGGTGGGGCCCGTAACCGCGACCGTGAGGCGAGCCTGCGGCGTCCGTGGCTGTGCCATCGACCCTTTGTAGCGCATCGTCCCGTCCCGCCGCGTTCGGCGTCGGCGCGCGGCGGCAGTGGATAGCGTGGCGCTCGATGCAAGGCCGGCTCACGGGTGCTCTGCTGATCCCGCTCGCCCTCCTGTTGGACTTCCATGCCGCGCGCGGCGCCCTCGCGCAGGCGTGGCCGCCATTCGTGCTCGTCGCGGGGCTGCTGCTGATCGGGCGCGTGGCCGGAAACGACGGGCTGTTCGACGCAGCCGCGTCGCGTCTCGTGCGCGTGCCGGGTCCTCCGGTCATGCTGGCGCTCTCGTGCTTTGCGCTCGTGGCTGTCGTGACGGCATTGCTGAACCTGGACACCGCGGCGGTGTTCCTCACGCCCGTGCTTGTTAAGACGGCGCACCGTCGCGGGACGGATGTGAAGCCGTTCCTCTACGGCGCAGTGTTCATGGCCAACGCGTCCTCGCTGTTCCTCCCCGGCTCGAACCTCACGAACCTGCTCGTGCTCTCCGGGGCGCACGTCTCCGGCGCGACGTTCCTCGCGCGCATGCTGCCGGTAGCGCTGGTCGCGCCGGCGATCACGGCGGCCGGCCTGCTGGCGATCCATCGCCGCGGACTGTTCTGCGCCGGCGCTCCCCGCGAGCGCGGTGACGAGCCCGTCTCACGTGTGCGCCTGGGCGTGGGCTTCTCGGGCGCGCTGCTCGCGGCGGGGCTGATCGTCGCACTGCGCAATGCCGCGCTGCCGGTCCTGGCCGTGGGGCTGCTCGTGCTCGCGTGGCGCGCGCACGGCGGCGAGCTCGCGTGGTGCGAGAGCCTGTCCTGGCTCGACCTACCGACGCTCGTCGCGTTGTTCTCGCTGGCGGTCGCGCTGGGCACGCTCGCGCGCGCCAGCGCGTTCCCTGCTGACGTGCTGCACGCGCCGGGGAGCCTCGCGACGGCGACGATCGCCGCGCTGAGTAGCGTCACGGTCAACAATCTGCCGGCGGCGGTGCTGCTGTCCTCGGGCGCGCACCTGCCCACGCGCGCGCTGCTGCTCGGCCTGAACGTCGGTCCCAACCTGGCGGTGAGCGGCTCGCTGGCGGTGCTGCTGTGGTGGCGCTCCGCGCGCGCCGCCGGAGCGCAGCCCTCGGCGATCGCCTATTCGCGCCAGGGAATTCTGCTGGCGCCGCTGGCGTTGTTGGGCGCGCTTGCGGTGGGGGCGCTGTAGAGGACCTGGTCGCAGGAGCTGCCCCGTACGCTAGGCGGCGTGCCTATCGCATCAGCCTCCCTAGGCCAGAGCCTCTCCTCGTTCTTCGAGGCGGTCGGCCAGTTCTTCTCGGACATCGCGGCGGTGCACTGGGGGGCGCTGGTGCTCGGGCTGGCCTTCTTCGGGCTGAACCTGACGCTGCGCTCGCGCGGCTTCTTCCACAGCCTGCGCGCCGCCTACCCGGCTGTCAGCTTCCAGTGGCGCCGCGTGTGGGGCGCGTATTTCGCCGCCGTGGGCTTCAACAACGTCGTGCCCGCGCGCGGCGGGGACGTGATCAAGCTCTTCCTCACGCGCTCCTCGATCCCCGGGTCGCGCTACCCGACGGTGGCGGCGGCCTTCTTCGTGGAGTCGATCTTCGACGCCAGCGTCGGCGTGCTGGTGCTGATCTTCGCGTTCACGCAGGGCGTGTTCCCGAAGCCGCCCGACTTCTCCAAACTGAGCTCGTTCGACATCTCCTATCTCGCCGAGCACTTTCGCCTGACGCTGTTCCTGATCACCGCGCTCGGTGTCATCGGCCTGGTCGCCTTCGCGCTGCTCTCCGAACGGGTGAGGTCGTTCTGGGCGCGGGTGCGCCAGGGCGTGACGATTCTGGGGGACCGGCGGCGCTACCTGCGCGAAGTGGCATCGCTGCAGGCACTTGCCTGGCTCTGCCGCTTCACCGCCTTCTGGTTCCTGCTCGACGCCTTCCGCGTTGGCGGCTCGGTGAAGAACGTGCTGCTTGTGTTCGCCGTCAACCAGGTCGCCGGCGCGGTCCCCTTCACCCCCGGCGGCGCCGGCGTCCAGCAGGCGCTGCTCGTGAAGGTGTTCGCAACGAACGCGCCAACGGCGGTCGTGGCCGCCTACTCGGTAGGCCAGCAGATCGCGATCGCCGCGTTCACCGCGAGCGTCGGCCTCGGCGCCGTCTTCTTCATCTTCCGCTTCCGCTCCTTCAAAGAGGTGATCCAGGCCGGGCGCGCGTCACGCGATGCCGAGCGCGCCGCCGAGCAGGCCGGAGCGGCTGGGTATTGATTTCGTCCTGGACGGCGCTACGCGCCGGCAGGCAAGATGATCGAAGTTCCGTCCTGGACGGCGCTACGCGCCGGCAGGACTAACTACTGAAGCCCCTCGCGCGCCTCGCGCACGAGAGCTACGGCCTCGGGGAAGACGCGGGCGATGACGGTGCGGATCTGCTCGGCCTGCGCCTCGGCATTTCCTTGCACGTTGACGCGGTTGACGGCGGCGACGGTCATGTCCACCGCGAGCTTGATCGCGTTGTCTGCCCACGCGAGGCGCTGGTTGCCCTGCATCTGTTCCGCGAACTCTGCCAGGCGTCGCTGGAGCTCGTCTGGGTCGCCGAACAGGTCTCCGAGTCCGCCGCTTTCCATGCTCGCATCATAGACTGCCGTGCTCATGCCCAGTACAGGAGAAATCTCCGAGCAGGTTGCGAAGGAGACGGCGACGCGAAACCGCCTGGCCGTGCCCTCCTTCGCGGGCGGCTTTCTGTACCTGCTGAGCGCAATCGTGATCACGGAGACGATCAACGGCGCGCCGACGGTGGGACTGATCGAGGGCCTCACGCCGGCGCTGTCGGGCGTGGCGAATCCCGCTATGAGCCCGCGCACCCCGTGGATGAAATTCGTGAGCGGTCGCGCTGCCGAGCTGATCGGCGGCGGCGTGCTGTCGGGAATCTCGCTGGCGCTGCTGACGGTGATCCTGCTGCTGCTTGTCGGGGCGGTGCGCTACCGCCGGCCGCAGAGCTGGCGTCCCACGCGGACGCTTGTGATCGCCGGCGGGGTCGGCCTGGTGTTGACGAGCATCGCCCACGAGGTGGTGACGGCGGTGGAAGCACACAACTTCTCCGTTGGGCACGACCACTCCAACCACGCGGTGGAACAGGCGCTGCTGACGAGCACCGCCAACGGCATCGTCGGCTACGTCGAGCTCGTCGCGGGGTTGTTCCTGGTCGCGGGGATGATCGCGACGATGATCAACTCGCTGCGGGTGGGTCTGCTCCCGCGCTGGATGTGCATCCTGGGGATCTTCGCGGCGCTGCTGATCTTCCTGCCGGACATCAGCGCGGAGCTCCAGGTGATCCCTGCGTTCTGGATGGTGATGATGGGCATCCTGCTGATGGGACGCTGGCCTCAGCCCACGGGCGATCCACCGGCGTGGGCCGCGGGCGTCGCGGTGCCGTGGCCTTCACGCGGTGGCGGGCGCTTCGCCGGGCGGCCGGCCGCGGCGACGGCGGGTGCAGGCGCGGCGCCGGCTCCGGTAGCGCCCGTCTCCGGCGGTTCCTCGCGCAAGCGCCGCAAGCGCGGCGCGCGCGGCTGATGATTAGCGACTCGCTCCAACGGGAAACCTAAAAGCGTAAGAACCCAGAGCACGCCCCGGAGAAGGTCCAGGCGCACTCCCGGTTCAAGAGGGATATCAGTCGTCATGCCACCCGGGGAGGGCGGCATAAAGGAGGCTCTCATGGAGGCAGCAACCATCCAGCGCGACGGGCGTGAGGCAGCTGTACGTCCCGCGGAGGTGCCGCATACGGGCTGGAAACCGGCGGACCCGGGACCACTCGGCCTGGCGGCGTTCGCGATGACGACGTTCGTGCTCTCGGTGTTCAACGCGAATCTGGTCAACGAAAAGGGAGTGCCAGTGGTGCTCGGCCTGGCGCTCGTGTACGGCGGTATCGTGCAGCTGATCGCCGGGATATGGGAGTTCCGCACGGGCAATACGTTCGGCGCGGTGGCCTTCTGCTCGTTCGGCGCCTTCTGGATCTCGTTCTGGGCGCTGAACGTGTTCTACGCGAAGCAGGTCGGTGGCAACGCGGGGCACGCGGTTGGGGTGTACCTGTGGGCGTGGGCGATCTTCACCACGTACATGGCGGTGGCGGCGCTGCGCACCAGCGGAGCTGTGCTGCTCGTGTTCGTATTGCTGGCGGCGACGTTCATCCTGCTGGCGATCGGCAAGGACGGGGGGAACGCGACGGTCGCCCACTGGGGCGGCTACGTGGGTCTCGCTACCGCGGCGGCTGCATGGTACGCGTCGTTTGCGGCGGTCGTGAACTCGACGTTCGCGCGCACGGTGCTGCCGGTGATGCCGCTGGCACGGCCGCCTGTCGGCCAGTAGCTCGTGGGCGGAGGGCGCGCGGCGTTGGCTGCGCGCCCTGCCCGGCCGGTGAGAAGATGACCGACCAGGGGCAGTGACTTCGAGAGACACAGAGGGAGCGTGAGCGATGACAGTCGAATCGGATGCGATGACCGGTGAGGAGCTTGATACGGAGCTTGCCTCTCTGCTTGACGTCGAGAAGTTCGAGCCGCCCCCGGCGTTTCGCGAGCAGGCGCTGCTGAAAGACCCCGAGGTGTACGAGCGCGCGGCGGCGGACTCGCTCGGCTGGTGGACGGCGCAGGCTGAGGAGCTCGACTGGTTCCAGAGGTGGAATCGAGTGCTGGACGACGACGACCCGCCGTTCTACAAGTGGTTCACGGGCGGCACGCTGAACGTCTCCTACAACTG
>DATBZG010000133.1:0-6136 GCA_036513335.1 Solirubrobacteraceae bacterium | reverse complement strand
GGCACAGGTCCTTCAGCTCTTGAGGCCCAGCGTCAGCGCTGGCGGTCACCCGGTCACGAACCTTGCCGTTGACCTGACAGACCAGCTCGTAGAGGTCGCTCTCGAGCATCGCCTCGTCGGCCTGCGGCCAAGGCTGCTCCCAGACGCGCTCGCCCGTGAGGCGCTCGTAGATGTCCGAGGACACGTGCGGGGCGAAGGGAAACAAAAGCGAGGCGGCTGAGCCGAGGGCGAAGCGCATCGTGTCGAGCTCGACGGAGTCGCGCAGCCGCGAGCAGTCGTTGAGCAACTCCATGACGGCGGCGATGGCTGTGTTGAAGGCGAACCGGCGCAGGTCGCCGCTGATCTTGTCTATGGCCCAATGCGTCTTGCGCGCCAGCGCGAGGTCGTCCCCCTCGAGCGCCGCCTCCACGAAGAGATCCGGGCGCGGCTCACCCGCGCGCTCGGCGGTCTCGGCGGAAAGCCGCCACAGGCGGCTGAGGAAGCGGTGTACACCGTCGACGCCCTCGTCGGACCAGTCGGCATCCTGCTCGGGGGGCCCAACGAACAGGATGTAGCAGCGCGCGGTGTCCGCACCGACCCGCTCGACGATCGACGCCGGCGAGACGACGTTGCCACGCGACTTGCTCATCTTGGCGCCGTCCTTGGTCACCATTCCCTGGGTGAAGAGCGCCTGGAACGGCTCCTGGAAGTCAAGGTGGCCGAGGTCGGCCAGCGCCTTGGTGAAGAAGCGCGCGTACATCAGGTGCAGGATCGCGTGCTCGACGCCGCCGATGTACTGGTCGACGGGCATCCATTCGCGCAGCGCCGACGGGTCCCAGGCAGCTTCGTCGTTTTTCGCGTCGCAGTAGCGCAGGAAGTACCAGGAGGAGTCGACGAACGTGTCCATCGTGTCCGTCTCCCGGCGCGCGGGACCGCCGCAGGAGGGGCACTCGACGTTCACCCAACCCTCGGCTGCGGCCAGCGGCGAGCGGCCCTTCGGGGTGTAGTCCTCGATGTCGGGGAGCTCCACCGGGAGCTGCTCGTCGGGCACGGGCACCATGCCGCACCCAGGGCAGTGAATGATCGGGATCGGTGCGCCCCAATAGCGCTGGCGCGACACGAGCCAGTCGCGCAGGCGGTAGTTGACCGAGGCATGACCGTTGCCTTCGTGGTCGAGCCACTCGACGATCGCGCCCAGGGCCTCGCGATTGGGCATGCCGCCGAACTCCTCCGGCGCGTTGATCAGGAAGCCATCTCCCGTGAACGGCAGTCCGTCCTCGCCGGGAGCGGCCTCGACCGTGTCGAGCGCGTTATCCGGAGCGATCACGCGGCGGATCGGCAGGTCGAACGCGCGTGCAAACGCGTAGTCGCGCTCATCGTGCGCCGGCACGGCCATGATCGCCCCGGTGCCGTACTCCATGAGCACGTAGTCGGCGACGTACATCGGTATCTGCTCGCCGTTGACCGGGTTCGTGACGGTGCGTCCAAGCGGCACTCCGGTCTTCGGCTTCTCGGCGTCCCCGCGCACCTGGTTTGACTCTGTGAGCGCGTGGTTGACGTACTCGCGCACGGCCTGCTCATGCTCGGTACCACCGGCGAGGCGCATGACATCGGGGTGCTCGGGCGCTATCACGAAGAAGGTCGCGCCGAACAGGGTGTCCGGACGTGTGGTGAACACGGGATAGTCGATGTCCAGCGCCTCGCAGCGGAAGCTGACCTCCGCCCCCTCGCTGCGCCCGATCCAGTTGCGCTGCATCGTCTTCACGTGCTCGGGCCACTCAATCTCCTCGAGGTCGCTCAGCAGTCGCTCGGCGTAGTCGGTGATGCGCAGGAACCACTGCTCGAGTTGCTTGACTTCGACAACCGCGCCGCAGCGCTCGCAGCGCCCGTCGGCGTCGACCTGCTCGTTGGCAAGCACCGTCTGGTCTTTGGGACACCACTTGACGGCTGCCTCCTTGCGGTAGGCGAGCCCCGCGCGGAACAGCTCGAGGAAGATCCACTGCGTCCAGCGGTAGTAGGACGGTTCGCAGGTGGCGAGCTCGCGCGACCAGTCGATCGATATCCCCCACGAGCGGAACTGACGCTGGAAGGAGGCGATCGATTCGGCGGTCGAGACGCGCGGGTGGATGCCGGTTTTGATCGCGTGATTCTCGGCAGGCAGCCCGAACGCGTCATAGCCCATCGGGTGCAGCACGCGGGCGCCCAGACGCCGGCGGAAATGGGCGATGGCATCGCCCACGGAGTAGACCTTCAGATGGCCGATGTGCGGTTCGCCGCTGGGGTAGGGAAGCATCTCCAGCACATAGGTGCTGGGTGGCTCCGCGGACCCCGCCCGTATGCCAGCAGCAGCCTCGTTCGATACCTCCCAGGTGCGCTCGCCAGCCCACACGGCCTGCCAGCGCGGCTCGATCTCGTGGGGGTCGTATCTGTACTCAGCCATAGGCTGTCGCAGGTTAGCGCTCGGCCCTTTGAAAAACCGCTGCGGCTGGGGGCTCAGCCAGGCACGGCGGACGCGTCCTGAGACTCGAAGCGACTGCGTGCGCGCAGCAGCTCCACGACCTCCGCAGGCGCCGTGGCCGGCGAGCCTGCGTTGAACGGCGGCTGCGGGTCGTACTCGATTCCCAGCTGAATCGCCTGCGCGACCGTGTCCCCCGCGATTCTGGCGGCAAGCGAGAGCCCCATGTCGATCCCGGCGGAGACGCCGGCGCCGGTGACGAGCTTGCCGTCAAAGACCACCCGCTCCTCGACCGGCTGGGCGCCAAGGCGAGCGAGCTCATCGAGAGCCAGCCAGTGGCTGGTGGCGCGCCTACCCTCGAGCAGCCCCGCGGCGGCGAGGATCAGCGAACCGGTGCACACGGATGTCGTCCAGGTGGTGGTCTCATCGACGACGCGCAGCCACTGGAGAACGGGGCTGCCGGCGCGCTGCACGACCTCTCCAGGACCGCCGGGGACGAGCACGACATCCGGTCGGGGGACGTCCTCGAGCGAGTGTCCGGCAATCAGCGTAAGCATGCCGTTGTCCGTCGTGACGGGACCCTTCTCGGCCGCGACGAACGACACGCTCGCGCCGGGAAGCCGGCTGAGCACCTCGTATGGGCCGATCGCGTCGAGTGCTGTAAAGCGGTCATATAGGACGATCGCGATGTTCATGCGGCTCTCTCCTTTGTGTTGGTGGCGTCGATCCCGGCCTTCGCCCGGCTCGCCGGCGGAGCCTGAAAGCGGCGCCTGTACTCGGCCGGTCCCACCCCGAGCGCGCGCAGGAACACGCGGCGCATCGTCTCGGCGGTTCCGAAGCCGCAGCTCAAAGCGATCACGGCGACCGGGTCGGCGGCGTCCTCTAGACACCTCCGCGCCGCCTCCAGGCGCACACGTTCAACGTGGCGTGCCGGAGTGACGCCAGTCTCAGCGCGGAACGCCCTAGCGAAGTGGCGCGGGCTCATGTTGGCTCGCGCTGCCATTGCCTCGACTGAGTGGTCGGCGGCGATGTCCTCCAGGACTGCGCGCTGGATCTCGCGCAGCGGCTCACGCCCTGCGTGCTGCGCGGCGAGCGTGGCGCTGAACTGCGACTGGTTGCCGGGACGGCGCAGGAACAACACGAGATGCCTGGCGATCAACAGCGCGGCATCGCGGTCGAGGTCCTCCTCCACCAGTGCCAGCGAGAGGTCCATGCCGGCGGTGACCCCAGCCGAGGTCCAGAGATTACCTTCCTGGACATAGATCGGGTCCGCGTCCACCTCAACAGCCGGGTAACTGTTCTGCAGCTCGCGCGCCGACGCCCAGTGGGTCGTCGCTCTGCGCCCGTCCAGCAGTCCGGCGCGCGCGAGCAAAAAGGCACCCGTGCAGACCGACGCCGTGCGGCGAGCCGCCGTGGAGGCGCCGGCGAGCCAGTCGACGAGCACCTGGTCGCGTTCGGCGTCGCGACGGCCCTGTCCCCCGGGCACGATCAGGGTGTCGATCTTCTGCGGCGCGTCCCGCAGGCATGCGTCCGGAGTGACGGTGAGACCGCTGGACGTGCGCAGAGGTCTGCCGTCGCGGCTGACGGTGCTCACCTCATAGCCACGGCTGGCGCGACTCGTCTGCTCGATCAGTCCCTGCGCGCCGGCGAACACCTCGAGCGGCCCGGTCACATCGAGGCTCTGTACTCCCGGGTACATGAGGATCACGATGCGACGGCTGCGTTGGACGGCGGGCATGGTTCGATGATCGCCGATGCTGGTGTTGTCCGCAAGGACAGATCTCCAACGATTTCTGCCATCGCTATTCGCACCGTCGAGGGGCCTGTGCGCGTCTGCGCGCGCTCACAGGGGCCGCGGTTTAGGATGGCTGCGTGGACGAGTTCGAAGAGCTTGAGGTGCCGGCTGCCGAGGACGGCGATCCGGACACGCTGAGCGCGGCGCCTGGGCGCGTGGCGAGCATCGTGGGCGCAGCTGAACGCGCGGCCGCGGAGCTGCGTGACCAGGCCGAGAAGCGCGCGCGGGAGCGAATTTCCGAGGCGGACCGTGCCGCCGATATCCGTGTGCAAGCGGCTGAGGAGGAGGCCGAGGAACTGATCGGCTCGGCTCGTGAGCAGGCGGAGAAGACCGCGGGGGAGGCCGAGGAGTCAGCGGCGACGATCACCGGCGAAGCCGAGCGCCTGCGTGAGGAGGCGACACGCGTGCTCGAGGAGGGACGCCAGGAGACGGTACGCGCACTGGAGCAGGCCCGCGAGCAGGGGGAGCGGCTGCAGGCCGACGCGCGACACGAGGCTGAACAGCTCTGGGCCAAGACCCATCAGGAGGCAGAGCGCGTGCGCACCTCTGCCAAGGAGGAGTCCGAGCAGATGCGGACCGCCGCGGACCAGGAGGCGCGAACGCTGTTGGAGAGCGCCCGGTCGGAAGCCGAGCGAATCGCGAGGGAGAGTCAGGAGCAGACGGAGGCGCTGCTTGCCGCGCGCCGCGAGGAGCTCAAACACCTGCAGGAGGAAGCTGAAGAGCACGCCCGCACGATCAAGACCCACGCGCGCGATCAGGCGCGCGAGATCACCAGCGAAGCGCACGTCATCGCCCACGACATCATGAGCGACGGGACCGAGATATCACGCAACCTACGCGAGCTGTCGGTGTCGTTGCGCAACAACGCCGAGCGGCTGATCCGCGATGTGCGCCTGACCCATGGCGCCATGACCGCACACCTGGACCAGGTGACGGTCGGCTCCGACGAAGGCCTCGAGGACACCGCGCAGACGCGCGGACGTGACAGGCGCGGACGCTCCGGGAGGGCGGCCGGCAACTCCGACAACGACGATCTCGACGTGCCTGAGTTCATTCCGCGGCAGTAGCGGCTGGCGGCGACACAAGGCGTGCGGAGCTTCGACTCACCCTCGACACACACCTGGCACATAAGACACACCCGCGGCACACGTAGCTGTCTACCGTGCCGGTTGTGGACCATCTGACTCCGAGCCAAAAGGGAGCCGCCGCTGAGGCGGCTATCTCTGCGATGGCGATCGAACTCGGCCTCACGGTCCTGCGGCCGCTGTGCGAGGGCAGGCGCTACGACCTCGTCATCGACATCGAGCCGACCCTGCTGCGTGTCCAATGCAAGCTGGCGCGGCGCCTGAACGGGGTTCTCTCCGTCCGACTGCAGACCAACCGCTTCACACCCGCCGGCTATGTCTCAACCAGCTACACAGCCGCTGAGATCGACGCGATATGCGCCTATGTCCCTGAACTACACCGCTGCTATCTAATCCCGGTCGAGGAGATCTCAGGCCGCCGTGCGCTGCACCTTCGCCTCGACCCCACGCGAAACAACCAGGCCCAAGGAATCAAGTGGGCGCGCGACTATGAGCTCCGAGCAATGATCCGCAAAATGTGCCCGGATCAAGAGAACGAGGGTCCCGCGACTGGGTAGCTACACTTCCCGCACCTGATTCCGGGGCTATAGCTCAGCTGGGAGAGCGTCTGGCTGGCAGCCAGAAGGTCGTCGGTTCGAGCCCGACTAGCTCCATCGCAGAATGCCCCGCAAATCAGCGGGTTTTTGCTGTCGCGGCAAGCTGTACCGCACATCGCGAACGAGCTGGTTCAGCTGACGTCCCGGCGCGCGACCAGCGACAGGCCTATCGCCGCAAGCACGACCACCCATGCAACCAGCACAAGGCCGCCGGCGGCAGGCGAAA
>DATBZG010000132.1:0-18567 GCA_036513335.1 Solirubrobacteraceae bacterium | reverse complement strand
GCGCCGTCTTTCCGACGATGCTCAAGCCGCTCGTCTCGCGGGAGCGGATGCGCCGCCTGGTGGACGACGAGGGTGCGTGGCAGGCGCTGTTCGAGCGCCCGATCGGCGAGGCGGTGGCGGAGGCGTTCCCTGACGACCTCGTGGCCGGCGTAGCGCTCACGGACGCCCTGATCGGCACGTTCGCGGGTGCCGATCAGACGAGCCTGCTGCAGAACCGCTGCTTCCTCTACCACGTGATCGGCGGCGGCACGGGCGAGTGGCAACTGCCGGTCGGCGGGATGGGAGCCGTGACCGGCGCGCTCGCCCAGGCGGCCCTGACGGCTGGCACGGAGCTGAGGACGGGCAGCGAGGTGCTGGCGATCGAACCCGGGCGCGACGGAGCCGAGCTGCGCTTCGCCGAGCTGGGCGCCGACGGAGAGCTGGGCTTGGAGCAGCGGGTGTCGGCGAGGAGGGTGCTGGTGAACGCGGCGCCGAGCGTGCTCGATCGGCTCCTCGGGGTCGAGCCGGAAGCACATCAGCCGGAGGGATCGCAGGTGAAGCTAAACATGCTGCTTTCGCGCCTGCCGCGGCTACGCGACGAGCGCACGCCACCGGAGCTCGCGTTTGCGGGAACGTTCCACGTCAACGAGAGCGCCTCACAGCTGCAGCTCGCGTTCGAGCAGGCAAGCGCCGGCGAGATCCCCTCACTGGTCCCGTGCGAGACCTACTGCCACTCGCTGACAGACCCCAGCATCCTCGCGCCGGCACTGCAGGCGGCGGGCGTGCAGACGCTGACGGTGTTCGCGCTGCACACGCCCGCCCGCCTGTTCCGCGCCGATCCCGGGCGCACGAAGGCCGACGCCGCCGCGGCCATCATGCGCTCGCTGGAGAGCGTGCTGGCGGAGCCGCTCGCGGACTGCGTGCTGCGCGGCCCAGACGGTGAGCCGTGCATCGAGGTTCGCAGCCCGCTGGACATCGAGCGCGAGCTGTGCATGCCGGGCGGGCACATATTTCACCGCGATCTCAGTTGGCCGTTCGCAGAGTCCGAGGATGAGGTGGGCAGATGGGGCGTGGAGACGGAGTACCCGAGGGTGCTCATCTGCGGCGCAGGTGCCCGCAGAGGCGGCGGCGTGAGCGGCATCCCCGGGCGCAACGCCGCGATCGCGGCGCTCAGCTGACGTCGAGCCCGAGCACCGCGCACAGCGCCTGGAGCTCTGCGACCACGTCGCCGGCGAGGCGAACGTCGGCGATCCCGTCCAGGGGCGTGGGGCCCTGCGTGAGGATCGCCACCCGACCGCCCGAGGCGAGGGTGACCCTGGGGAGCCCAGCGACCGGGTGCACTTCCAGCGATGATCCGACGCACAACAGCAGGTCCGCTGCTTCGCAGAGCTCCCGCGCGCGATCCAGCGAGGGCTGCGAGAGCAGCTCGCCGAACAGCACCACGTCCGGCTTCAGCGCGCGCCCGCAATCCTCGCAGCGCGGGACGCCGTCCTCTGCCCGCCCCAGACGAGCGCGCACCTCCTCGACGGGGATGCTCCCTCCGCAGCTCAGGCACGAGCAGCCGGCGATGCTGCCGTGCATCTCGATCAGCTCGCACGTCCCCGCCGTGCGGTGGAGCATGTCGATGTTCTGCGTGATCACCGCGTCCAGCAGGCCGCGTTGCTCCATCGCCACGAGCGCCCGGTGGGCGCCGTTGGGGAGCTTGTCGCCGAGCGTCGCGAAGCGCTGGCCGTAGAATCTCCAAAAGCGCACAGGGTCCTCGTGGAACGCATCGATGTGCGCAACCTCCATCGGGTCCACCTTCTCCCACAGGCCCGTGCCCGGCGTGCGGAAGTCGGGGATGCCCGACGGCACGGAGATCCCCGCCCCCGTCAGCGCCACGACTGAGCGCGCGTCCGCGATCAGCTCGGCCAGCCGCCGTGTCTGCTCGGCATCCGTGCCCGCCACGCCAACCGACCCGGCGGCCGGGAGGCCGCCCCTATCCAAGACCTCACTCACCGGTGAAGTGCGGCGCGCGTTTGCCGAGGAACGCGGCGATCCCCTCCTTGGCGTCGGCGCTGGCGAAGACCTCCGCGAACGCGCGCTTCTCCTGCTCGATGCCGTCGTCGAGGTCGCCTGCGCCGGAGACCTTTTTGATCTGAGCAACGGCCAGCGGCGCTTGGGCTGCGAGCTTGCGCGCCCACTGCAGTGCAGTGTCGAGTAGTTCGTGGTCGTCCACGAGACGGTTCACCAGGCCGAACTCGAAGGCTTCGTCCGCGAGGATCGGGTCGCCAATCAGGTTCATCTCCAGGGCCTTGTTCTCGCCCACCAAGCGCGGTAGGCGCTGGGTGCCGCCGAATCCCGGGATGATCCCCAGCTTGATCTCCGGCTGGCCGAAGATCGCCGAGCGGGCCGCGATGCGCACGTCGCAGGCCATCGCAAGCTCGCAGCCCCCACCGAAGGCGAGACCGTTGACGGCCGCGATCGTCACGACGCCCTCCGAGCCGAGCTCGCGGAACAGCGCGTGCGCCCCGTTGATCAGATCGGCGCCGGTGGACTCGTCCATCGTCGTGAACGCCTTGATGTCAGCGCCGGCGCAGAACAGGAACGGGTTGGAGGAGGCGATCACGAGCGCCCGCACGCTGGCGCCGTCCTTGACGTGGCTCCACACCTTGCCCAGGTCCTCCACCACCTGCGGGGAGATCGAGTTCATCTGGCCGTTCGCCAGCCACGCGATCGCCACGCCGTCCGCGCGCGTCTCCAGCTTGACGACCTCTGCCGGCTGCTCGGCGTCCGGCTGCGGGTAGGCGTAGAAGCCCTGACCGCTCTTCTGCCCCAACCGGCCCTGCGCGACCAGGCGGCGCAGGATCGTCGGCGGGGCGAAGCGCTCGCCGTAGCTCTCCTGCGCGTTCTCCATGCGCTCGAGGACCGTGTCCAGTCCCTCGCTGTCGGCCTTCATAAAGGGCGGAAGCAGCCCTCTGCGGGGATCGAGCCCGGCGCCGGCCATCATCCCGAAGTCGATGTCGCGGTGGGTGGCGACGCCCTCCTCCAGCACCAGGCACGCCTCGATCAGCGTCTTCAGCGAGAGCATCTCCACGAGCTCCGCCACGTCCGGCTGCGCGTCGCCCTCGATGTTGGGCTCGCCCTGCGGGTCATAGAAGCCGTCTCCCCCGGTCTTCGCCCCGAGCTTGCCGTTGGCGACGAGCTGCTGCATGCCCTTCGGGACGTAGAAGCGTTCCTCGCCGTATGACTCCACCAGGTGCTCGGCCACGTGCAGGACCGTGTCCAGGCCGAGCAGATTCACCAGGTAGTAGGGGCCGACCGGCACCACGCCCGCCGCGCCCACGCCCTCGTCGATCGCCTTGATCGACAGGCCCTGCTCCTCCTGCGCGCGCCAGACCTCCGAGATGCCCGAGTTGAGGATGCGGTTGACGACGAAGCCCGGCACCTCCGCGCAAGTGATCGGCTGCTTGCGGATCGCCTGCGCGAACGTGATCGCCGCCGCGACCGTCTCCGCCGAGGTCTCCTCGCCCTCCACGATCTCGATCAGCGGCATGATCGATGCCGGGTAGAAGTAGTGGAAGCCCACCACGTTCTCCGGGCGCAGCGTCGCTTCGCCCATCTCCGTGATCGACAGCGAGGAGGTGTTCGACGCGAGGATCGCGTGCCCTGGCGTGGCCGCGTCCAGCTCCGCGAACACCGCCTGCTTGATCTCCATCCGCTCCGGCACCGCCTCCACCACGAAGTCCACGTCGCCGAAGGCCTCATACGAGGTCGTGCCGTGGATCCTGCCCACGACCTCTGCGATCTGCGCCTCGCCCTGCTCGGCGGTGAGCCTGCCCTTCTCCACCAGCTTGCTGATCTGGCCACGGGTGACGTTCCTCGCCTCATCGAGGCCGGCCTGCACGAGCGCGTCGTCGATGTCCTTCAGGACGACTGGTATGCCTGCTGCGGCGATCGTCTGAGCGATCTGGCCGCCCATCGTCCCGGCGCCCACGACGGCGGCTTTGAACACGAACATGCTTTTGGTCTCCTCGGCTGGCTGGCTGGCAGGGCGTGCGGAGACTAGCGGAGCGCGGTGGGGACGCCGGCCGGCGAGGACGCCCGCGGCGTCTGGAGCGAGTCCCGGGGCGGCGCCTGCACCGTAGTCAGCCGGGCGTCCTCGTACACCGCGAGGAACGCGTCGACCACGCGCGGGTCGAACTGCGTCGCCGATGAGCGTTGGATCCGCGCGATCGCCTGTTTGACCGACCACGCGGCCATGTACGGGCGCTCGTGGGTGAGCGCGTCGAAGACGTCCGCGACGGCCACCACACGGCCGACCAGCGGGATCCGCTCCCCGGCGAGGCCGTTGGGATAGCCGCTGCCGTCCCACCACTCGTGGTGGGTGGCGGCGATCACTGCCGCCATCTGCAGGACGGGCGAGTTGCTGCGCGAGAGCAAGCGCGCTCCGAGGGCGGCGTGCGTGTGCATCACCCGTTGCTGGCGCGGGCTCAACCGCCCCGGCTTGAGCAGGATCGCGTCCGAGATCGCGATCTTGCCGACGTCGTGCAGCGGCGCCGCCTCGCGCAGCCGCCGAACCTGCTCGTCGCGCATCCCGAGACGCGCCGCGACCTCGGCGGCGATCAGCCCCACGCGCTCGGTGTGCCCGAAGGTGCTGTCGTCGCGGTACTCCACGGCCGCTGCGAGCAGCTGCAGCGTCTCGGCGCGCGCCTCGTCCAGCTCCTGTGTGCGCTCGAGAATTTTCAACTCCAGCGAGCGCGCGCTGTTCGCGAGCTGCACCTGTGCAGTGTGTTGCTCGGTGATGTCGCGCGCGACCATGTGCGCCACGCCGCGTGAGCTCGGGCCCGACATGTCCCACTCGAGCCAACGGTATTTCCCGTCGGAGGCCTGGAAGCGGTTGCACGAGTCCACAACGGCCCGCGGCATGTTCGGCCCCGCCTCGATCTGCGCGCGCACGTCAGCGCGTTCGTCGCGGTGCACGAGCTCGATCAGCTCGCTCGAGAGTAGCGTCTCGACGCTGTGGCCGAGCGCACGACTCCAGGCGGGATTCACCTGCCGGATCCGGCCCTGCCCATCCACCGCCGCGAGCAGATCTCGGGAGGAGTGGCTGTAGCGGGCGATTTCTACCTGCAGCCTGCGGTGTCGGAGGAGGAGTGCAGCGAACGCAAGCCCCACCGTCAACAGCGCGACCGCGAGCGCAAGCGCAAGCGCGACCATGCAGGAGTTAATGCACGCATCGGCGCTCCCACATGCTCTGCGGGGCTGAAAATGGACGGATGTACTAGCTGCGGGGTGTCTGCGCGCTCACAGCGCGGCCGAAGCGGCCCTCCTGGAGCCGAGCTCCGCGAGCACCTCGTCGCGATCGGTGCCATGGGCCCGCAGCGCACGGTCGAAGTCATCGCCGTAGACACGCATCACCGCAAGCAGCAGATCGGCCGTGGTGAGCGCGTGTGCGCCACGCTCGCCGGCCACGCTGACCGCCTGCTCGGTGACGAGCGCGACCGCGTCTCGGGGCGAGGAGTCCGCAGGCACTTGGCGAGCGGCAACGCTGTGCTCACCCGGCTCCGGTAGCGGTAGCGGCCCCTCGCTGAGGCCCAGTGCCTGCAGCGCGGTGCCCACCTCGCCGTGCAGGCGCAGCAGGCGCAGCCAGCGCTCGAGCTCGTCCTCGGGGGTGCGAGCGAACGGCATCGCGGTCGCTGCGATGCCGAGCACGATCGCGGCGTCGGGCGCAAGTGTCGGCCCTGGGCTCATCGACTCACCTCTACTTCCGTTTGGGGGACGTGCAGATACCTGAGGTGCTCTCGGCGCAGCGTGACGTGCGGCGCTACCTGCGCGTGGTTGCATTCGAGCACCGCCGTGCCATCGCGACCGGCCGCCGCGCGGGCCGCGTGGATCACCTCCGCGAGCTCGTCGCGCTCGACGCCGCACGCGAGCAGGAAGCGCTCCGTGCGCCGGCTGCCCGCGCTGTCGCGGTCGAGCTCCAGCTCCTCCAGGATCAGCTCCGGCGGATCCTCTCCCCCCTCGACCCGCAGCAGGCAGGCCGCCATGTCGTCCGGATGTGCGTCCGCGCGCTCGACCACGCTGTCGAGCACCGCCACCGCCGAGGCGCCCGTGCCGAGCTCTGCCAGCGTGCCGCGCAGGCGCTCCGCGCCAAACAGCTCAGTGCCGACTCGCGCCTCGGTGACGCCGTCGGTGTAGAAGCAAACCTGCGCCCGCCCCGGCACGGAGACGGTCGTCTGGCGGATGCCCGTGCGCATGCCCACGCCGATCGGCGGCGAGGAGCTCGCCGTGACGGGCTCGATCGCGCCGGCGTCGGGGCGCGCGCCCAGCACCACCGGCGCCGGGTGCCCGGCGCACGCGTAAACCAGCAGGCGCTCGCGCGGGTTGTACGTGGCGGCCACCACCGTCGCGAACTGGCCGCCGAGCTGGCGGTCGAGCACCGCTCCCGCCGTCTGCACGGCGTCGCGCGGCGAGAGCCCCGCCTCGAGATACGCGCGAAGCGTGAAGCGCAGCAGCGCCGTGTGCGGCAGCGCGTGTCGCCCATGACCTGACACGTCGCCCACGATCACCGCCAGCTGCCCGTCCTCGAGCGCGAACACGTCATAGAAGTCGCCGCCCGCGCCCGGCCCGTCCGCGGGCTTGTACGCGGCAGAGGTCCCCACCGGGCCGAGCCGCTCGGGCGCAACTGGCAGCAGCGCCGCCTGCAGCAGGCCCACGTCCTCCAGCAGCTGTCCGCGCTGGCGCTCCAGGCGCCGCGCCCTCGCCGCGGAGAAGCGCGATCGCACCGCCAGCGCCAGGGCGAGCGCCGCTAGCGCCGCGATCAGGATCCGGATCGGCGTTGGCACCACGCCCACGATCTTCGTGATCGTCGTCACCAGTGGCGAGGACTTGGTGGGCTTCTTGGTGACGCGCGAGCCGCCGCCGATGCCCCTGACGGGCCCAGTGTGCGCCGTCGTGCGCAAGGTCCGGACAGGCGCGGCCAGTGCGGCCGCGGCGGCGGTGAGCACGCGGGCTTTGGCGGCGCGGTCGGGGGCGCGACTCGCTCGCGGTCGACGCGCGGCGCGCGTGCGCTGCCCGTCCACGGCCTGCTGGGACACGCCGGCCACCGACGGGGTGCTCGCCGCGACAGGCACCTGGGAGCTCGAGCTCGATGCGATCGTCGCGACCGGGCTCGATGGCGGCGGTGTCGCGAGCGCCGAGACGCCCTGCGTGTCTTCGGCGACCTGTTCGGGCGACGAGGAGCCTTCTTCGCCCGGCTGGCCCGATTCGCCCGTGTGTCCGCCTTTTTTGGCTTCTTTGCGTCGCGTCGTTTCTTCTTTGTGGCGTTCCCGCGCTTCTTTGTTGCGACGTTCCCGTTCTTCTTTGCGGGTGGTTTGCGACCCCAGAGCCGAGTCCGGGGAGGCCGAGGACGTGCCGGGCCCCTGCTCGGTGGCGACCTGCGGCTGGGAGCTCGTGCTCTGGTCCGCGGCCGCCGTGCCCTGGCCGGCGGTGGTGGTGGCCTGAGCAGCCGCCTGCTGGCGCGCTCCCGCGTGGCGCTGGCGGGGGCTGCCGGCGGGCGATTCGCGACCAGCACCGTGGCGCCCGCCACCTTCGGCTTGTGTGGGCTGCGGCGCGACCGGCACCGGCGCGGGTACGGGCGCTGTGACCGGCGCGGGCGCGGCCGGTGCGGCAACCGGCGGCGTCTGCGAAGGGTCGCCACCTTGCTGAGAGTGGCCGGGATGCGAAGTACGCGCCACCGCGATCGGCGCCGCGACGAGCAGTAGGGCGCAGCATGCCAGGAGCACAGCCGCAGCCATGCCGGAGTGCAGGCGCGAGGGTGCTTGGCGCTCGGAGGTGCGGCTGGCCACGGTTAGTGCTCTCATCACCTGTCTTCGGCGGCGTCCCCGCGAACGTATGCGAGCGCCTCCTCGAGCGTTCCGAACATCGCGAAGGCGCCGTCCATCCCCGACAGCTCGAAGATGTTCAGCACGTTGTGGCGCGCGCCGGCGATCGCCAGCCGCGCGCCGAGGGAGAGGCTGCGGTTCACGCCGATCATCACGCCGAGAGCCGTCGAGTCCATGAACGTCGCGCGCGAAAGGTCGAGCACGAGCCGACCGTGCCCCTCCTCCAGCGCGTCCAGGAGCATCCACTTCAACTGCGGCGCGCTCGAGAGGTCCAGATCGCCACCGACCGCGATCACGCACGTGCGCTCGTCGAGATCCTCACGGGCGATGTCGAACCTTGCCGCGCCTGCCGGCGGGCGGTCCGTCGTGTCAACTTGTCTGAGCATCGTCTCCCTCGCTTTCCGTTATCGGCGAGCGACCCGGAACAGGTCAGCCTCCGACCCGGACGACGCCTGCGTCCGGGCATCCACGCTCGGCTTCGGCGAGCGCGCGAGAGACGATCACCCACGTGGGCGGATGATCGAACGAGTGTCCAGCGCGGGCCGCCCCCGCTCACGCCCAACAGGGGCGCGGGGGCGGCGAGCGAGACTTCTAGGCCATCGCGGCGGCGGGCTCCTGCACCCGTCGCGGCAGCAGCGTTTCGCGTGCGATCACGAGGCGCTGGATCTGGGAGGTGCCCTCGTACAGCTGCATGATCTTTGCGTCGCGGAAGAGCTTCTCCACTGGATAGTCCTTGATGAAGCCGTAGCCGCCGTAGACCTGGACGGCTTCGGTGGCGGTCTTCATCGCGGTGTCCGCGGCGAAGCGCTTGGCGTGCGAGGAGACGAGCGTGTTGCGTTCGCCGTTGTCGAGCATGAACGCCGACTTCCAGGTGAGCAGACGCGCCGCCTCGATTTCGGTGGCCATGTCGGCGATGATGAACTGGATCGCCTGGTGCATCGCGATCGGAACGCCGAACTGCACGCGTTCGCGCGAGTAGTCGGTGGCAAACTCGAATGCCGCGCGCGCGATCCCAGTGGCCATCGCCGCCACGCCGGGGCGCGTGCGGTCGAGCGTCATCATCGCGAGCTTGAAGCCCTGGTTCTCCTCGCCGAGGAGGTTCTCCGCCGGCACCTCGACGTCGTTGAAGGAGATCGTCGCCGTGTTCGACGCCCGCTGTCCGAGCTTGTCCTCCTTCTTATCCACCACGACACCCCAGTCGCGCTCGACCACGAAAGCGGAGATGCCGCGGTGCCCGGCGTCCTTGTCGGTCTTCGCGTAGACCGTGTAGAAGTCTGCGTAGCCGCCGTTGGTGATGAAGCACTTGGAGCCGTTGATGACGTACTTGTCGCCCTTCTTGACGGCGGTCGTGCGCATGCCGGAGACATCCGAGCCGGCATCGGGCTCGGTCAGACAGAACGACGCGAGCTTGGGCGATTCGGTGAGCATGCCCAGGTACTTCTTCTTCGTCTCCTCAGAGCCGCCAAGCGCGATTGGCGCAGACGCCAGCCCGTTGCAGCCGAGCGAGGTCTGAATGCCCGAGCAGCCCCAGGAAAGCTCCTCCTCGATCAGGCAGCCGTCGAGGTAGCTGGCGCCGGGTCCACCGTACTCCTCCTCGATGTGGCTGTTCATCAGCCCGACGTCCCACGCCTTCTTGATGAGGTCCGCGGGCCACGTGCCCTCCTTGTCGTACTCCCAAGCGACCGGGCGTATCTCTTTGACTGCGAAGTCGTGCGCCATCTCGCGCAGGTTCTTCTGCTCATCGGTGAGCGTGAAATCGACCATTCTCAGATCTCCTTACGGGGTGGCACGTTTCTAGATTGACTGGTCAGTCAATATTCTCGGAGGGTAGCGAACACCTAGCCGATCGGCAAGAATCAGGGCCAGTGCCCAATGCCCCGTCGATCGCGCTGCTCGCGCTGGCGCCGAACGCGCTGGCCTTCGCGCTGTTCGGGTTCGTGGCGCTCGCGCTGATCGTCTCGCTCGTGGCGCTGGCGTCCCGAGGGGGCGGCAGCGCCTACGACCAGATCGGACGCGGCGGCATCTCCCGCGAAGGCGAACACACGGTCGCGAGCGCCGCGCCCGCGCCGGACTCCCCACAGGCTCGTGCCGAGCGTGAGCTGGAGATACGACAGATGCTCGTGGCGCGCAGCGAACGCCTCGTGCGCCGTGGCCGGCCGGCGCTCGACATCGACACCGAGCTGGCGCGCCTGCTGGAGCAGGAGCAGGAGGGCATGCAGGCTTCCAATCCGCACGACGCGGGGCTCGTGGCGGAGGTCCGCCAGCTGGTGCTCGCCCGCAACGAGCGGCGCGCGCGCCAGGGACTCGAGCCGCTCGACGTGGACAGTGAGGTCAAGCGCACGCTCGAGGAGCTCCAGCCGTGAACACAACCGTCGTGCGGTGGGGTATAAACGGCCGATGACCAACGCGCGCCGGTTCCAACTCGATGAGATCACCATCCGCCCGGGCACCTACTTCAACCCCCAGACCGAGATCATGATCGTCGTCGACGACTCCCCGGAGGTCGACCACGAGCTGTTCGACGCCGACGAGTTCGACGGCGAGGAGTGGGTCCTGATCGCCGAGGATTCGCCGCTCGACGAGGACAAGCGCGACGACCTGGTCGAGCGCTTCCAGCTCTCCCACGGGGCCGGCCCGGATCTGCTGCCCGACGACGACGATGCCGAGGACCTCGACGAGGATGACGAGGAGGAGGACGAGCTGGACGGCGTCGAGGAGCTCGGGCTCGAAGCGGAGTAGCCGCCGCAGGGCGGGCCGCGCAACTGCAAGGCGCCCAGATGTGTTCGGGGGGACGTGGCGCCAACCGTGAAAGGCCCAGCTGCAAGCTGGGCTGCAGTGAGGAAGTCCGGCCCGCGTAGCATCCTCGCGGTGCGCGCCAAGCGTCTTGCGACGCTCGCCCTGGGCGTCCTCGCCGCGGGTGGGCTGCCTGCCTCCCCCGCCGTCGCCCACCGCGCGAGCGCAGCCTCAGGCGCCAGCGCGCTCGCGCCTGTGCACGTGCGCAGGACGGCGCACGTGGCGGCGAGCCACGGGCCGACCGTCACGGCAGCGCTGGCCGGGCTGCTGCATGCCGCCACGATCAGCGAAGCGAGCTACCGCCAGTACTACGCGGCCTATGTCGCAGCGAAAAGCTCGCTCGGCAAGCTCACCGGCACCCGCGAGCAAGAACTGGGCGCCGTGCTCGCCAACGTGCAGGCGATCGCCAAGGCAGGCGAGTTCATCCCCTCGCGCCTGCCCGCCCTGTTCCTCACGCTCGAACGCAACCGCCAGTGGTGGACGACCGAACCGCTGCTGGGCGACGACGAGCGCGTCAGCCTCCCAGGCAGCCGGATCGTGTGGGAGCACTACCCCGGTGAGGGCATCGAGATCCAGTGGCTGGCGACCTTTGGCGAGGCCAACGGTTACTACCTCTCGGGGCACGAAAACGCGAACCTGCGCCAGCTGCTGGCCGAAGTGATCCCGCTGGCGACCGAGCGCGCCGGAGGCATCGCCTGGGAGTACATGTTCCCGTTCGACGGAGGCGCACCGCCGTGGACGAGCGGCCTCTCCCAGGGGACCGCCCTGCAGGTGCTGGCGCGCGCCTGGTCGCGCTACAAGGAACAGGCGGACCTGACCGCCGCCCAGCAGGCGCTGGGGATCTTCGAGACGGCACCCCCTCAGGGCGTGCGCGTGAAGACGGCCGCCGGCGCGATGTATGCGGAGTACACCTATGCACCGAGCGATCGCATCCTCAACGGCTTCATCCAGGCGCTGGTGGGGCTCTATGACTACACGGCCATCACCAAGGACCCGCTTGGGCTCGCCCTGTTCGAAGCGGGCGACGCCGAGGCGCGCGCAATCGTGCCGCTCTACAACACCGGCGCGTGGTCGATGTATGACCAGTTCGGGGAATCCGACCTCAACTACCACGAACTGCTCACAGAATTCCTGGCGCATCTGTGCGAACGCACGGGCAAGGGCGAGCCGCTGGTGAGCGCGAGCACACCCACCTCCACCACGACCACAACCACGACGTCCACGACGCCGAGCACGACCACGACGTCCTCGAGCACGGGCGGCGCGAGTGCCTCCTCCGCCCACGCCGCGCAGGCAGACACGCAGATCCCGGGCGATCAGATCTACTGCACCGCCGCGCAGAGCTTCACCGCCGACCTGCACACTCCGCCGGTGATCTCACTGATCTCCAAGAAGCTCGCCGGGGGAGCGAGGGCGGGCGTGCAGCTGTCGCTGTCGAAGATCTCAACCGTGAGCATGACCGTGAGGCAGGGCTCGAGGGTGGTGTGGACGAACAGCGCCACCGTCGAACGCGGCAAGCCGCGGCTGCTGTGGGTCACGCCCAGCAAGGGCGGGACCTTCACGGTCGAGCTCACGGCGAGAGACCTGGCGGGCAACTTCTCCACCACGAGCGGCACCGTCGTCGTCAGCCGTCATTAGCTTCAGGCGCCCCGCCTAGACTAGGCGCGAGTGGCTCCCATGGACACGATCCGCATGAGCATCGGACAGCGATGACCAGGCTCACAGACGCGTGGCGCGAGCTGGCGCCCGCGCAGCGACGCGCGGCGTTGGCTTCGCTGGGGCTGTTCGTGTCGATGCTGCTGCCCTGGTATGACAAGACCGACACCGTGGTCGTACACGGGGCGGCCAAGGCCACGCAGACGAGCCTCAGCGCGTTCCAGGCCTTCTCGTTCGTCGAGGCGGCCGTGCTGCTTGTCAGCGCGGGGATCCTCGCGATGCTGTTTGCGCGCGCCGAGCGTCGTAACTTCCAACTCCCCGGTGGCGACGGTCTGATCGTGATGGTCGCCGGCGGCTGGACGGCGCTGTTGATCTTCTACAGGCTGCTCGACAAGCCCGAACTCCAGGGCAACGAACAGGTCACCTCGACCGTGGGCGTCGAGTGGGGGATCTTCATCGCGCTGCTGCTCGCGCTCGGCCTCCTCGTCGCCGGCGGGCGCATGCGCGCCGAGGAGCGACCCGAGCCGCCGCTGCGCCGGGCGCGCGCCACGCGCCCGCGACTGCCGCTGGAGCCCTACTCGCCGTCCGACCCAGGCGTCCCGCCGATCGTCGAGGCGAAGCCGGCGCCGGACATCGAGGCAACCGTCGTCAACCCCGTCCGCGCGCGGCGACGACGCCCGACGCCCGTGGCTGCACGCGAGCCCGGGGCGGCCGGCCAGCGCCCTCGGTACCCACCGGCGCCCCCCGAGCAGCTGTCCTTCGAGGACCCGCCCGGCGGACACGACCCTCGATAGGCGCGAACGCTTCAGGAGCCCGCGACAGGCCGGCGCCTATCATTGCGCTGACGATGTCCTCCTCCCAGACTCAGGAGCCCGCCTCCGTCGCAGATGTGTCCGCAGGGCTGCGCGAGGTCGGCTACCTGCCTGGCGAGTCGACGGCGCTGGTGTCGTTCCTGGCCACGAGGCTGGGCAAGCCGGTACTCGTCGAGGGCCCCGCCGGCGTCGGCAAGACCGAGCTCGCCAAGGCGCTCGCGTCCTACCTGGGCCGCGAGCTCGTGCGGCTGCAGTGCTACGAGGGTCTCGACGAGGCGAAGGCGCTGTACGAGTGGAACTACCGTAAGCAACTGCTGCGTATCCAGGCCGAGGCATCGGGTACCGGCTGGGAGGCCGTCCAGGAGGACATCTTCGGCGAGGAGTTCCTGCTCGCGCGACCGCTGATGACGGCGATCGCCTCCGAGGAGCCGGTGGTGTTGCTGATCGACGAGATCGACAAGACCGACCAGGAGTTCGAGGCGATGCTGCTGGAGGTACTCTCCGACTTCCAGATCTCGATCCCAGAGCTCGGCCGGGTCGAGTCGCGTACGCATCCGATCGTGCTGTTGACGTCCAACAACTCTCGCGAGCTGACCGAGGCGCTCAAGCGCCGCTGCCTGTACCTGTGGCTCGACTACCCCGAGCTCGAGCACGAGCTGGAAATAGTGCGCCTGCACACGCCCGAGCTCTCCGAGACCGTCGCACGCAGGCTCGTCGAGGTGATCGGCATGGTCCGCGCGCTGGACCTGAAGAAGCCGCCGTCGATCGCCGAGTCGATCGACTGGGCGCGTGCGCTGCTGCTGCTCGGCGTCAAGGACATCGACGCGGACACGTTCACGGAAACGATGTCGGTGATCGTCAAGCACCGCACCGACATGGACGTCGTAGCCGACCGCGTGGGCCTGAAGCTGCGCTCGCCCGCCGATGTCGCCTGACCAAAGGGACGGACCGGAATCCGTCCCGTCCGCCTCAAATCCTTCAGACGGACCGGAATCCGTATCGGCCCACTCAGATCTGCCGGCCCGCATCCTGGAGCTGGGTGAGGAGCTGCGCCGCGAAGGTGTGGCCGTCGGCACCTCGGAGATGCTCGACGCGTTCGAGGTCCTGGGCGAGATCAGCTGGACCTCACAGCGCGACTTCCGCGAGGCGCTCGCGGCGACGCTCGCCAAGAGCCAGGAGGACCGCCGCGTGTTCGAGCTGGTGTTCGACCGCTTCTTCTTCCGCGCCGCGGAGATAGCTGCCGTCCAGGAGGGCATTCGCGAGGGTGAGCGCGCGGCGCTGGGCGAGCTCACCGAGGAGGACCTCGAGGAGCTGCGCGCACAGATCGCCGCCGCTCTGCGCGACGGCTCGGAGGGAGCAATGCGCGATCTCGCGCGCATGGCGATCGCCGCGTTCGCCCGGCGCCAGGAGGGCTCGGGCGTGATCGGCGTGGACGTACAGCGCATCCGCCGGGCGCTCGGCCTGCGCGCGGAGCCCCAGCCGGAGCTGCCGCCGGAGGGTGGGCGGGCAACCGATCACTACGGTCTTCCACGCGAGGCGTTGCGGCGCTTCGAGGCGCTGCTCAGGCGCGAGCTCGAGCGCGCGCAGATCGAGCGCACGGGCAGCCTCCCGCCGGCGCGAGCGCTGGGGGAGCTCGACCGCGCCCTGCCCTCCGGCCCGCTCGCGGATCTCGCTGCGGTGCACCGAGTCGTCGCGCAGCTGCGCCGGCGGCTGGCCACGCAGGGGATGCAGAATCGCGGCCACCGTCGCCACGCGCATGTGGACGTCAGGCGCACGATGCGCGCCTCTCTGCAGACAGGCGGCGTCCCGGTCGTGCTGAAGTACCGTCCCCGCCGCCCCAAACGCCCCGAGATCTACGTTCTGTGTGACGTCTCCACGAGCGTGACCTCGGCCTCGGTCTTCTTCCTGTCGGTGCTGCACGCGCTGCACGACACGTTTCGCAAGATGCGCTCGTTCGTGTTCATCGAGCGGATCTCCGAGGTCACCGACATCTTCGAACACGAGCGCAACTTCAAAGCCGTCAGCGAGAAGATCTCCGGCGACGCCGGCGTGGCTGACATCTCCGGCTACACCGACTACGGCCGCGTGTGGTCGGAGTTCCTCACGCAGGTCGAGGACGATCTGCACCCGCGCGCGACCGTGATCGTGCTCGGCGACGCGCGCACCAACGGGCGCGACCCGCGCGCCGACATCTTCGCCCAGATCGCCTCGCGCGCCGGGCGCACCTTCTGGCTGAACCCAGAGCCTCGGCTCTACTGGAACTACGGCGACTCGGTAATAGCCGCCTACGAGGAGTTCTGCACGGCCTTCGAGTGCTGGACGACCGCGCAGCTCGAGGACTTCGTTCGCGCCCTGACGCGCCCCGTCGCCTCCGCACAATAGGCGCCCACCGCGCGCTAGCATCGTCGCTCTGAAGTAGACACCAGGGGGGCTGGCGGGACGGCCGGCTGAGATGGCGCACAGGAATCGATTCCCCGGCGCCGACCCTTAGAACCTGTGGGGTAATGCCCGCGAAGGGAGCGAAGTGCCGACCGAACTGCAATCGCCCAGCCAGCCGCGATCGATGCCGGCGACGCAGGGAGGGGAGATCGCTCTCGATCGTGTCAGCCGCAGCTACCGCTCGCGGTCTCGCGGCGGCAACGAAGTACAGGCACTGGCCGAAGTGTCGTTGCGCGCCGAGACGGGCGAGCTGCTCGCGGTGGTCGGACCCAGCGGCTGTGGCAAGAGCACGCTGCTCGAGCTGCTCTGCGGTCTGCAGTCGCCGGACGGCGGCACCGTCGCGTGCCCCCCAGCCGTGTTGATGCCCCAACGCGATCTGCTGCTGCCGTGGCTGAGCGCGCTGGACAACGCCGCGCTGGCGCTGCGCATCGCAGGCCTCCCGCGCGAACCGGCGCGCGAGCGGGCGCAGACGCTGTTCGTCGAGCTGGGGCTCGACGGCTTCCAGAGCGCATACCCGCGGGAGCTCTCCGGCGGCATGCGCCAGCGCGTTGCCTTCCTGCGCACGCTGCTGGCGGGCAAGCCGGTTCTCTGCTTGGACGAGCCGTTCGGCGCGCTCGACGCGATCACGCGCAGCGAGATGCAGGAGTGGCTCGCGCGCACGCTCGCGCGGGAGCCGCGCACCGTCGTGCTCGTGACCCACGATGTCGAGGAGGCGGTCCTGCTGGCAGACCGCGTGACGGTCATGTCGGCCCGGCCGGGTCGCGTCGTGGCGCAACTGGAGGTGGAGATCGCCCGCCCGCGAGCCCGCACCGACCCAAACGTGATCGCGCTACGAGAGCGGGCGCTGGCCGCGCTGGGCATGGACACGAGCCGATGAGCTCGCGTGCCGCGCGGATGCTTCCGGCGCTCGTGCTCGCCCTGGCCCTGCTCGGCGCGTGGGAGCTCTACGTCGATCTCGGCGGCGTGGAAAGCGAGCTGCTGCCGGCGCCACACGCGGTCGCGGCAGCGCTGTGGAGCAACGGCGGGCTGGTTTGGCACAACTTCACGATCACCGCCGAGCAGGTCGTGCTCGGGCTCGGTCTCGCCCTTTTGGCCGGTCTGGCGCTGGCCGTGGCGATCCACCTCTCGCCGCTGCTGCGCCGCGCCGTCTATCCACTCGCTGTGGGCTCACAGGCAGTGCCGATCCCGGTGATCGGCGTGCTGCTCGTCTTCTGGTGGGGCTTCGGTCTGTTTCCCAAGCTCGTGGTGATCGCGCTGATCTGCTTCTTCCCGGTCGTGGTCACGACCGTGGACGGCCTGGCGGCGGTCGATCCCGAGCAGGCCAAGCTGCTGCGCACGCTGGACGCCTCGCGCTGGCAGACCTTCCGCTTCGGCGAGCTGCCCGCGGCGTTGCCGGCGGCGCTCAGCGGTGCGCGGATCGCGCTCGCGGTCGGCGTGATCGGCGCGTTCATCGCCGAGACCAGCACCCCGAGCACGGAAGCGTACTCTGGCCTCGGACACGAGATCATGAGCGACGCCGGCGGCTTTCAGACAGCGCGAGCGTACGCGGCCACAGCGGTCCTGTTCGGATTCGCCGTCGCCTGCTTCTATGCCCTTGCCCTCGCTGAACGCCGTCTGGCGCCCTGGGCGAACCAATCGAGAGGAGACACCCGTTGAGAACCCCGCACGCCGTCCGCCGAGGCATCGCGCCGATCTTCGCGGCAGCTTCGATCGCGCTCAGCCTGTCGGCCTGCGGAGCCAAGCAGGAAACGATCTCGGCGGCGAGCCGGAAACCCTTCTCGGTGATGCTCGACTGGTTCCCCAACGCCGATCATGCAGCGCTCTACGCGGCAATCGCCGACGGCTACTTCGGCGCGGTAGGGCTGGACGTTCAGCCGGTCGTCCCTGCCGAAACGGCCGAACCGCTGAAGCTGCTTGCGGCGGGGAAGGTCGACATGGCGATCTCCTACGAGCCCGAGGTTCTGCTGGCGCGCGACGAGGGGCTGAAAGTCGTCTCCGTCGCGGCGCTCGTGCAGCGACCGCTCACGTCGATCATCGCCCTGCCCTCCGCACACGTGAAAAGCGTCGCGGACCTCGCGGGCAAGACCGTTGGCACCGCCGGCATCCCCTACCAGGCCGCGGAGCTCAAGACCGCCCTGCAGAGCGCCGGCGTCAAGCCCGCGAGCGTCAAGGAAGTGAACGTCGGCTTCAACCTCGTCCCGGCGATGCTCTCCGGGAAGGTCGCGGCGACGCTCGGCGGCTACTGGAACTACGAGGCGATTCAGCTGGCGCTGATGCACAAGCACCCGGTCACGATCCCGATCGACCAGGCGGGCGTACCCGACTACGACGAGCTGGTACTGGTGGTGCGAGAAGGCGAGGCGCATACCGACGGCGTGGACCTGCGCGCCTTCCTGCAGGCGTTGACGCGCGGCGAGCGCGCCGTTCGCGCCGATCCCGCCAAGGCAGCCGAACTGGTGGTCAAGGCCAACCCCTCGCTGGAACCGAAGCTACAGCTCGAATCGATCAAACAGACCCTGCCGGCGGCCCAGCCCGCGAGCTCGAGTGACCCATACGGGTGGCAGAGCTCGTCCGCGTGGGCCACGTTCGGCAACTGGATGTACTCCCACGGGTTGCTCAAGAGCGACCCGAGCAACACGGGTCTGCCGCCCTTCACCAACGAGTTCCTCCCCGGACAGGGCATCTGAGCCAATCAGCGCCGCTGCGGCAGGCCCTCTCGTCAAAGCTGCCAATAGCGGCCCACCTGGGCGGCGGCACGCGCGATCTGGGAGCGCTCGTCTTCGGAGGCACGCCCGCGCGCCCCCGCGGCGTCCGCCATGGGCTTCTCGGACGCGCCGGCGAGGATCGGCAGGATCGCGCACACGCACTCGGCCAGCACGCGACTGTTGTAGCCGCCCTCGAGCACCAAGCCCAAGGGAATCCCTGCGGCGTGCGCCAGATCGCGCACAGATGCGGCCATCCTCACGAACGAGCCCGTCTGCAGGCGACAATCTGCCAGCGGATCGTCCGCGTGAGCGTCGAAG
>DATBZG010000131.1:0-45806 GCA_036513335.1 Solirubrobacteraceae bacterium | reverse complement strand
GCCGGGGCCGAAGTCGACGAACGTGTTGGCGCCGAGCTGCGCGAGCGAAAGCATCGTCTCGCGCCATCGCACCGGAGTCACGATCGCCTGGGCCAGCTCGGCGCGGATGTCACCGAACCGCTGGGCGGTCGAGCCGGAGATCACGGGCACGGCGGGCTCCCGAAACTCGACCTCGTCGAGCTCGGCGCGGAAGGGGGCGACGGCGCCGGCCATGGCGGGCGAGTGAAAAGCGCCGGCGACGTCGAGCAGGATCGCGCGTATGCGCTCGGCGCGGGCCCGCTTGGAGGCGGCGCGCAGCTGCTCGGTGGGGCCGGCCAGCACCGCCTGCCCTGGGGCGTTGTCGTTTGCGACGACGAGGCCATGCTCGCCGGCGAGCTGTGCGGCCTGCTCCTGGGAGGCGCCGAGCACGGCGAGCATGCTCTGATCCTGTCCGTCACAGGCGTCGGCCATCAGCGCGCCGCGACGCACGGCCAGGCGCAGCCCAGCGGCCTGATCGAGCGCGCCGGCGGCAACCAGCGCGCTGAGCTCTCCGAGCGAGTGGCCGGCAAGTGCGACGGGCGCGACCGAGTCGGGGCGCGCCAGCCAGCCGGCGACGCTCGCGCAGTAGATCGCGGGCTGGGCGAAGCGGGTGCTCTCGCCGACGCGCGCAAAGGGATCCTCGCCCACGAGCGCCTCACATTCGGCGACGAGCTCGGGGACGACGTCGCTGGCGCGCTCGCGAAGATTGCCGGTCTGGCTTCCCTGGCCGGGGAACAGCCCAGCTATGACACTAGGAGACACTCGCTAGACATATTCGCCGCCAGCCGCTCGTTGTTACGCGAATCCGTGCGCCAACCGCCCGAATGGGGGGTCAGAGCCCCTCAGCGGTGCAGGCCGAGGCGCTGGGCGCGCTGCACGGCGTCGGCGCGGTTGCGTGCGCCGAGCTTGCGATAGAGCGTGCTCGTGTGCTCCTTGACGGTGTGCGGCGAGAGGAACAGCTCGGCGGCGATCTCGCGGTTAGTGGCGCCGCCGGCGATCAGCGCGAGGATCTCGCTCTCGCGTTCGGTGAGCGTGGGGACGGCGGGGCCGCCGAGGTCGCGGAAGACCTCCTGGCCGTCACCGACCATGCGCACGAGCTTGGCGATCTCGGGCGCGGGCTGGTCCTTGGAGATGAAGCCGGCCGCGCCGGCGGCCCTGGCGGCGCGCGGTGAGATGCCGCCGGCGCCGGACATCAAGAGGACGCGCGGTGCGGGCGCCTCGGCGCGCAGCCGCTCGCAGATCTCGGGCCCGGACTCGAGCCCGAGGAACAGGTCGACGAGCGCCACGTGTGGCTCGTAGCGGCGGCAGACGGCGAGCGCCTCGGCGCCGTTGCGGGCGCTGAGGCAACGTTCCACCCAGGGCATCTGCCCGAGCATCAGCCGGAACCCCCAGTGCACGACGTCGTGATCGTCGACGACGAGGATGCGCAGCTTCCTAAGCTCGGAATCCCCCGAAGGCGCGGCCGCGGGCGGTGACTCGGGCTCGGGTTCGGGCATGGCGCTCACTCGCCGGTGGGGACCATCAGGCGTACCTGCCATACGCCGGGCTCGAGCTCTCCGTACTCGAGCACGCCGTCGTGCTGGAGCGCCTCGAGCGTTGCGAGCCGCAGGCCCACACCCCCATGACGCCCACCGTGGGGCGCGGCGCGGCGCTCGCGCAGGGGCGCGCCGTCGTTGCGTACGGCGAGCACGAACGTGCCGTCGTCGCTGCGTAGCGTGACGTCGACGGTGCTGGCGTCGGCATGCTTGCTGGCGTTGCGCATGGCCTCGACGAGGACCGACTGGGCGAGCGCCTCGAGGCTCTGCGGGACCTGCTCGGCGCGCCCGTCGAGGAGGATCTCGAGAGCCGGATAGAGCGCGCGGACGCGTTCGAGTTCTTCGGCGAAGGTGACGCTTGTCGGGCGCGAGAGGTGCCCGAGCGGCCGCGTCAGCGCGGTGCGCAGGTCGGACAGCGCCATCTGCACCTCGGCGGCGCAGCGGCGCTGGCTGTCGGCGTCAAGCGCCTCCTCGCGCGAGAGCACGAGCGAGACCCCGAACAGCCGCTGCACGACGCCCTCGTGGATCTCGCGGGCGAGGTCGATGCGCTGCTGCAGCTGGCGGCTCTGCTCATCGTAGGCGGTGACCTCGCGGGCGACGGAGGCCATCGCGATCGCCTTGCCAAGCGTCCACAGCAGCTGGCGCTCGTCGTCGTCCATCTCCGGCGCGCCCGCTTCGCGCTCTGAGAGCACGACGCCGACGTAGCGCCCGGCGGCGGCCATCGGCGTGCAGACGATGCGCACGCCCTCCAGCAGCTCGCGCACGTCAGGCGGGACCTTGAAGTCCTCGGCCCCCATGACCTCCAGGACACGGTCCTCCATCAGCGAGCGGCGCGCCACGGGGACGGAGCCGATCGTCACGAACAGGTCGGCGAACGGCTCGAGCTCGATGCCGTGCGCGCCGACCGCACGCACGCGCCGGCGGGCGCTGTCATAGCGCACGAGCACAGCGCGCTTCATCGAGGCCAGCCGGCAGATCGCCTCGCAGAGGCTGCTGAAGAAGGCGTCCGGCGGGGAGCCCTCGCCGATGCCGGAGAGCAGGTCGGACATGACCTCGAGCACCTCGATCGGGCCTGCATCGAGTGGGCCGGGGCTGTGCGAGGCGGCGCCGGGCATGTGGGGAGAATCCCACGAATACAATCAACGCGCCCCGGGTCAACCCGCGGCAACCCCCCAAACAGGGGGTGTACGCTCGAACGACGGCGGTCGGGCGAGCGGGCGCATGGGAGCTTGCTCTTCGCAACTTCTTAGCGCCCTGCAGTGTCAAGCACCTAGGATCATCCAGCGCCCGCCGGCCTCGCGGACTTCGCGCGCGCGGCCCTGTCAGCCAAGAGGAGTCTCCCCAGTTCCGATGAACCACGATAGCCACGATGCGGCTTCGTAAGGCCATTCTCTGCGGCATGATCGTGGTGGTGCTCGCGAGCGCCACGACGCTTGCGCTCGCGGCGCGGCGGATCTCCGCGGAGCAATCCGCGTACACGGCGCCGAGCGCGGGACGCTGCACGCCGAGTGCACTCAACGTCTCCGCGGTGCTGCCGGGCACGAGCCTGGCGGTCTCGCCGCTGCCCGACTCCTACTCAGCCTCGCCCGCCACCCAGATCAGCCTGCTGGGCATCCCGGCGGCCCAGCTGAGCGCGATCCACGTGAGCGGGTCGCTCAGCGGCTCACACGCGGGCCACCTGACTGGCTACTCGCAGGGCGACGGCGCCAGCTTCGTGCCGAGCAAGCCGTTCGTCTCAGGCGAGACGGTCACCGTGCGCGGCAGGCTGACGGTGAGAGGCAAGACGGAGCCGTTCGCGTTTCACTTCGTGGTCGCCCACGAGGACACGCAGCTCGCAGGCGCCAAGGCAGCGGCGGCGAGCTCGAGCGCAACGCCTGCGTACCCGGGCGAGTGGCAGCACTTCCTGTCCGCCCCGGAACTGAAGGCGCCGGTGGTGCTGGAGACCACGCAGTCCGCAGGGACGACGGCGGGCGATCTGTTCACGGCGCCGTACAACGGCCCGGGGCCCAGCGGACCGATGATCTTCGAAGGCGACGGCAACCTCGTGTGGTTTCACCCGCTTGCGTCGGGTCTCGCCGCCACCAACCTGCAGGTCCAGCAGGACAACGGCCAGACGGTCCTGACGTGGTGGCAGGGCCACATCCCGCCGCAGGGGTTCGGCGAGGGCGAAGAGATCATCGACAACACCTCCTATCAGCAGATCGGCGCCGTGCACGCGGGCAACGGCTTCCTCGCGGACCTGCACGAATTCCGGATCACAGCCAACAACACGGCGGTGCTGACGGTGTTCAACCCGATCGAGTGCGACCTCTCCTCGGTGGGCGGTCCGAGCGGCGCGGCGGTGACGGATGCGAGCTACCAGGAAATCGACACGAAGACGGGCCTCGTCCGTCGCGAATGGTCGGCCCTGAACCACGTGTCGCTGGCTGACTCCTACAGCACGGCCACGGGTTCGAGCGTGGCGTGGCCGTTCGACTACTTCCACCTGAACTCGATCGACCCGCTGGCCAACGGCAGGACGCTGATCTCGGCGCGCAACACCTCGGCGCTGTACGAACTGAACACGCAGACCGGCCAGGTGCTCACGCGGATCGGCGGCAAGCACCCGACGTTCAAGCAGTCAAGCGCGGCCGTCACCGCCTTCCAGCACGATGCGAGCGTGCTGCCCAGCGGGACGATCAGCGTGTTCGACAATGGCGCCGTGCCGAAGGTGCAGCCGGAATCGCGCGCGCTGATCCTGGACGTGAACGCGCGGGCGAAGACGGAGACGGTGGTCGCCCAGTACGCGCACAAGGCGCCGTCCCTGTCGGCGGGCAGCCAGGGCAACGTGCAGTCGCTGGAAGATGGCAACGTGTTCGTCGGCTGGGGCGCGGAGCCGTACTTCTCGGAATTCACGGCCGGCGGGCAAATGATCTACGACTCGCACATGCACGGCTCCTACCAGTCCTATCGCGCCTATCGATTCGCGTGGGCGGCGACGCCGACGGAACCGCCGGCGATCGCGGTGTCCTCGGCGAGCACCACTGCGCCGGTGAGCGTGTACGCGAGCTGGAACGGCGCCACCGAAGTCGCCAGCTGGCGGGTGCTGGCGGGCGCGACACAGCAGCAGCTCGCGCCGGTCGCAACGTCCGCCAGAAGCGGCTTTGAGACCGAGCTGAGTACCCCCGCGCACGAGTCCTACGTGGCCGTGCAGGCGCTCAACCAGGCGGGCGCGGTGATCGGCACCTCGCGCGCAGTCGCGGGTTGACACCTGACTCCTCGGCTGCTGCGGCACTTCACTCGATCGAGACGCTCAGCGCCGCTTTCCAGCCCGCTGATCACCCGCCACTGCTGCGATTTCCGATCATTGATCTTTTGAGACAGATCTGACTTCAAGACTCAATGTTTGTGTTGACCTGTGCGCACAGTTTGATAGTCTCGACTTTCCTTAGGGTCAAGTGGAGGGGTGCGCTGGATGGCGACTCGCGATGTCAGACATACGCCGCCCAAGACCGGCGGCGGATCGTCGGCGCGTAGCGAGGCGGGGCGAACAGGGCGAACACGCGCCCGCAAGGCCGGTACGGAGCGCTACAGGCCACTGCCAACGGGTACCCACGGCCTGGACCCGGAGCTGGTCAAGCGCGACCAGCGCAGCCGGCTGCAGAAGGCGATGGTCGAGCTGATCGCGGCGAAGGGCTACCCGGCGGTCCGGATCGTGGATCTGGCAAAGCTCGCACACGTCTCGCAACCGACCTTCTACAGCCTCTACGCGGACAAGGAAGACCTGTTCCTGAGCGCCTACGACGAGGTCGCCCAGCGGACTGCGAAGACGGTCATCGACAGCTACGAATCGGATGGCTCCGCCGACGAGCGCCTAGTGGTGGCGATGCGCGCGTTCACTAGGCTGGCGGCGCAGGAGCCTGAGACAACGTCGCTGCTCGTGCTCGGCGCGTTCGGCGCCGGCGGCAGGGCACTGGAGCGGCGCAGGCTCGCGATCGAAGCACTCGAGCGCAGCATCTACGCCAGGCGTGACGGCGACGAGCGAGCGCAGCCCACGGACCTGACGATCAAGTTCATCCTCGGCGGGATCCGCGAGGTGACCGCGGCGCGGCTGCGCGAGGGGCGCGCGGGCGAGCTGCCGGAGATCGCCGATCAGCTGGCGGCATGGGCGGCCTGTTACCCGCGCCGCCTGCCGTCGGGCCTGGAGGCGCCACCGGTGAAGCGGGGAGAATCGGAGGGCACCGGCGGCCCGCAGGCCTCCGAGCGCGCGCGGCGCGCGGAGGGACGACTGCCCAGCGGTCGCAGCGACCTGCCGCGACAGTTCATCGTCAAAAGCCAGCGCGAGCGGATCGTGGACGCGACGGCGGCGATTGTCGCCGAACGCGGGCTGGCAGCGCTGACGATCCCCGAGATCGCGCGGCGCGCGAACGTCTCCAACCAGACGTTCTACGACATCTACTCGTCAAAGCACGAGGCGTTCCTGGGAGCGCAGAAGGTTGGCATGCACCAGGCGCTGCGGATCGCTGTCGAGGCATACGAGGCGCAGGGCGAGGACTGGCCACGCGCGGTCGACGCGGGTGTGCGCGCGTTGCTGGAGTACCTGGCCTCGGAGCCGGCACACGCCCACCTGACGCTCGTGGACACGTTCGCGGCCTGCCCGGACGCGATCGAGATCCGCAACGCGGGCATGAGCGGCTTCGCCTCCTATCTGGCCCCGGGCTACGCGCTCGGCGAGGTCCCGGCGATAGCCGCGGAGGCTGTGGCCGGCGGGATCTGGCAGGTGCTGCATCACTACATCGAGAACGACAGCCTCGGCGGTCTGACGGGCACCGGCCCACAGTTGACCTATTTCGCGCTGACGCCGTTCCTCGGGCCGGCGCAGGCGGCCGACGTGGCCCGTCAGTCCGCGGCGGGCACCGACAGCGCGTAGGCGATCCGCCCTTCGCGCCGCGTGCGTCCGATCGCGCCGGCGCGCTCGAGCTTCTTCGCGCCCGCACGAATCTCAGCGCCGGACAGCGCGGTTACCAGCACCAGCTCGCCGACCGTGTGCGAGCCGTGCTCGAGCGCCGCGACGATCGCCCTCTCAGCAGCGCCGCGGGGAGCGGACTCCGGCTTCGAGGTGCCCTGTCTGCGCGGGGCGGCGCGTTTGCGCGAGCCGGAGGCGGCCAGCTCGAGCGCGCCCGCAGCCGAGCCTCGCGGCCCGCGTCTCCTCACAGGCGTCACCTCGCTCTTTGGCTGCGATGCGGCCTCGTTCTCGAGCTTCGCGGCGGCGTCCAGCAGCTCCTGGTACTCCTCTAGCGCAGGGCGCAGCGCGCCGATACGCGCGTCGATTTCGGCGCGCACGCGCGCCAACAGATCAGCGTTCATCGCACCCGAGCCTAACGCGAGACTCGCAGATAGGTAAGCACCGCCAACACGCGGCGATGATCGTCGTTGCACGCGGGCAGCTCGAGCTTGGCGAAGATGTTGGTGATGTGCTTCTCGACGGCCCCTGGGGTCACGATCATGCTCTCGGCGATCGCCGTGTTGGAGCGTCCCTCGGCCATCAGCGCGAGCACCTCCTGCTCACGCGCGGTCAGGCCCGACAGCGCCTCGGTGGCGCCGTTGCGGGGGGCAAGCAGCTCGGCGACAACCTGCCGGTCAAGCACGGTGCCGCCGCCGGCGACGCTGTGCAGCGCGTCGAGGAACGCCCTGACGTCGCCGACGCGCTCCTTGAGCAGGTAGCCGATCCCGGCGGTGTCGCCCCCGATCAGCTCACTGGCGTAGGCGGTCTCGACGTACTGGGAGAGGACGAGCACGCCCAGCTGCGGCTGGCGCCGGCGCGCCTCGATCGCGGCAAGCAACCCCTCGTCGCTGTACGTTGGCGGCAGGCGCACGTCGATGATCGCGAGATCGGGCTTGTGGCCGGCGATCGCGCGCAGCAGCGACGGGCCGTCTTCGACCTGGGCGACGACCTCGATCTGACTCTCGCGCAGCAGCGCCACGAGCCCTTCGCGCAACAACGCGAGGTCCTCGGCGATCACGACGCGCATGGCAGCCTCGCCTGGAGCACGGTGCCGCCGTCGCGCGGGCTCTCCACGTAAAGGCTGCCGTCGAGCGCCTCCACGCGCGCGCGCAGCCCCGCGAGGCCAGAGCCGAGCGGGTCGGCTCCGCCGCGTCCGTCGTCGCCGACGACCACCAGGAGCGAGCGGTGCTCGTCCACGAGCGAGATCCAGCTGCTCGAGGCGCCCGCATGCTTGACGGTGTTCGTCAGAGCCTCGGCGATCACGAAGTAGGCGGCGCTCTCGATCGCCGGCGCGAGCCCGCCGCGCGTGCGCGCGTCGATCGCCGTTCCCAGCCCGTAGCGCGCGGACAGCGACTCGACCGCCGCCACGAGCCCGCGGTCGGCCAGCAGCGGCGGCACGATCCCCCGCGCCAGGTCGCGCAGCTCGGTGATCGCATGGTGGGCCTCGCGCTGGGCGTCGAGGATCAGACCGCGGATCTCGGGCTGGTCCTGCACCCGGAGCTCCGCGCGTCCGAGCTGCAGCGTGAGCGCCACCAGCCGCGCCTGCGCGCCATCGTGGAGGTCGCGCTCGATCCGTCGCAGCTCTGCCGCCTGAGCGTCGACGGCCTGGCGGCGCGTGCGCGTGAGCAGGTCGATCCTGGCGCGCAGCGCGCGCCGGCCGCGGGCGACGAGCACGCGATCGTGCAGTGCGATCAACGAGTACGCGCTGCCGGAGGTCGCAAGGCCGAGCAGCGCCCACGCCGGCCAGAACCTCTGCGCGCCGGCGAGCAGCCACGTGAGCAACCAGGTGAAGATGAGGATCACTGCAGCTGCGCCGACGAGCGCCCACACGCACGCGACGCGGCGTACGGCGCCGCGTTGCTGACGCCACGCCCAGCTGGCGCTGAAGTCGAGCAGCACAAGGTCGCCCAACCCGAGCCACACCCACGCCGGCCAGAAGTAGCCCTGGCCGCTGAGCGCCCAGATCGCGGCAACCAGTACCGAGCTGAGGAATGCCAGGCGGCGCACGAGCGAGCGCGCGTATTCGCCGATCGAGAGCCCGGCGGCCAGCGCCGGCATCCATCGCCGCGACCTGGCGCTCTGCGCCGGCGAGAGGTCGAGGGGGATTGGCGCGCGAGAGGCCATCGTGAAATCGTCTCACGGCGGCGCCCGGGCCGAGCCGCGTGGGTCACCGTGGACGGGCTCGAGACGGATCGGCCCGCGGCTTTGGCCGCGCCGTCATATCCTCAGGACCTGTGAGGAGCGTGCCCGGAACGGATCTCGAGGTATCGGACATCTGCCTCGGCGGCAACGTCTTCGGCTGGACAGCCGACCGCGACACGTCCTTTGAGGTGCTCGATGCCTTTCTCGACGGTGGCGGCAACTTCATCGACACCGCCGACTCCTACAGCGCGTTCGCGCCCGGCAACTCGGGCGGCGAGTCGGAGGCGATCATCGGCGAATGGCTCGCGGCGCGGCCGGGCATGCGCGAGCGCGTCGTGCTCGCGACCAAGGTGGGAAAACACCCCGAGCACATGGGGCTTGGGCCACAGAACATCCGCGCCGCCGCGGCCGCGTCGCTGGAGCGCCTGGGCGTTGAGCGGATCGACCTCTACTACGCCCACGAGGACGACCCGAACACGCCGATCGAGGACACCCTGGCGGCGTTCGCGGAGCTGATCGGTGAGGGCAAGGTCCGCTACGTGTCAGCCTCCAACTACTCGGCGCCCCGATTGGTGCAGGCGCTGGCGATCGCCGAGCGCGAGGACCTGCCCCGCTACGTGGCGCTGCAGCCGCACTACAGCCTCGTCGAGCGTGACATCTACGAGGGCGAGCTGCTTGGGGTGTGTGAGCGGGAGGGGCTCGCGTGCATCCCCTACTGGGGACTCGCGAGCGGCTTTCTCACCGGCAAGTACCGGCCCGGCGGAGCGCAGGTTGACAGCCCGCGGGCAGCCGGGGCGGCGGCCTATTTGAACGACCGCGGGATCGCGGTGCTGGAGGCGCTGGACGAGGTCGCAGGCGCACACGGCGTCGAGGTTGCGAGCGTTGCGCTCGCCTGGCTGCTCGCGCAGCCGACCGTGCTCTCGGCGATCGCGAGCGCCCGCAACGTGGAGCAGCTCGGCCCGTTGCTCGCGGTCGCAGGCCTGCAGCTGAGCGAGGACGAGCTCGAGCGCCTGACGCGCGCTTCGGCCTGAGCTCGTGTGCGCGAGCCCCCACGATGGATAGTGAGACCTTCAGAGAGGCGCTCGCGAGCGTCTGCACGCCGGTTTCGGTAGTCAGCAGCCACCACGACGGGCGCCCGCACGGCACGACGGTGAGCGCCTTCTGCTCGCTGTCGCTGGAGCCACCGCTGGTCCTTGTCTCGCTCGCGCGCACCTCGGATCTACTGGCGATCGTGACCGAGTCGCGCGTGTTCGGGATCAACGTCCTCAGCGACGGCCAGCAGGACCTCGCCGTCAACTTCGCGCGCAAGGGCCCCGACAAGTTCGACAGCGTCGACTGGGAGCTCGACCGTGGCGTCCCGCGGATCCTCGGCGCGGCCACCTGGCTCGTGTGCAAGCTCGAGCAGTTGCACGAGGGCGGCGACCACCTGATCGCGGTCGGTCAGGTGGAGCACGTCGAGAGTGGACCCGGCAACCCGCTGCTCTACCGCTACCGGGAGTTCGGGACGATGACGCACAGCTCCGAGGGAGAACTGTGAGCGCAGCCCGAAGCCGGCGTCCTCAGAGCGCCTTGGCCGCCAGCCTCTCGGCGCCGATGCGCTGAACGTCCCAAGCGAGCCCGGCCCGCTCGAGCGCGGCGATCACCAGCCCGGAGAGGTCCAGCTCGCGCCACCCGATCCCGTGGAACGCGGACGTGGGAAAGGCGTGATGGTTGTTGTGCCACGCCTCGCCGAAGGAGAACGGCGTCAGCCACAGCAGGTTGCGAGAGTGATCCTCAGTGTGAAAGCGCCGGCGGCCGAAGAAGTGGCACAGCGAGTTGATGCTGTAGGTCACGTGATGCAGGACCAGCATCCGTACCGCGCCGCCCCACAGCATGCCCTCGAGGCCCGCGTCGAGCGTTCCGCCGAAGAGCACGCCGAGCCCGAACGGGATCGCGAAGCCGAGCAGCGACCACAGCAGAAACGTCCTGTCGACGAAGGAGACGACCGGGTCGGCGAGGAGGTCGGGGGCGAAGCGCTCGCGTGCGCCACGCTGGGTGTGGTCGAACAGCCAACCGACATGCGCGTGCACCAGCCCGCGCACCGCGCCGCGCAGGCCGCCGCCGTGGTCTACGTGGGGGCTGTGGGGGTCGCCGAAGCGGTCTGAGTACGCGTGATGCTTGCGATGGTCGGCGACCCAGGAGATGATCGGCCCCTCGACAGCCATCGTCCCGAGCACCGCCAGCAGACCGCGCAGCGCGGGCGAGGTCTTGAAGCTGCGGTGCGTGAACAATCGATGAAAGCCGACCGTCACGCCGAGCCCGGTGGGCACGTACATGATCAGAAAGATCGCGATGTCGCGCCAGCGCAGCTCGCGGTTCCACATCTGCCAGGCCGCCAGCAGGAGCAACAGCGGCGGCACCGCCGTGATCACGCCCGTGATCGTCCGGTCGAGGCTCTGCATGACCGGCACCCGAATCTCCTCGGGGGCCGGGCCCGCGCGAAGCTCGGCGCGGTCCACGGGCACGGGGGTGCTCGCTCCATCCGCGTCAGCGGCGGGCTTGGGGGCAGTCAGCGGTCCGGCGACGGCACTCATGCCTCTGGCATGGTGAACCACACCGCTGCCCGTGTCGATCAGGACGGCCACCGACCGACCGGGGGTAGGCTGCCGTCGCCGGGGTGGGGATAGCCCGACTACTCGGGGAGCTCAGTCACCGCGAACGTCGAGCACGATCTTGCCGGTGGCGCGGCGCTCGTCGAGCACTTTCAGGGCCTCGGCGGCCTGCTCGAGCGGAAAGCGCTCACCGATCACGGGCGTGACCACGCCGTCGTCGATCATGCGCTCGATCGCGGCTCCGATCTCCCGGTTCAGGTCCGGCTTACCCATCACGTAGGCGCCCCAGCCGGCCCCCACGACCTCGGTGTTCTTCAACAGCAGCCGGTTGACGCGCACCTCGGGGATCGAGCCGCCGGTGAACCCGACGACCACCAGGCGCCCGCCCTCGCGCAGACAGCGCAGGCTGTCGGTGAAGCGATCGCCGCCGACCGGGTCAAGCACCACGTCGACGCCGCCGCCCGAGCGCTCCAGCACCTCGTCCTTCCAGCCGTCGCCGACGAGGACCGTCTCGTCGGCCCCGGCCGCCTCTGCGACCTCGCGCTTGGCGACGCTTGAGACGAGGGCGATCGTCTTCGCCCCCACGCCTTTGGCGATCTGCAGCGTGGCGGTACCCACGCCACCGGCCGCGCCGTGCACGAGCACCGTCTCGCCCTCCTTCAGACGGCCGCGCAGCACCAGCGAGAAGTAGGCCGTGTGGTAGTTGAGGATCAGCCCGGCGCCCTGCGCGAAGTCGAGCCGGTCGGCGAGTCCGAAGACGAAGAACTCAGGGGCGACCGCCGTCTCGGCGAAGCCGCCGAGCGCGCAGAAGGCCGCCACCCGCTCCCCCACTTCGACCTGCGCGCCGGGTGGGGCGCTGAGCACGACCCCCGCCACCTCGCTGCCGGGCACGAACGGCAGCGGCGGTTTCAGCTGATACTGCCCGCGCGTCTGCAACACCTCGGGAAAGGACACGCCGGCTGCGTGCACCTCGACGACCACACCGGAGCCCGGGGTGAGCATGTGCGACGGCTCGGGCTCAGGGATCTCCACCAGCGCCAAGGCGCTGTCGGGACCGGACTCCTCGACGATCTGGACGGCTCTCACCGGGGGGATTATGTCGGAGCGGGCCGCAGCCTGGCTCGCGGGCGGGCGGGCGGGCGAACGAACGAGGGGACGGACGATCAGTCGTGCGGCGCTCAGTCGTAGCGGGCGACGGTGAAGCCGATCAGCACGGGCACGTTGACCGCGAAGACGATCAGCGAGAGCGTGAGCACCACGAGCGCACCGCCGCTGGTGTGATTGCGCAGGAAGACGTACTCGATCATGGCGGCGATCAGCGCGTACGCGAGCAGCGCCCACCTGCCGACCTGGAGCATCCGCTGCCAGTGAAAGCCCTGGACGCGGGAGAGCATCAGGAGGTTCACGACGAACACCGCCGCCGAAGCCGCAAGCAGCCCGATCGCCGGGCCAAGCGGCACGTGTTCGGGAAGGTGGGCAGAGAGATAGATGCCCGCGACGAGCACCAGCCCAAGCGAGAGCATCCCGAGCGCGGTAACGGGCGGCAGCCGCACGGCGTCCGTCGCCTCCGGCTCGCTCATCCGGAGGCGAGCTTGGTCATGATCACGAACGTCGCGATCTGCATCAGGCCCGTGGCGCCGGCTGTGTAGATAAAACGTTTCATCAGCCGCTCGATCACGGCTGGGTTCGGCTGGGGCTTCTTCAGCTCGGTCAGCACGGCGATGTTGGCCGGCTCGAGCAGGCCCAGGGCGATCACGGCCATGACGCCGACGACGATGAAGCTGGCCACGACCCAGCCGTGCAGCGGGTAGACCGTCAGGTTGGTGCCCAGGTGCGTGGACAGCTGCCAACCGGCCGCGAGCGTGACGGTGACGACGGTCGGCATGATCAGCACCATCTTCGGCATCAGCCGAGTCGTGAACTCGACGCGTGCGGGGATGGACATTTTGCCGATGATCGGCCCGAGGACGAAGCCGAGGAACAGGTCGATCACCGTCCAGGCGGCACCCGCGACGACGTGCAGGAACTCGAGCGGCCACAGTTCATTGACAGCGATGCCCGCGATCAGCAGGGCGAGCACCACGCCGACGATCGGCAGCCCCGCGCGAGGCACGATCTGGAATTCCGGGCGCTCCATCGGAGCTGGAGGGCGCTCTCCCGCGACGACCCCCGGAGAGACGACAGCAGCGTCTGCCATGGCGCGAAATCTAGCGCGTGGGCGGACGGAAAGCGAGCCCCGCGTCCGGGGCGAGGAGACGGGAGTCGGCGAGTGTCCACGTCGCCCACGCGGTGATCGCCGCGACGATCAACACCGCGGGCCACGGGCCGACGGCGAGCGCGAGAAGATGTGACGCGACGAACGCCGCGAATCCGACGCCCCCGAGCTGCGCGGCCGTGCGCGCACCGTGGCGAAGCGTCCAGATCCTGATGCAGCAGAGCCCTCCGGCGGCCAGCACGGCACCGCCGAGAGGCCGTGATCCGCTCGCCGCCACCACGGCATAGCTGCCGATCAGCGAGCCGGCCGCGAGCGGCGCTGTGGGGAGGGTTGGCATGCGTCGCAGCCTAGCGCGGCCCCGTCAATCGCTAGCCCGCGCTTGACTGACCCGCGATCAGCCCGCGGTCGAGCGCGTAGCCGACGAGCTCCGCGCGCGTCGACAGACGCAGCTTCTGCTGGATGTGCGAGCGGTGCGTCTCGACGGTGCGCACCGACAGGTACAACTGCTGCGCGATCTCCGCGTTGGTGTGCCCCAGGGCGATCAGTCGCAACACGTCGACCTCGCGCCCGGACAAATCGTCCGGCGGGCCCGGCAGTGGCTCTGAGGCGATGCGGGCTCCCAGCCGCGGGTTCAGGTAGCTCTCCCCCACCGCCGCGCGGCGCACGGCTTCCACGAGCTCCTCGTCGGCGGCCTCCTTAAGCACGTAGCCGAGCGCGCCGCCGCTGAGCGCCTCGCGGGCGAAGGCGGGCTCCTGCTGCATCGTCAGCACGACGATCTGTGTGTCGGGCGACTCCGCGCGAATCGCCGGGATCGCCCCGAGGCTGGAGCCCCCCGGCATGTTCAGATCGAGGACGAGCACATCGGGGTGGTGTCCGCGCACATAACGACGCGCCGCCTCGATGTCGCCGGCCTCTGCGACCACCTCCAAGCCCGGCTCGCTGTCGAGCAACAGCCGCAGGCCGGCGCGCACGACCAGGTGGTCGTCGGCGAGCACGATCCTCACTGGCTCCGGAGCGTTCACGCCTTCTCGCTCCCACGCACCAGCACGAGCAGCGAGCAGCGTGCGTGTCGCTCGAGATAGTCAGAGGTGCTGCCCACCACGAGACGCTTGATCGGTCCGTAACCGCGCGAGCCGACGACGAGCAGGTCGAGCCCATTGCTGAACGCCGCGAGCTCCTCACCCGCGAGGCCGTAGACGGCGTCCCCGTGCACGTCCTGCAGCTTGCCGATGCGCTCCTTGGCCTGTGCGAGCATCGCGTCGATCGTGTCGCCCAGCGGCGGGGACACGATCCCGGAGAACGCATAGCTGGGCAGCGACACGACCTCCAACGCAGAAATGGCGGCGCCGCTGGCTGCCGCCAGCTCACGCGCGCTCGCAAGCGCCACCTCGCTCTCGGGCGAGCCGTTGTACGCGACGCCGACCTTGGCAAGCGGGCTCGGGTGAGCTGCGTAGCCGCGAGAGGCGATCGCCACCGCGCACGGGGCGCCGTTCAATGCCGCACGCGTGTCATCTCCGATCATCGCCCGACCGAGGGCGCTGCGACCGCACGAGCCGACGACGAGCAGGTCTGCTTTGCGTTCCTCAGCCGTCCAATGAAGCCCTGCACCAGGGCTGGGGGCCGCGACGCTGAGGATCTCCGCGTCGGCACTCGTCGCGGCGCGCTCGTCCTTTAGCAACTGCGTGGACGCCTGCTCCTCGTCGGAAAGCAACGCTGGGGTGAACGCGTGGAGGGGGCGGAACTCGCCCGGATGCACGTTGACGAGGGTCGGCTTCGCGCCGAGGTTGGTCAGGCGTGAGGCGAATGCGATTGCGTCACGGCCATTGGCCGTGCCGTCCACGCCGACGAGCACGTTCTTGAACATTCTGTTGTTCTCCTTCGAAGTTGGTCTCCTCGAGACTAGACCCGGAGCCGCGCCGTCGCACTCCGGGGTATCACACGAACAGTTGCGGGCTTCTACGTGGATGCAGACGCCCGGGAACGGGCAACCTCGTAGCCGTGGACGCAACCACCACAGGCGCCTCGGCGCCGCTGTCCGCCGACGAGCTGCGTGTCAGGTCGGGGTAGTGTTGCGTAAGAAACAGGCGTAGAATTACGGAAAATACAGCCTATGAATTACGGAAAATAAGCCACTAGATCGCGGAAGATAGATACACTGGGAGGCATGCCCGCGATCCTCTTCGAGACGGTCGACCGACGCCTGCGCGACGTGGTCCACAACAGCATGAGCGATGAGCCCGTTGTCGTGCTCCAGGGTGCACGCACAGTTGGCAAGTCCACGCTGCTGCGGGCGCTGGCGACATCCCGGGATCGAGAGATCATCGACCTGGACGATCTCGGCACGCGAGACGCAGCGCGCGCCGATCCGGCTCTGTTCGTGCGGGGAGAGTCGCCGGTGCTGATCGACGAGTTCCAGCACGTGCCGGAGCTGCTCGACGCGATCAAGGCCGAGCTCAACCGCGACGGCTCTCCGGGCAGATTCGTGCTCACCGGCTCTACTCGGTATGCGACGCTGCCCGCGGCAGCCCAGGCGCTAACCGGCCGCGCCCATCTCATCGACGTGCTGCCGCTCTCTCAAGGTGAGATCGCGGGGGTACGCGAGGACTTCGCGCAGACCCTGTTGAGCGATCCCGACTCACTCGTGGAGCCGCCTGCGCCCACGATCACGCGCCAGGAGTACGTCAGCCGGGTCGTCGCGGGCGGCTTCCCGCCAGTCCTTCGGCACACCCGGTCCGCGAGTCGCGCGCGCTGGTTCGACGACTACGTCAACCTCGTGATCGAGCGCGATGTGATGGAGCTGACGCGTGTCCGTCAGCGCCGCCAGCTGCCGCTTCTACTGAGTCAACTCGCGAGCCAGACGGGCCAGATTCTCAACATCGCAAAGGCCGCAACGACGATCGGCATGGACAAGTCGACTGCCGAGAACTACACCAAGCTGCTGGAAGCAGTCTTCCTCGTGCACCGGCTCCCGGCCTGGGGAACGACGCTCGGCCCCCAGATCGGGGCGGCACCGAAGATTCACGTGGTAGACAGCGGACTCGCCGCGCGTCTGCTGCGTCTGACCGAGAGCAAGCTCGGCCTGGCATCCGCGCAGGCCCTCACCAAGCTCGGCCATCTCCTCGAGACGTTCGTCGTAGGCGAGGTTTGCAAGCAACTCAGCTGGCTCGACTCCCCCACGCAACTTGGACATTGGCGGACACACACAGGCTCGGAGGTCGATCTCGTGATCGAACGCGAAGATGGCAAGCTTGTTGCCCTCGAGGTCAAGGCCGGCACACGCGCGGGCGAGCTTCAAGGACTACTCGCGCTTCGCCGCAAGCTGGGGAACCAGTTCCTCGCAGGCGTCGTGCTGTACACCGGGGCACACGCCTACACCCACGACAGCGGAGTGCACGTCATACCCATCAACCGACTCTGGCACTCTCAATAACCTCGACCCTGTTCGCGACCTGCACGGCGCCGTCTTCGCGAGCAAGAGCCTCAGACATCGCGAGGGCGCCCCGCTTCAGCTCCGGGTTCTCCAGCGCCGCGGCGATCACACGCCGGAGCTTGGCCGGCGCCGCCCGCTTGCTGACACGCACGCCCGCCCCGCAGGACACCACTCGCGCGGCGTTGTCGGGCTGGTCGCGTTGGTCGGGGACGCACACGAGCGGCACGCCGTCCGCGAGCGCAGCGTTGATGGTCTGCCAGCCACAGTGAGTGATCACGAGCGCCGCGTGTGGGAACACGGCACGGTGGGGGATGTAATCCAAGACGTGCGCGTTGGCGGGGACGCGCAGGCCGCGGGTCTCGAGCGCCGGGCCGGCCGTCAGCAGCACACGCACCGGTAGACCAGCGAGGGCATCGAGGACGCGCTGCGCGAGCGCCTGCTGATCCATGTAGCTGGTGCTGAAGCTGGCGACCACCAGCGGATCGGTGTTCGTCTCGGGCCACGGCGAGCGCCACTCGCGATCGTGGTGCTCGAACGCTGGACCGACGTAGCGCACGTTCGCCGGGAGCGCGCCGCGGCTGGAGAAGTCCAGCTCTGGCGCGGTCAGCATGCAGATCTCCTGGACGCGGAGCAGCTGCGCGCTCCAGTCCTCAAGCGGCACGAGGCCCTGCTCGGCGCGTGCCTTGTTCACGAGCGGCAGGCCATTCGCAAGCAGACGCACCGTGATGCGGTTGAGCAGCCGGTCACGGGCAGCGCCGAGGCGACCGTCGCGCGGACGCAGGCCACTGAACAGAGGTGGTGCGCCGTGTACAGGCAGCGGATAAGGACAGTGCACGAGCGCAACCGCTGGCACGCCCGCGCCCTCAGCCGCGATCGCCGCTCCCGTCAGCATCCAGTCGAACGCCACCACATCCGCGGGCCAACTCTCGAGTACCGCGGCGCACTCGCGCGACATGTTGACCACGAACGGGAACAGACCGTTCTTGAGTAGACGCATTCCCGCGCCGGGTCGCGTACGCGCCTCCCAGTCACGCAGCGAATCGGTGTCGCGTCGTGTGATGTCCATGTCTGGGACGGCACGGCGAAGCTCGAGGAACTCCGCGCCCGTGCGCTCGATCCGGTCCCGCGCTGCGACGTGCGCAAGTACCCGCACCTCGTGGCCCCGCTCGACGAGCTCCCGGGTGATGGCGAGCTGCGGCGGCGCGTTGCCGCTGAACGCCATCAGTGTCTGGAATACGCGCACGCTAATATTCACTTTACTCCATATCAATTCAATATGTCGAGCAGATCTCAACATAAGCGCCCCTACCGCATGTCCGCTCGCGCCGAGGCCGCGGTGCAAACCCGCGCGCGTGTGTTGAGCGCCGCCTGGGAGCACTTCGCGCGCCACCCCTACGAGGACGTTCTCCTGCGCGAGATCGCCGCCGACGCCGACGTCAGCGCGCAGACATTGCACACGACGTTCGGCTCCAAGGAGCAGCTGTTCACCGCCGCCTACATGTGGTGGGGACAGCGGGTGATCGCCGCACGCGAGGCCGCGCCCGTGGGGCAGGTGCCCGAGGCGATCGCCAACCTATTCGACGCCTACGAGACGCACGGCGGCGCGGTCCTGCGGATGCTTTCCCAGGAGGAGCGCATCCCAGCCGTTCGCCAGATGACCGAAGCCGGGCGCGCCTACCACCGCGCGTGGGCGCAGAAGACCTTCGCGCCGCAGCTGCACGGCCTGCGAGGAGCCACGCGCGAACGCCGTCTGAGCGCGATCGTGGTGGCCACCGACCTGCTCGTGTGGAAGCTCCTGCGTCGCGACATGGGTCTCGAGCGAGCTGAAGCAGAACGAATCGTCGGCGAGATGGTCGTAGCATGAAGGCGTGCCCGACGAAGCCGCACCCTCGAACTCGCCAGGCAGCTCTTCCTCAATAGATCGCTCCGGCGGCGAACGCTCCGAAGCGCATCCGCCGCTGCCGCGGGACAAGCGCGGCTGGCAGGTCTCGCCCGCCCCCGACGGTCGCGGCATGCCCGAACACGCCAACCCCGGGCGACCGCCGCACCGCCTGCGCGGCTTCTGGTACTTCGTGATCGCGCTGATCGCGCTCAACTGGCTATCGGTCCTGTTCTTCCAGCCCTCTTCCGGTGAAGAACGGGTGACGGTGCCGTTCAGCCCGTATTTCCTGACGCATGTGAAGGGTGGCACGGTCGCCACGATCTCCTCCAAGGGCGACACGATCCAGGGCAAGTTCAAGGCCAAGCAGCGCTATCCCGAAAGCGACAAGAAGGCGACCTCCACGAAGCTGTTCGCCACGCAGGTTCCCAGCTTCTGGAACGGCGCCCAACTGTCATCTTTGCTGCAGGAAAAGGGCGTGCGCATCAACGCGGAATCGACGACCACGAGCGAGCCGCTGCTGGAGGAGATCCTGCTCGGCTTCGGTCCGACGCTGCTGATCGTCGGCCTGTTCGTGCTGTTCTACAAACGCGCCGCCAAGAGCGCAAGCGGCATGGGGGCGCTCGGTGGCTTCGGGAAATCGCAGGCGCGCCGCGTGGACCCGGAAAAGATCCGCGTCACGTTCGACGACGTCGCCGGGATCGACGAGGCGAAGGCCGAACTCTCTGAAATCGTCGACTTCCTGCGTAATCCCGAGCGCTACGGGAGCCTTGGCGGACGCATGCCCCACGGGGTGCTGCTGTCCGGCGCGCCCGGCACCGGCAAGACGCTGCTCGCCCGCGCCGTCGCCGGTGAGGCGCACGCGGCCTTCTTCTCGATCTCCGCCTCGGAGTTCATCGAGGCGATCGTCGGCGTCGGCGCCTCGCGTGTGCGCGACCTGTTCGCCAAGGCCAAGGAGGCGGCGCCCGCGATCATCTTCATTGACGAGCTCGACGCGATCGGGCGCTCGCGCCAGGGTCAGGTGTCGGTGACCGGGGCCAACGACGAGCGCGAGCAGACACTCGACCAGATCCTCACTGAGATCGACGGCTTCGAATCCTCACAGGCGGTGATCGTGCTCGCGGCCACCAACCGCCCCGACGTCCTCGATCCCGCGCTGTTGCGCGCGGGGCGCTTCGACCGGCGTGTGACCGTGCAGGCGCCCGACCGTAAAGGGCGCGTGGAAATCCTCAAGGTGCACACGCGCTCGATCCCGCTCGATGACGATGTCGACCTGGAGGCGCTCGCCTCCAGCATGCCCGGGATGGTCGGCGCGGACATCGCCAACCTCGCCAACGAGGCCGCGCTGCTTGGCGCCCGCCGCCAGCACAAGAAGGTGAAAATGGCCGACCTCACCGACTCACTGGAGAAGATCATGCTCGGCGCCCCCCGTGGTCTGCTGCTGGAACCCGCCGATCGCGAGCGCACCGCCTACCACGAGTCCGGCCACGCGTTGGTGGGGATGCTCACGCCCGGCGCCGACCCGGTGCGCAAGGTCTCGATCATCCCGCGTGGCATGGCCCTCGGAGTGACGCTCTCAACGCCCGACACAGATCGCGTGTCCTACTCGCTGGATGAGCTGCAGGCGAAGATCCACGTGGCACTTGGCGGCCGCGTCGCCGAGGAGGTCGTCTACGGGAAGATCACCACAGGAGCCGAGTCCGACATCCAGCAGCTGACGATGATCGCGCGACAGATGGTCGGGCGCTGGGGCATGAGCGAAGCGATCGGCCCGATCTCGGTCCTGCCCGAGGAGGGCCAGGGGATGTTCCTCCCGGGCGTGAGCGAGACCTCCCAGGAGACCCAGCGCATCGTCGATCAGGAGGTGCGCACGCTCGTTGAGAGCGCCCACCACGACGTCACGCGACTGCTGGAAGATCATCGCGACCAGCTCGAGGGCCTCGCCCAGGCGCTGCTAAAGGCGGAGACGCTCGACGCGCCGGAGGCCTACGCTGCAGCGGGCGTGCCGCTCACCGAGCAGGAACCTGCTCCCGCCCCGGCCTGAGCGCTCACTGGCTCGTGACGCAGTCGCTGACGAGCTGACTCTCCGCCTGGCTACGTAGTTTCCCGCGCCGAACGACGGCTTTACTCGGCTGCGCGGGTCCCAGTGCGGGTTTAGCTTGAGGACATGACCACACAAGACTCCACCAGCAAGTTCCGCGTCCTGATCGCCGGCGGCGGCGTGGGCGCCCTCGAGACACTGCTCGCATTGCGCGAGCTCGCACCGCAGCGAACCGCGATCACAATGCTGGCGCCAAACGCCGAGTTCGTTTACCGACCGATGACGGTTCGTGAGCCGTTCTCCTACCCGGAGGCGCGGCACTACCCGCTAGCGCCAGTGCTCGCTGAGGCGGGCGCCGAGCTGATCGTCGACAAGCTCGCGTGGGTGGACCCCGCGAAGCGGACCGCCCACACCTCCGCGGGCGCGGAGATCGAATACGACGCGCTGGTGATCGCGATGGGCGCCCGTATCCATCCTCGCTACGCACACGCGCTGACGATCGACGACCGTAAGCTCGACGAGACGTTTCGCGGCCTCATCCAGGACATCGAGGAGGGTTACGTCGACAGCGTGGCGTTCGTCTCTCCAGGACGTATGGCCTGGCCGCTGCCTTTGTATGAGCTCGCGTTGATGACGGCGGGGCGTGCGTATGACATGAACGTGGATCTGGAGACCACGATCGTGACGCCTGAGGACAGGCCGCTCGCGATCTTTGGCTCGTCTGTCAGCGACGCGGTGGAGCAACTGCTGAGCGAGGCGCACATCCAGACGATCGGCTCGGCATACGCCGAGGTGCCGCACATGGGCGTGGTCGTGATCAACCCGGGCGAACGTCGGTTGAACGCCAAGCGCGTGGTGGCGCTACCCGAGCTCTACGGTCCGAGCCTGCGCGGCATCCCGCTCAGCGAGCACGGATTCCTACGCACCGACCCCCATGGACGGGTGTCCGACGTGGAGCACGTCTACGCGGCCGGCGACGCGACCGACTTCGCCGTCAAGTACGGGGGCATTGCAGCGCAGCAGGCAGACGCAGTGGCTGAATCGATCGCCGCCGAGGCGGGGGCGCAACTGACGCCCGAGCCGTTCCATCCGCTGATCCACGGCATCCTGTTGACGGCCGATGAGCCGCGCTACCTGACCGCACGCATCACGGGCGGCCACGGCTTCAGCTCGGAGATCAGCGAGACGCCCTCGTGGTCACCCCCCTCCAAGATCGCGGCGAAGTACCTCTCGCCGTATCTCGAGGGACTCGACCGCGCGGGTGCGCCGGCGGTCGCATAAACGTCGCTCGCCGGTCGAGCGGGGGCCGACTGAGGCTCAGGCGCGACGTGGTTTGCGGCGGGGGTCCGCCGGCTTGGGCGGGAAGAGCTGGCGCTCCTCAGCGGTCATCTTGCGGATCTTCAGCGATCCGTCTTTCAACTGGCGCTGTACGTCCTCCAGCTTCGCGCGACGCTTCTCTGCAGCTCGATCAGCCTGTGTGACCATATATCCAGGTTAGCGCGGTGACGCTCGTAGTACCGAAGGTGAAAGCTCGAGCGTCAACGCGCGAGCGCTCTTTCCGCGCGATGGGCCTCGGCAAACGTCACCATGCTGCCGCGCTCCTCGTCCCACAGCTTAAGGCGCACCGAGCGCAGCCCGTCCGCGAGCGAGAGCATCGGCACGTCGTGGAAGATCGGGTTCTCGTCGTGCGCGCGTTGCAAGTTGTAATTGGGAATGCGAGCGCTGAGATGGTGCACGTGGTGCAGGCCGATGTTGCCGGAGAAGAACTGCAGCACCTTCGGCAGCTTCAGGTAGGAACTGCCGCGCAGCGCAGCGTCCGCGTAGGTCCAATCCTCCGCGCTCTCCCAGTAGGCGTCCTCGAACTGGTGCTGGACGTAGAACAGCCAGATGCCGGCGGAGCCGGCGAGCAGCACGGTGGGGGCTTGGACGAGCAGGTAGTCGCGCCATCCCATCAGCCAGCAGAGTGCGCCGACGAGAACCGCGAGCGCGAGGTTTGTGCCGATCACACTGCGACGCATGCGTGGGCGTGCCGAGCGCGAGACCAGACGCGGCCCCACCAACAGCGCCACGATCGGCCCAATCCCGAACATCACAACCGGGTTGCGGAACAGGCGGTAGCCGAGACGCGAGCGCGGCGACAGGGCACGGTATTCGCTGACGGTCAGGGTGCGCACGTCGCCCCCACCACGCCTGTCCAGATCGCCGGAGGTCGCGTGATGGATCGCGTGGTCGTGGCGCCAGCGCAGAAACGGCGAATACACGAGCAGGCCCAGCACCGTGCCGAGCCACAGGTTCGCTCTGCGCGAGGCCATGAACGACCCGTGTGAGCAGTCGTGAAAGAGAATGAACGTGCGCACGAGAAAGCCCGACGCGGGGATCGCGATCAACAGCACGAGCCAATAGGAGACCCCCAGCGTTCGGTACATCAAGAACGACAGCGCCAGATAGGGAACGACCGAGGTGGCGAGATCGATCAGGCTGCGGTCGAGACGAGGCCTAGCGTAGGGGGCGAGGGTCTCACGCCAGAAGACACCACCGGGATTCGGCAACGCGCCCTCGGCGACGCTGCTCGCGGGTGCGGCTTGACTCATGATGGTCCCTTCCTGACAGGCCGTCGCTCACCGGTGCGCGCCGCCGCGCCCCTGCGGTACTGCCTGTTGGTATGCCCGGTAGCCCGGGTGTGTGGTCTGGCTCGTCCGCGTGCAAGCGCTCACGTCAAACCTCATCCGCGCACGGGTCCAGCTCGCGTCAAATAGTAGACCACGCGGCGACGGCCGACTACAGCATCCCCACGCTCACCGATCGCCCTCCTCGCGCGGGGTCAACCACAGCCCCATCCACACGTGCTGGATGCCTGCATCCTCGAACGGTTCCGATTCGACCTCGAAGCCCGCACGCCGGTAGACGCCTGTGGCCGTCAGCTGCGCCGCCAGACGGGCCCGCACACATCCCTGTTCGCGGGCCGCAGCCAGCGCGAGCTCGAGCATTCGCGAAGCGACACGACGGCCGCGCCAGTCGCGTTCCACGGCAACACGACCGACTTTCGCGGTGCCCGCGTCGATCAGCAACCGCAGCGTGCCGATTACGCGCCCATCGCCCGGGGCGAGCGCGACGAGGTGCAGCGCCTCGCCGTCGCGTCCGTCGATCTCCTCCTCTCTAGACACACCCTGCTCGCGGCAGAAGACCTCCTCGCGCACGGCAAGCGCACCGCGCACGTCCGCGGCACCCGCGGCCCAGCGGATCTCCGGCTCGCTCGTCTCCATCCCGGCTTTCTACCTGGTGTCGGCGGCCAGCTTCGCGCTCACCGCACCGGGGGCGACGCGGCGCATCGCAACGAGCCCGAGGAGCGCCACCACGAGGCAGCTCACGCCACCCAGGCCGAGGCCGGCGCGCGCGCCCGCCTCAGCCATCACCCAGCCGACGATCGGCCCGCCGATCGGGGTGGAGCCTTGGAATGCGACAAACCACAGCGACATCACACGCCCGCGCATGCTCGGCGCCGCGTTCAGCTGCAAGGTGGAGTTGCCGGTGGCCATGAACGAGATGCTTGCACCGCCGGCCAGCGCGAGCGCGAACAGCTCCACCGGGAGGCTCGGCGCGAGACCGGCAAACACGAGCACAACACCGAACGCTGTCGCAGCCACCACCAGCGTCGGTAGGCCGGTCCTGCCCTTGGCGGCGACAAACAGGCCGCCGACCACCGCGCCGACGCCCATGGCAGCGGTCATGAAGCCGTATCCGGTGGCGCCCGCGTGCAGCCCCTGGCGCGCCATCACCGGCAGCGTCACCTGAAACTCGTACGCCAGGCAGCCCGCCAGCGCCATCATCAAGAGCGGCACACCGAGCTCGGGCGTGCTCCTCACGTAGCGCAACCCCTCGCGCAGCTGGCCCGGCTCACGTCCGCTTGGCGTACTCGGGAAGATCGCACCGCGATCGAGCGTCGTCAGCGACGCGACGACCGCAACGAAGCTGGCGGCATTCACGAGGAAGCAGACGCCCTCACCGACAGTGGCGATCAGGACACCCGCCACGGCGGGGCCGATCACGCGGGCAACGTTCACGAGGACGGAGTTCAGGCTGACCGCGTTGCGCAGGCTCTCCGCGCCCACCATCTCCAGCATGAACGACTGGCGCGCAGGGTTCTCGAAGGCGTTGTTCAGGCCGAGCAGCGCCGCGAGCGCGCCGATCTCCCACAGCCGCACGGCGCCCGTCACGGTGAGGATGCCGAGGACGAGCGCCTGTACGCCCATGGCGATCTGCAGCGCGACCATCAGGCGCCGCTTGTCGACACGGTCGGCGATCACGCCGCCGTAGGGCCCCAGCAGCAGCACCGGCAGCGTCTGCAGAGCGACGATCACGCCCAGCGTGGTGGCGGAGCCGGTCAGCGTCAACACCAGCCAGGACTGCGCAGCCATCTGCATCCAGGTGCCGATCAGCGAGATCGACTGCCCGGCGATGTAGCGCCGGTAGTTGGGGATCGCGAGCGCCGCGAAGGTGACGCGCCCCGCGCCCATCAGGCGCGTCATCGCCCAGCGCCCGGAAGACGTGCGGCGAGACTCTCGAGCACGGGCAACGCTCCCCACAGCGCCTCGCGCTGCGCCTCGTCGAGATCCTCCACGATCGCGCTCAGCGCACGCGTGCGCTCGCGGTGGATGCGTTCGCGGATGCGCCTCCCGGCCGGGGTCGCCGCCACGAACGCCTGCCGCCTGTCGCCTGGGTCGGCCGAGCGCACGATCAGGCCGGCGTCACACAGCTGCGCGGTGATCCGCGAGAGCATCGTGGGGTTCAGGCTCTCGATCTCGGCGAGCTCGGAGAGACCTATGGGTCCCAGTCGCACGACCGTAAACAGCACCGAGATCTGCGAAGGGCTGAGGCCGGAGCCAGCCAGCGTCGGACGCAGGCGTCGCGAGAGCCTGCCAATCACCGCACGCAGCCGCTCGGTGGGCTCGAGCGGTGAATGCTCGGTCACGTCGCGCTCGGTCTTCGTCAACTCCATCAGAGCCGCCTTGCCTTATTAGTTGCTTGCCAGCAAGCATTATAGAGGGGTCCACTTGCTGTCCCGGAGATGCACGCACCGCCCACGGGCACGCCGCCGGAGACTCCCCAGCCACGCCGCTGCCGACGGCGGGGATATGATCCGCGCCGACAGGCAGCGGTCGCAAGAGAAGGGGATCATGTTCAGCTCGATCGTGGTGGGGACTGATGGCTCGGACACGGCCACACAAGCGGTCCGCGAGGCCGTTGACATGGCGGCCGCAGTCGGGGCCAGCCTGGCGCTCGTGAGCGCATATGCGCCGGTTCCAGAGCAGCGCCTGCGCAGCGAGCGACGCGACGCGCCGGAGGACCTGCAGTGGGCGATCAACCCCAGCCAGGAGGTCGAAGCTGCGCTGGCCGTCGCCGCGGAGATCGCGCGCGAGGCGGGCGTCGCCGTAACCACGCACGCGCGCCATGGCGACCCTGCGGACACCATCCTCGATCTCGCCGAGGAGCTGGGAGCAGACCTCCTGGTGGTCGGCAACAAGGGCATGACCGGCGCGAAGCGCTTCCTGCTCGGCTCGGTGCCGGACAAGGTCTCTCACCACTCGCCATGCTCCGTGCTGATCGTCCGCACGACCTGAGCGCGCAGGGAGGAAGGTCGATCGCTAGGCAGCTTGCCGCTAGTCGCTGACTATCTGCCTAAATTTAATATATTCGACTTCAGCCGATGATCGGCGCGGCCGATACGAATTCATGGAGTCGGCCGACGACATGCCCGCACCGCTCCTGCGCCCGATCGAGACACCAGGCAACCCATGCCCGTGAGGGTCCGTGGGAAGGCCGAGCGAGCTCCCTACCCCTTCGCGCAAGCGAGCTCCATCGGATCCGATGGACGACACCGCAGCGGCATCTCCGAGCAGATCGTCGAGGGCGCAACCGACGCGATCATCTCCAAGGACCGCGCCGGGACCACCACGAGCTGGAACTTCGGCGCCGAACGACTCTATGGCTACTCCGCCGAGGAGGCACTCGGCGTCCCGATCAGCTTCTTGATCCCCAAGGATCTGGACGGCGAGGGCTGGCTGCTGCTGCAGCGGGTGCTCGACGGTGAGCACATCGACTGCTACGAGACCCGGCGGCTGTCGAAGGGCGGTACCGCGGTCAGCGTCTCGCTGACCCTGTTCGCCTTGCACGACGGCGCCGGTGAGATCGTCGGCGTCGCGTCGATCGCGCACGACATTACCAAGCAGGTCGTGGCTCAGGATGAGCTCCGTCGCAGCGAAGGACGCTACCGCCAGATCCTCGAGTCCGCCCACTCGGGCGTCTGGCAGGTGGATCCCGAGATGCTTACCGACTACGTCAATCCGAGCATGGCAAGAATGCTCGGCTACACCGTCGAAGAGATGCTCGGACGCCCCCTTTCGGACTTCCTGGACAGCCACGAGATGGCCAACGCGCGGGCGAGCATCCAGCGCCAGAGCAGCGGCGCGAGCGAGCGCCAGGAGCAGACGTTTCTATGCCGCGACGGAAGCACGATCGAGGTGCTGATCTCGGTGAACGCGGTGCTCGACGACGCAGGCACGCGAATCGGGAACCTGGCGATCGTCACCGACGTGACCGAGCAGCGTAAGACCGAAACGCATCTGCGCGAGACCGAGACCTTCCTGGCAGGCCTAACCGCCAGCATGGAGGAGGGACTGCTCACGCTCGACACCGACGGACTCATCGCCACCGTCAACCATGCTGCTGAGAGCTTGCTCGGCTACACGGAGGCGGAGTTGGCCGGCCAAACGCTGTGCGCCACTCTCGGGTGTGGCCACGATTACGAGCAATGCCGTGCGGGCAGGCAGTGCCGACTGCGAGAGATCGGGTCTAGCGTCAACCCGATCCGGATCGACGACGTGGCGCTCCAGTGCAGGGACGGCACGCGCGTGGCGGTGGACCTCAGCGCCGCTCCGCTTGGCGACGATCAGCGCGGGCTCACGGGGCGCGTCGTCGTCTTCCGCGACATCAGCGAGCGCAAGCGGGCGAGCGAGCAGGCTCGCCTCGAGCTAGAGGAGATGAGCTGGATCGGGCGGCTCCGCGACGCGATGGACGAGGAGCGCCTGGTGCTTGCGGCGCAGCCCGTCATCGCCCTGGCAACAGGTGAGCTCGCCAGTCACGAGCTGCTCGTGAGATTGCGCGACCGCAAGGGCGCCCTCGTCATGCCGAGTAAGTTCCTGCCGGCCGCAGAGCGCTTTGGGCTGATCCTCGAGCTGGACCGCTGGGTGATCGGCCAAGCCGCGCGCCTGGCCGCGGGCGGGCAGGCGATCAACATCAACCTCTCCGCACAGTCCCTGGGTGATCCGGGGCTGGCAGACCTGATCGAAGCGACGATCCGCAGGGAGCAGGCGGCCCCCGAGCTGATCACCTTCGAGATCACCGAGACGGCACTCAGCCAGCACCTGGATGTGGCGGGCAAGTTCACAAAGCGAATCGCCGAGCTCGGCTGCTCCTTCGCGCTGGACGACTTCGGCACCGGCTACGGCGCGTTCACCTATCTGAAGACGCTCCCCATCAGTCATCTGAAGATCGACATCGAGTTCGTCCGCGACCTCCTCCAGAACGATGCCAGCCAGCATCTCGTCAGCGCAACCGTGCAGCTCGCCCACAGCTTCGGCCAGAAGACGGTCGCGGAGGGCGTCGAGAACCGCGAGACGCTGGAGCGCCTGCGCGAGCTCGGAGTGGACTACGTGCAGGGCTACTACCTGGGTCGCCCCGAGGTGATCGAGCCGGACACAGCAGGCACCCGCCCCGATCCCGCGCACTAAGCGGCGCGTGCCGCCGGCGCATGCTCAGCACGGTTAGGCCGCCGACCAACCCCTCCAACTCTCAACATCGACGGCCAGCACCGGCCCAACTGCGCGCTGCTGGGGATAGCGCGCAGTGAGCAGCTCGACGGCGCGACGGGCCTCCGGCTGCACGAGCTCGATCACGCGCGCACTGCCATCCGCGCGCACCCACCAAAGCTCGCGCCAGTCCTCCTCGTAGTGGTCCGCCAGCACCGACACGAGCGGGTTGGCGCCCACGTTCTCCAGGCGGCGCAGCGCAACCGTGCGCTTCGGCTTGGCGTCGATGACGCTGTAGATCGTCTCATCGGAGAGCACGAAGACGACCGGCACAAGATGCGGACGCCCTTGCGCGTCGGCGCTCGCCAGTCGTGCCACCCGAGCCTCCGCGAAGCGGCGTCGGGCCTCCTCGGGGGTCACTCGCCGTTCAGCTCGGCGATCGCGTCCTCCCAGCGCTCCAGCGCGCGCTCCACCGGCCCACGCCCGGCCGATGGGATCCATCGCACCACCCGCTGCACGCCGGCGTTCTGCAGCTCCTCGAGGACCGCCGCCTTCGCGGGGACGCCGATGACGCTGACGCCGATCGGGCGCTCCGCACGCGAGCGCAACTCCCCGATGCGCTCAAGCAGGTCACCGAAGCCGTAGTTGGGAAACCACGCGTCGCCCACGCGCAGCACGCGGTCGAGCACCGTCGGGCCGTTGCCGCCGACGAGCACCGGTGGGTGCGGTCGCTGTGCCGGCTTGGGCCACGACCAGATGCGATCGAAGTCGACGTGCTTGCCGTGATAGCTCGCCTCCTCCTGCGTCCAGATCGCCTTCATCGCCTCGATCCGCTCGAGCATGATCGCCATCCGCACGCGCGGATCGGTGCCGTGATTCTCCATCTCCTCGCGGTTCCAGCCGGCGCCCACGCCGAACTCGAAGCGCCCGCCGGAGAGATGGTCGATGCTCGCCACCTCCTTGGCCGTCGTGATCGGGTCGCGCTCCACCACCAGGCAGATGCCGCTGCCCACACGCAGCTTGCTCGTCGCCAGCGCCGCGGCGGTGAGCGTGACGAACAGGTCATACGTGTGCGAGTACTTGCGGGGCAGCTCGCCGCCCGCCGGCCAAGGGCTCTCACGCGAAGCGGGGATGTGAGTGTGCTCGGCGAAGAACAGCGACTCGTGCCCGCGCTCCTCCACCAGCCGCGCAAAGCTCGCCGGATCGACCGCGTCGTGCGTGGCGAAATAGCCGATGCCGAACTCCATGGCGCAAGTCTAGTCACAGGATCGAGCACCGCTCTGCGGCTAGATTGAGTGCGCGATGCCCGACCTGCACCACCCGCGCTGAGCAGGCCCGCGTCAACCGTGGCCGCAGGGCCGGCGCCCGCGCTTTCAGGCAAGAGGCGCGCTCCGGTCCTCGTCGTTGCGCTCGCCACCACCCCGGTCAAGGGGCTACACCTCTGCGCGCGAGAGGCCTTAATGCTCGAGCGGACCGGGGTCGCCGAGAACCGCCGCTTCTATCTGATCGACGAGCGCGCGCGCATGGTCAACGGCAAGATGATCGGCGTCCTCGCCGCCGTGCGCGCCGACTACGAGTCTGCCGCCGAGCGGCTGACGATGAGCTTCCCCGACGGATCGGTGGTGTCCGACACGGTGCGGCTCGGAGCGGATGTGGAGACGCGCTTCTTCTCGCGTACGCCGACGGCGCGGCTCGTCGAGGGGCCCTGGTCCGAGGCGATCTCCGCCTACAGCGGCCGGCAGCTGCGGCTGGTGCGTGCCGAGGAGAGTCGCGGTGGCGGCGTCGATCGCGGCCTAGAGGGAACCGTGTCGCTGATCTCCACGGCATCGGTCGAGCACCTGGAGGCGATCGCGGGCGGGCACACCGTCGACGCACGGCGATTTCGGATGTTGATCGAGGTAGCAGGCACAGACGCCCATGCGGAGGACCTGTGGGTCGGGCACACGGTGCAGATCGGCCAGGCCCGCGTCGCCTTCAGGGGCCACGTGGGTCGCTGCCTCGTCACGAGCCAGTCCCCGGACAGCGGCCTCGTGGACATGCCGACGCTCGAGCTGCTCTCCTACCGCCGCGACCTGCCGACGACCGAGCCGCTGGCGTTCGGGGTGTTCGGCGAGGTCCTCAAGCCGGGACTGGTGCGGCTTGGCGACACGGTGAATCCGGGCTAAAGCGCGGCTCGACGCCACGCATTACGCGCCGGTGATCTCCAAAGGCCCATTTTGCGGGGTTCTTTGTTGGCCCGTTGGCCAAGGATCGAACGGCAGTTATACGGGTAACGTTGCTTAATGGCCACATTGCACTCCCAGCAGGCGTTTGGGCGCCTGCTCACCACGCTCGACGGCGTCGACCTGCACGCCCTCTCACGATCGGTCTCGGCGCGCCTGCGTGAGGACAAGGTCAGCTTTGGCGCAGCCGATGGGGAGACGGCAGGGACGTTCGTGGTGGATCCCGTCCCGCGTGTGATCGAACGCGATCAGTGGAGAGCGCTGGCGGCAGGCCTCGCACAGCGCGCCGAGGCGCTGGAGCGCTTCGTCGCCGACGTCTACGGCGAGCGTGCGATCGTCGCCGCCGGCCACGTGCCCTGGTCTGCGATCGAGAGCGCCGAGTACTTCGAGCCGAGACTGGCACAGCTGCCGCCGCCCTGTGCACGTTGGATCGCGATCGCCGGGCTGGACGTGGTGCGCGACGGCGAGGGTCCTTTCGTGGTGCTCGAGGACAACGTGCGAACCCCATCTGGGATCGCATACGCGTTCGCGGCGCGTGCAGCTCTGAGCGGGCACCTGCCGGTGCCCGACGGCTTCGACGTGCAACCGCTGGAGCCGGCCTACGAGTGGCTCGGTGAGGCCCTGCGTGCCAGCGCGCCGCCGGACGCCGGCGAGCATCCGTCGATCGTGGTGCTCACCGACGGGCCGGCGAACTCCGCCTACTACGAGCACAGCGCGATCGCGAGCCGACTCGAGCTGGCGCTCGTGCTGCCGACGGATCTCAGCGTCCGGCACGGCCGGCTGTTCGCGCGGACCGACGATGGCGTCGTTGCCGTGGACGTTGTCTACCGCCGCACGAACGAGGATCGGCTATTCGACGCCGCCGGGACGCTCACTACGCTCGGGGAGATATTGCTCGGCCCGCTCGAGGCGCAGACGCTCACATGTGTCAACGCATTCGGCACAGGGGTCGCCGACGACAAGCTCGTGCACAGCTACGTGGAGGAGATGGTGCGCTTCTATCTCGGAGAAGAGCCGCTCTTGGGGTCCGTACCGACGCACGACCTCTCACAGCCGGGAGTGCTGGAGATGGCCCTCGAGCGAATCGAGGAGCTGGTGATCAAGCCACGCGGCGGGCACGGCGGCATCGGCGTCGTCGTCGGTCCGCACGCCGACCGTCGCACACTTGCCGAGGTCTCGCGCGAGCTGGAGAGGACCCCCGAGCAGTTCATCGTGCAGGAGATAGTCCAGCTCTCACGCGAGCCCACCGTCTGCGGGGACGAGCTCGAGCCACGTCATGTCGATCTGCGCCCGTTCACCTTCGCCGTCGGAGACCGCGTCGAGGTCTTCCCCGGCGGCCTCACGAGAGTCGCGCTCGAGCGTGACTCGCTCGTCGTCAACTCTTCGCAACGGGGTGGCGCCAAGGACACGTGGGTGCTCGCGTGAGCGCGCTGATCGGTGTGACGACCTCAGAGCTGCGGCTGGCCGGCCAGGTGCGCCGCGAGCGCCACAGCGAGCCGGCCCGCGTGGAGATGGCGTTGGGGATGTCCTACCTGCGCGCGGTCGAGCGCGCAGGTGGCCTCCCGGTCGTGCTACCGCCGCTCGAGCTCGACCGCATCTCACCCCTCCTGGACCGTCTCAGCGGCGTGCTCCTATCCGGAGGTCCCGACCTCGACCCGTCCGGCTACGGACGCGCCGCGCATCCCGAGCTTGGCCCGACGGAGCCCCAGCTCGACGCCTTCGAAGTGCAGCTGGCGCGCGAGGCCGACGCGCGGGGACTGCCGATTCTCGGAATCTGCCGCGGAGCCCAGGCGCTCAACATCTCACGTGGCGGGACCCTCCACCAGCACCTTCCAGATGCCACCGACGGCACCGTCGAGCACCGCCAGGATGCGCCCGGAAGCCAGGTCACGCACGAGGTCAGGGTCGCCCCCCGCAGCGGGCTGGCGACGGTCCTGGGCAGTCCGCGTGCGGCCGTGAACTCCTTTCACCATCAGAGCGTCGAGGACCTTGGCCGTGGCTTGCGTGCGGTTGCGTGGGCTCCAGACGGCGTGATCGAGGCCATCGAAGCCCAGGAGGAATGGCCTGTGCTGGGAGTTCAATGGCACGCCGAGACGCTGATCGATGACCCCGCCCAACTCGCGCTGTTCAGGCAGCTCGTCAAATCCGCCGAGGAGCGAGAGATGGCACCCCCGGGGCGGCTGGCTCTGTCGGCGCCGCGCGCGGCCTGAGCGGCTTGGCCGTGTCGCACGGCCGGCCTGCGGGTAGAGGACTCTGATGTGCGGCCTTGGCGGAGAGATCGCGTGGGCGCGTGCGCCCGACCTCGATGCGCTGGCACGGATCGCAGACACGCTCGCTCCGCGCGGCCCCGACGGGGCCGGCGACTGGCACCAGGACGGCGTCGCGCTCGTGCACCGACGGCTGAAGATCATCGACCTCAGCTCCCGCGGCGACCAGCCCCTGCGCGACCCTGAGCTGGGGCTCGTGATCGTGTTCAACGGCTGCATCTACAACCACACCGAGCTGCGCGCGGAGCTCGAAGGAGCCGGCTACTCGTTCCGGTCCACGTCGGATACCGAGGTGATTCTGAAGGCCTTCCACCACTGGGGGCCGCAGCGGTTCGTCGATCACCTGATCGGCATGTTCGCCTTTGCGATCGTCGAGACGGAGTCGGGACGCGTCGTGCTCGCTCGCGACCGGTTGGGGATCAAGCCGCTCTACCTGGCCGAGGTGGACGGCGCACTGCGCTTTGCGTCCACACTGCCGGCGCTGCTGGCGGGAGGCGGCGGGATCGACACGGAGATCGACCCCGTGGCGCTTCACCACTACCTGAGCTTCCATTCGGTTGTGCCGGCGCCGCTGACGATCCTGCGCGGAGTGCGCAAGCTTGCACCGGCGACGCTGCTCAGCATCGAGCCGACAGGTGAGCGCAGCGAGCATCGCTACTGGTCCTCGAGCGCCGGGGCCGAGCGGTGGGCGAACACCACCGACTGGGAGCAGGAGACATCGGCGAAGCTGCGAACCGCGGTACGACGCCGGATGGTCGCCGATGTTCCCGTCGGCGTGCTGCTCTCGGGAGGTCTGGACTCGAGCCTGATCGTCGCCCTGCTCGCGCAGGAGGGCCAGCGGGGACTTGCGACGTTCTCGATCGGCTTCGACGATGCCGGTGGCAAGCGTGGCGATGAGTTCCAGTACTCCAATCTCGTGGCGAGCGAGTTCGGCACGACGCACGAGCGCATCGAGGTGGACCCAGCTCGGTTGCTGCCGGCCATCGGCGCGACGATCGGCGCAATGAGCGAGCCGATGATCTCTCACGACTGTGTCGCGTTCCACCTCCTGAGCGAGGACGTCTCCCGCCGCGTCAAGGTCGTCCAGTCCGGCCAGGGGGCCGATGAGATCTTCGCCGGATACTCCTGGTATCCGGCGCTCGAGGACGTCTCGGGCAGTGGCGCCGACGAGTACGTCGTCGAGTTCGTAGACCGCTCGCACGCGGAGTGCAGCGCAATGGTCGACCCTCGCCTGCGGCTGGACGGCGACCCCTCGCGCGAGCTCGTCGAGCGCTACTTCACCGCCCCCGGCGCAAGCACACCGCTGGACAGGGCGCTGCGAATCGACAGCGAGGTGATGCTCGTCGATGACCCCGTGAAGCGTCTGGACAACATGACGATGGCCTGGGGACTAGAGGCGCGAACGCCGTTCCTGGATCACGAGCTGGTCGAGCTGGCGACCGGATGCCCGGGCGAGTTGAAGCTTGCAGAAGGCGGCAAGGGGATCCTCAAGCACATTTCCCGCGGCGTTCTCCCAGACGCTGTGATCGACCGGCCCAAGGGTTACTTCCCCGTGCCGGCGCTCTCGCATCTCGAGGGTGACGTGCTCGCGCTGGTACGCGAGGCACTGACGCCCGAGCGGGTCGCGCGGCGTGCGGTGTTCGCGCCCGGGTACGTGGAGATGCTCCTCGCCGGACCCAACGAGCACCAGACGACGCTGGAAGGCAACAAGCTCTGGCAGGTGGGGCTGCTCGAGCTCTGGCTGCAGGAGCACGTCGACGGCAGATAGCGCTCGTGGGAGCAGGCACGCTGAGCAAACTGTGCGAATTGGCAAAGCTGCTGGCACGGTCCGCCCACAACAGTCCTACGATCTAGGAATGGCGAGGGCGCTGTCCCAGCATGAAGCTCCCGCTGAGGGGTCCTACCGCAAGCGCGTGCTGCTCGGGATGGCGATCGCCATCCTCGTCGTCGTCGTGGTGCTGGTCGTCGCCGCGCTCGCGTGGTCAGGAGTTACGCTCGCCGGCGACTCGACGGCGCTCGCGCGAGTGTCCGTGCAGCCGCTTGGTGGCACGATCCAGCACGTCGAGGCATTCGGGCCGTCCGGCCAGCGGATTGCGATGTCGGTCGACGCCGGCCTGCTGACCCCGCTCGAGCGACTCACGCCCGGGGAGCTCGTGTCGGTGCAGGTCGAGGTCCGCCGTCCCGGTTGGCTGGGCTGGGCGCTCGGCAGCGAGAAGACCGAGCGCCTCACCCTGCACGCACCCGTGGCACACGTGAGCGAGCCGTTCATGACGGTGAGCAGCGGCGCACCCGTGCGCGTCAGCTTCGATCAGCCGGTGAGCGCCGTCGCCTACGGGAGCACCGGGAGCCTCGCCCATCACACGCTGAGCAACGCGCAGCGTTCCGTATCGCTGGGCATGCAGCCGAGCACCGGCTCGATCGAGATCGCCGCCGCCGCGCGCCCCTGGGAGACCGTCGGCTCGCCGACGCAGGTGAGCTGGTTCCCACCGTCGCAAACGCCCGTGATGGCAAGCATCCCCGCGGCGGGCGCGCACATCTCCCCCGCGACCAACATCTATCTGACGTTCTCGGAGCCCGTCAGCGAAGTGCTCGGCTCGCGCCGGCCGCAGCTGACGCCGAGCACACGGGGGCACTGGCACGAAGTCAACAGCCACACGCTCGTGTTCAAGCCCTCAGGTCTGGGGGCGCCGCTCGGCTCGCAGCTGCGCGTGCAGCTCCCGCACGACGTCGCAGTCACGGCCGGTGCACATGGGCTGCGCACGACCAACGGGATCGAATGGACTGTGCCGCCCGGCTCGACGCTGCGCCTGCAGCAGCTCCTCGCCGAAGCGGGCTACCTGCCGCTGGACTGGCAGCCGTCGGGCGCACCGGTGGCGCGTACGCTGAGCGCGGAGGCCCACGCCGCCGTGGAACCGCCGAGCGGCAGCTTCAGCTGGCGCTATGCGAACACGCCGCATCAGCTCCAGGCGATGTGGTCCCCCGAAAGCGCCACCGTGATCACCAAGGGCGCTGTGATGAAGTTCGAGAACCTCAACGGGCTCACCGTGGACGGCATCGCCGGCCCTACGGTGTGGCAGAAGCTGATCACCGCGGCGGTCGCCGGCAAGCGTGTGAGCACCGGCTACAGCTACGTGTACGTGCACCGCGAAGTCCCGGAGACGATGACGCTGTGGCACAACGGACGCACCGTGCTCAGCTCGCCCGCGAACACCGGCATATCGGGCGCGGAAACGGAATTGGGGACGTTCCCCGTGTTCGAGCATCTCCCGGAAACAACCATGAGCGGCACCAACCCCGACGGCTCTCACTACAAAGACCCGGGCATCAAATGGGTGAGCTACTTCAACGGCGGCGACGCGCTGCACAACTTCGATCGTTCGTCGTTCGGCACGCCGCAGAGCCTCGGCTGCGTCGAGTTGCCGCTGGAAGCGGCAGCTGAGACCTGGCCGTACACGCCGATCGGCACGCTCGTCACGATCGAAACCTGAGTCGCCGAGCCGCTCGCCGGACGCTCGCCGCAACGTCACGGGCGATCACCGCCCGCGGACCGGAGCCCGCGGGCGATAGGTGAATCGCCTAAATTGCCGCCTCGACCAGTTTGGTGAACTCTTCCTGGCCTTTGACGTTCGGGTGGTAGCTTTCCGAGAGCGGGTCAGACTGACCGTTCAGCCATTCTTCGGATGCGCACACCTCGTGCGATTCGAACGCGCTCGTCGGGTTCACGAAGGTGAATTTCATCGCTTCCGCACGAGCCTTGACGACGGCGTCCAGTTTTTCCGCCGCTTCGTTGATTTTCTTCTCGTTGCCGGAAGTGAGGAAGTTGACGTTGCACGTCTTGCCTTCTTTGGTGAACAGCTTCGGGTAGCCGAGCACGATCACCTGGGCGGTCGTCGCCTTCGCCCGGATGTCTTTATAGGTCGTTTCCAGCAGCCCCGGCAGCTTGTTCTTGGCGAATTCCTCCGCTTCGCTGATCGCACTGCCGCAGGTGAAGTAGTAGAGCGCGCAGTTGAGCATCACGTTGCTGAAGCCGGCGTCGTTGCCCCCGATCGTGATCGTCACGAGGCTCGTCGTGCTGCTCAGGGTGCCGAGCTGTTTTTCGTTTACTTCCGGGGTCTTGGCGCCGCTGCACGCCTGGAAGCTGAGCGTGTACCCCTTCGCCGCTGCGATCTTCGGTCCGAAGGCGTCCGGACTGCGGTCGCATTCCCCGGATTCTTCGTAGAAGACGCGAGTGCCGACGCCGGAGGAGTACGAGTCCCCCAACGCGACGTACTGCGGCGCTGCCGCCGCGGAGGCCGCCGGCACGAATACCGCCACCCCCAAAGCAAGCAGCCCAACGATGCGATTCCTCTTCCCCATGTTTCCCTCTTTCCCCTGCCTTGTGTGCCGCCCGAAGGCCTGAAGGACGCGTGAGCATCCACCTCCGCGTCCTCCCCGAGCGCTGAGCGGACCAACCTAACCCTGATTGGTCCGCTCCGTCAAGACTATGTCTCGCGTGTCTCTGAGTGGCTACCACGACCCTCACACGTTCGACTGACCGAACGTTGCTTGACCGATGCCACCGCTCTCACCCAGGCGGGCGCGAGCGATCAGGCTGAGCGTGCGAGCGACGGTCATTGCGAGCGCCATCAGGACGAGGCCGTTGGTCAGCGCGGCGGTGGTGACGTGGTGGGCGACCATCCAGCTGCCCAGGCTCGCGGAGAACACGTGTTCCGAGCCGTAGATGAAGGCGAGACGCGTGGCGACAACGGCGACCCAGATCAGGACGTAGCTGGCGCCGGCACGCGTGAAGGCCTGGCCGTCGCCGTCGTGCTCGACTCGCATCAGGCTTCCCGCGATCAGACCGAGTACAGCGCCCGCTGCGGCGCCTGCAAGCTCGACCGCAAGGCCATCGCCCTTCGTGGCGAAGGCGCTCAGGTACATCGACCCGGCGATGCCGGCGATCAGCAGCGGGCGGCGCAGGCGGCTGCGGGTGACGGCACGGCGGCCGAGGTCGGATGCGAGGACACCGACGAGGATTACGGCACTGAGGATGAGGGCGCTGGTGGGCATTTGCTGGCTCCTTTTTCGTGCTTCGGCTTGTGGAACACACGCTCGCAGCGAGGAGGGCCCGCGTCATCGACGCGTGGGACGATCTACGGGTGGATCAACACGCACCCCTCCACCCAGGCCTCCACCCACGCCCCACGGGGCTGTCGGGCCGAACATTGATGTTGGGACGACTGATCGGGCTCGGGCTGATCGACTTCGAGGTCGCAATCAACCGACATCAGGCCGGCCCCAATTGGCTCCTGGTCGTGCTCGCGGTCCTGGCCAACCTGGCGGCGCTCGCGTGGGCGTTCAAGCTTCCGCGACAGCCCTCGCGCCAGGCCGGCGCGCTCGCGCTGATGGCCTTCGCGGGCGGACTGCTCGCGGCGCTCCAGCACGGCAGCGCAGCGCTCGCGCTCCCAGCGCTCGCGGTCGCGGCCGCGGCGACCGATGGCTTCGTGCTGGACGCGCTGGGCACTTTCGCGCTCGGTCTCGTGGCGCTGGAGATCGGCGTCCTGTGGGCAAGCCTCGGGTCGAGCTCGGCGCTGGGCTACCCCGCGATCCTGGTCGGGTCGGGGCTGCTGGGACTCACCCGCCGCCAGTACGTCGCCCAGGGACGTGCGGCGGAAGCGCTCGTCGCGCAGACGCTGCGGACCGAGGTGGAGAGCCGTCGTGCCGCAACGCTGGATGAGCGCACGCGGCTGGCGCGCGAGATCCACGACGTGCTCGCCCATGCGCTCGGCGGGCTGACCGTGCAGCTGGAAGCGGCAGAGCTGCTGCTGGCAGAGCGCGGCGACGTGGAGGGCGCGCTCGAGCGGATCCGTGCGTGTCAGGGGACCGCGCGCGAGGGGCTGGAGGAGGCGCGTCGCGCCGTCGCCGCCCTGCGCACCGACGCGCCGCCACTGCGCGACAGCGTGGCCGCCCTGCTCAAGGCCCACCGCGAGCAGGGCGAACGCGGCGAACTGATCGTGGAAGGGTCGGCGCGAGAGCTCCCACCAGAGGCGGCGCTGGCGCTGATGCGCGCAGTCCAGGAGGCGCTGACGAACGCTCGACGCCACGCCCCGGGCGCGAACGTGCGGGTACGTCTGCGCTTCGAGGAAGATGGCACGAGCGTGACGGTCACCAACGGCGAGCCGCGACGGACACCTGTCTCCGTCGGCGGTGTGCCGAGCGGCGGCTATGGCCTCACGGGCATGCGGGAGCGTCTGGAGCTCGCAGGCGGAGACCTGGCGGCCGGCCCTTTCCGAAAAGGCTGGCGCGTGCGCGCTGAGGTCCCGGTGTGAGCCCGTCGTTGCGCGTGCTGGTCGTCGACGACCAGAAGATCGTGCGCGAGGGGCTGGCGACGATCCTCGACCTCCTCGAGGAGGTGAGCGTGGTGGGCACCGCCGCGAACGGCCTCGAGGCACTCGAGCTGGTGGCGCGCCGCCGTCCCGACGTGGTGCTGATGGACCTGCACATGCCCGAGCTCGACGGGGTAGGCGCAACGCGACGGATTCGCGCCGAGCACCCGGCCACAGCCGTGCTGATCCTCACGACCTACGCCGAGGACGACGATGCGCTGGAGGCGCTTCGGGCGGGCGCCCGCGGAGTGCTGACGAAGGACGCCGGGCGCGAGGAGATCTCACGCGCGCTGCATCAGGCGGCGGCCGGCCACATGACGCTCGCGGCGCCGCTTCAGGCGCGGCTGCTGGCCGCGGCCGCGCCGCCGGACGCACCGGTGCGCGCGGAGCTGCCCGATGGGTTGACCGGGCGCGAGGGAGAGGTTCTGGGGCTGATCGCAGCCGGCTTCAACAATCGCGAGATCGCGACGCGCCTGTTCATCTCCGAGACGACCGTCAAGACCCATGTGAACCACCTGTTCGCGAAGATCGACGCGCGCGATCGCGCGGCGGCGATCAACTACGCGGCAACTCACGGGCTTGGTCCCTCGTGAGCGGTCGGCTTTGAAGTCCCCTCGAGCAGCGACTCGAGCGAGGAGTGTGCGAGCAGGCCAGGGAGCGTCGGCACGATGAAGTTCACGAGCCGGTAGGCGATCACCGCGAACAACGCGTGTGCCGCGTTCACGTGAACGGCGATCAGCGAGATCGTGAGCAGGGCCTCGGTGATGCCGGCGCCGCCGAACGGCAGCGAGCGCCTGCTCGCCGCATAGCCGGTGGCGTAGGCGACCACCAGCGCGGGGATCGATATCTCCACGCCGAAGCAACGCAACGCAAAGCCGAGGCAAGCTATCTCGGCCGCCCAGTAGATCGCCATTCCGAGCACCGCGCCCGGCCGCTCGAGCGGGCGTAGCACCACGCCCCGCAGAACCTCGACGCCGGCGAGCAGGTCCCCGATCCACCGACGCACCGGGTCCTCCGCGTGCTGGAAATAGTCGAGGACCGGCGGTTTCGTAGCCCACCACGCGAGCGCGAAGCCGGGGGGCACGGCGAAGATCCACGGCAACGTCAGCACCGGCGATGCGTGCGCAGAGTCCAGCACGAGGATCAGCGCGCACACACAGGCTGCGGGAGCAAGCATCAGGTACTCGATCACGCCCAGCCCCATGACCTGCACCCTTGCGTGACGGGGGCTGTAGTCCACGGCCCTGAGCGCGCGACGATCGAACGCGAAGCCGCCCATCGGGACGAACGGCCCGAAGCCTGCGACGACGAGCCGCACGCTCAGCATGAATGGGAGGCGGGGACCTTCGGGGTTGAGGATCGTCGAGCGGTAGGCGACGACATAGCCGGCGTAGGCGGCGAACTCGGCTGCGAGCGCAACCGCCAGCCAGATGGGCTGTATCTGCCCGACGGTGTGCCAGAGCGCGCGCGGCTTGTCGGAGGCCGCGATCGCCACGACGGTTCCCACGGCGATCAGCGCCGAGAGCAACAGGGCAAGGCGGGGGCGCCTGTGGAGAGCTTTCATCGCGGAGGCGACGCGGCGTTGCGAGCGCCACTCCCATCGTAGGCCCAACGCGTCGTAGGCGACGCCGGTCGGGCGCTTGCTGCGCGGCTCGAGCCGGCTGACGCGGGTGTCCGAGCTACCTCCTGCAGTCACGATCGTTGTATCGGCTGGCCCTGTGGCTAAGTCAAGGCTACGGGCGCGTATCGCTCAAATCTGCCGAAGGGCGCCACGCTATGTTGAGCGGACTCGTCTCGAGAGAGGTGGCTGGCCGCACATGCGCGCGATGTTGATGACAGCTGTAGGCGGACCCGAGGTCCTGCAGCTTGCCGATCTGCCCGACCCCCGGATCACATCCGAGCACGAGGTTCGCGTGCGCCTCCACGCGGCGGGAATCAATCCGGTCGACTACAAGCTGCGCTCAGGCGGAACGATCGGGGGGTCGCTGCCCGCGATCCTTGGGTGGGATGGAGCCGGCGTCGTGGAGAGCGTGGGACCGGCGGTCACGCGCGTGCGCTTGGGCGATGAGGTCTATTTCTGCGACGGCGGCTTTGGTCCGACGCCGGGCACGTACGGGGAGCTCAAGGTCCTTGACGAGCGCTACGTGGCACACAAGCCCGCGCGTCTGTCGTTTGTCGAAGCGGCGGCTGCACCGCTCGTCACGATCACCGCCTGGGAGGCGTTGCGCGAGCGGGCGCGGGTTGCGGAGCGACAGTACGTGTTGGTTCAGGCCGGCGCCGGCGGCGTCGGACACATGGCGATCCAGATCGCCCGGCTGGCGGGCGCGCGGGTCGCGACGACGGTCACACCAGGAGCGAAGGCAGAGTTGGCGGCCTCGCTCGGAGCAGAGCTGTGCATTGACTATCACCGCGAGGATGTTGGGGACAGCGTGCGCTCGTGGACCGGCGGGGCAGGCGCAGATGTGGTCCACGACACCGTCGGCGGCAAGACGTTCACGGAATCCTTCTCGCTCGTGCGCCCTTACGGCGACCTCGTCTCGAACGTGGAGAGCTCATGGGAGGACGAGGCAATCAAGGCGATGCACGACCGCAACCTGCGCGTCTCCTTCACCTGGATGCCCGCGCCTTCAGTGTTCGGGTGGACCGAGCAGCGAGAGCGCCAGCGGGGGATTCTGGAGCAAGCAGCAGCGCACTTCGATGCGGGCGATCTGCGCATCGAGGTCGGAGCCACGTTTGCTCTCGAGCACGTGGCAGATGCCCACCGGGCCATGGAAGCCGGTGAGATCGTGGGCAAGACGGTTCTCACTCTCTGAATACGCTCCATCGCCTCGCTGCAATCGACCGGCGCAGCGCGTCTCACCGGGACGCATCACGAAGGCTCGCGGAACCGATGATCGTGGGCGGACGCGTCGAGCGCTCCCTGGCGAGCCAGGCGGCTTCGTAGCGGACCTGCAGGGTCTCGGTGGCTGAGCAGGCGCTCGGATGAAATGACGACGTGGACAGCTCGTTCACAGTTTCGCCGCGCTTGATGTCGCGTTCGATCGCCCAGCTGGCAATCGGAGTGTTTGGACAGCTCGCCTTGGTGTCGACCGTGTATTCGCTTTCGGCGCTCGTGACGGAGTACGGCGCCTTGAACCGCACCAGCACGCGGTAGCAGGGATCGTTCAGGAAGGCGGCGCGACAAGCTGCCGGCGTGTCCTTGACGAGGGTCGCGTGCAGCGGTAGGTGCAGGTCGCGCGTCGGGCGCGGGCTGGAGGGGCGCGCAGCGCTGGACGTCGGACACAGTGTTCTGACCGGTGCGCCTGAACCGATCGAACAGGTGAGCGAGCCGAATCGGTAGGTGATCGCTCTGACCAGATTCCCGCTCGGCCCCAATGGCGGGGAGTCGACGGCGTGCGAGGACACGAAGCCAATTGCGGTGCCGCCGACGGAGAACTGGGCGCCCGCGTCCTGCACTGGCTCGACGATCAGATACGCGCCAGAGCCGGGGCTCACCGGCTGTGTCCTCAGCCCAGAGCTCGTGCGGTAGGTGACGCTGACCGCCTTTGGGCCCAGAAGCCCGAAGGAGATCGAGCGCAGCTCGCGAGCCGGCGGTCTCACGCCCTCCGACGGGACCGGGTCTCCGCCGCGGTCCGCGCTCAGGTCGGCAAAGGAGAACGACTGCCACGGCAGCACACACGTGAGGAGGTCTTCCGAGGCGAGGTTCGTCGGCAGCACGTCCGCTGCGAGGACGTGGAAGCGGCCGTCATCGTGGAACGCACCGTCGAGGCCGAGCTGGCCTAGCTGTCCGCGCTGAAGTCGCCCCACCTGCACGCACGTGAGCCCCCGGGTCGTGTGGACGACCCGCATTCCCCACGGCAGGCCACCTTCCGGATCGCCGGCGCGCAGCGCGAGCAGGTCCGAGCCGCCGGCCGCCGGTGCCCCGGAACCCGTGTGCGCGACAGGTTGCCTGGATGGGACCGGGCTACCGGTCAGGATTCCGGTCGCAGCGGCGGCAATCGCGCCACCGGCGAGCACGACGATCGCAGCGAACAGGGGCGCGTTCATGCCTCGCCTGCGCCACCGCCCTGGACGGCTCGTCGACTCAGCGCGCGCCTCCTGCATACGCGTGGCTGCCGCGGCGAGCTGGGCACCAAGGATCCTGTAAGGGTCTGCGCTCATGCGGTCTCCTCGCCGGTTCGCTTGAGTGTGGAAAGGGCACGCGAGACGCGCTTGCGCACTACCTGCTCGGAGCACCCCAGGCGCTCCGCTATGGCGGCATAGGACTCCTCCTGGAGCACCCGCCGTTCCACCGCCTCTCGCTGCTCTGCGGGAAGTCGCGTCAGTGTCTGCTGCAAGCCCGAGGCGCTTTCGCGCTCGACGAGCGCGAGCTGGTCGTCATCGACCTCGATGCGCTCCATGCCAAGACGACGACGTGACCGGTCGGCCACGCGCCCCCGGCGCACCGCGTCCACGAGCAGATGACTCGCGATCGCCAAAAGCCAGGCGACCGCAGCTCCTCTTCCAGGATCGAACTGCTCCCGGCGCTCGAGCGCCCGCGCGAAGGTCTCCGCGACGAGATCGAGTACGAGATCCGGCCGAGGTCCGGTACGCCGACGCAGATAGGCGCGAACGATGGGATAAGTTCGTTCGTAGAGCTCACCGAAATCCTCGGCGCGCTCACTCGCCAGCAGCTCCTCGTCGTTGCGCTCACTCGCCATGTAGTTGTGTATACGGCGCGGCCAGGCTGTGTGTGACATTGCGCAGACCTGGGTGCCCGGCCGATCTATCGGCCGGCTCTGCGCCCGATCTCGCGCGCCGCGGATCTGTCAGCGCCTGCTTGCCCGGCGTTGAGCGCGCCGTCGCTCGTCCTTGGCCTCTTGGCCGCACTCACTCATCGAGCACCAGCGCCGGTTCCCGCGCTTGGTTGCGTCGAGGAAGAACCAGCCGCAGTGATCGCCTGGACACTGCTTCAGGCGGGGAGTGGGGCTGTCCCGAAGCAGATCGACTGCGCTTGTCACGGCGACGTGACGGACGGTGGCGAGCTCAGAGCGACTCCAATGCCACCCGACGTTTCCCTCATCGGCCGGTTGCAGGCGCCCGGCGTCATAGGCCTCAGCGACTAGCTCGGCCAATCGCGCCAACTGGGCCTTGCGCATCGCCTGCCCGTGGGCGCGAGCGAAGAACAAGTCGTAAAGGAGCTCGCGGGCTTCAATAGCTCGGCCCAGCTCAGCTTGCTCGTCGCCGTTGGCCGCGATCCCTCGCGCGATCAAGCCGTGTCGCTGGCCCCACAGCGTCAGGTCGGCAGGCGTACGCAGCGCGTCGTCCGCGTCGGGGTGGCCCCGCTCCTCAGCGGTGTTGACGAAGTCAAGCGCGACGTCGCCGGCGATGAATGGCATCTCAGCGATCGATTGCATGTAGTGAGCATACCACCGGCAATCTAGGTTTTGCTGGTAACGTTGTCCCGGTGAAATATATTTTGCTGGTACAAAACCCGTCGTTGGGGTCTCGGCGCTGATGGCAATCCTGTTCGCGGCAGCCGCGGCGATCGGATGGGGCGCCTCCGACTTCTTTGGCGGCGACGCCTCACGACGCGACACGTCGGTGTTCGTGATCGTGGCTCTGTCTGAGCTGCTTGGCGTGCTGCTGCTGCTCCCGGCGCTGGTTGTGCGTGGGGTGGCTCCTCCCACCAACCCACGGCTGCTGTTCGCGGCCTTGGCGGGCGTCGCGGTGACCGCCGAGCTCGGTCTCATCTACCGAGCGCTGAGCCGCGGAGACGCGTTCATCACCGCACCGGTCGGGGCGCTCGGAGCCGCGGGCGCTGTCACGATCGGGCTTATCGGCGGCGACCCGCTCGACCTCGTCATTGCAGCGGGCCTGCTCTGCGCCCTGATCGGCGGCGCCATCAGCGCGTGGAGCTCGCCCACCACTAGCAGAGCTACGGTCATCCGCAATGCTGCGATCTGTCTGGGCGCGGCCGCCGCCGTCGCCACAATGCTCACCTGCTTTCACGCTGCCGCGCATCTCGACCCCTACTGGGCAACCGCGACCGAGCACACCAGCACCGCAATCTCAGCGGGACTGGCCGCCCTCCTCGGCAACGGTCGGTCGCTGCGCCACAGCCTGCCCCGCCGGCCCCAGATGCCGACGCTGGCACTGGTTGCCACGGTCGGTGTCGGGGGCGACTTGGCCTATGCCGCCGCCTCGCGTCAGGGGGCGCTGAGCATCGTTTCGGCCATCTCCTCGCTGTATCCGCTCACCACTGTCGCGCTCGGACGCCTTGTGCGAGGCAGGCGACCTACGCGCGTCCAGCTGCTGGGTATCGCGGTTGCG